>MENB01000139.1:4497-5826 GCA_001768125.1 Armatimonadetes bacterium RBG_19FT_COMBO_69_19
CGTGGGCGCCGTGGAACCCGGTTGTGATGAAGAAGGTCGCGCTGAACTGCGGGATACCCCAGGGATTCGTGAACAGCCGGGCGCCTTCGCCGATCAGTTTGCTCCACTCGTAGTACTGGCCGCTGAGGAACAACAGCCCCCCCAGGGCGGTGAGCAGGAGATACCGCGAGACCTTCGGGCGGTCGCCACGCTTCGCCGCCGCGACCGCGACGGCCATCGTCGCGCTGCTGCAGATGAGGATGAAGGTCATCGCCCCGACCAGGTAGAGGTTGAACACCTCGGCCTGCACCGGCCAGTGCCCCAGCGAGAGGCGCATCACCCCGTAGCCGGTGAGCAGGCCGGCGAATGTCAGGGTGTCCTGGACCAGGAACAACCACATCATCAGCTTCGGCCAGTTGATCCCGAAGGGGGACCGGCCGCCGCTCCACTCGCCGGTCTGGGTGTGCTCTACCGCGTGCGTCGACGCCATCCGTGCCTCCTGAGACCTCTACAGAGCGAAGAGGATCGCGAACAGGTACAGCCAGAGCACGGTCAGGAAGTGCCAGTAGATCGCCACCGGATCGACCGCGCCCAGGGCCACCGCGGCGGACCGTGCGCGCCGGGTGCGGCCCAGGGCGTACGCCAGGCCGAACAGTCCTCCGGCGAGGTGCAGTCCATGCAGGCCCGTCAGCAGGAAGAAGAACGCGCTGTGCGGGTTCGTCGACAGGTAGACGCCCATCGCGGCCAGCTGGCGCCAGGCCGTCCACTGGAAGACAAGGAAGGCGGCGCCGAGCGTCGAGGTCGCGACGAGGCCCGCCCACAGCTGATCGAGATGCTCCCGCCGGCCGCGTGCTCGCGCCCATTCCATGGCCAGGCTGCTCGCCGCGAGCACGATCGTCCCCAGCCACAGGGCCGCGGGCAGCGGCCCCGGCCGCCAGTCCGCCTCGACCCGACGCGCCAGCAGTGTGCTCGTGACCGCGGCGAACAGGATGGTCACGGCGCCGACCAGGAGCCAGACCGCGATCGAGGCGGCGCTCGCCGGCGGGCGCGCGGCCGCGCCGGAGCTGCCGTCGCCGGTGGTGACGTGCGGGCCTCCTGGGCCGATGGGCAGGTCCGGCGTGCGGCGCAGAGGCTCGAGGACAGGGGAGGGGCGGCTCATGATGGTGTCGTCCCCTCGTCGCCTTCGCCCGATCCGCCGTGGACCGGGACTGGCACGGTTGATGCCGGAACGGTCTGGGGGGTGAAGTCCGCGGGCGCACCGGGCACGCTGTAATCGTAGGGCCAGCGGTGCACCTCGGGCAGGTCGCCGGCGAAGTTCCCGTGTGGCGGCGGGGACGACGTCTGCCACTC
>MENB01000139.1:5836-6042 GCA_001768125.1 Armatimonadetes bacterium RBG_19FT_COMBO_69_19
CGCGCGGGCCGCGGAACAGGCTCCAGAACAGGTTGCCCACGAAGATCAGCTGCGCCGTGCCCAGGACGAACGCGGCGATGGAGACGAAGCTGTTCAGCGCCCCCAGGCGCTGCAGGTGCGCGTAGAGGGCCGGCGAGTAGATCCGCCGCATCATGCCGGCGATCCCGGCGAAGTGCATTGGGAAGAACGTCGCGTAGATGCCCAGG
>MENB01000139.1:6097-6323 GCA_001768125.1 Armatimonadetes bacterium RBG_19FT_COMBO_69_19
TCTTCGGGAACCAGAAGTACGTCCCGGCGAAGATGCCGAACAGCGACGCCGAGGCCATGACGAAGTGGAAGTGTGCCACGACGAAGAACGTGTCCGTGACGTACACATCGATCGGCGGGGAGCCGAGGAAGATCCCGGTCAGGCCCCCGGTCACGAACAGCGAGACGAAGCCGATCGCGAAGAGCATCGCGGTGTTGAACCGCAGCTTCCCGCGCCACAGCGTGGC
>MENB01000139.1:6359-12267 GCA_001768125.1 Armatimonadetes bacterium RBG_19FT_COMBO_69_19
GATGACCAGCGTGCTCACCATGAAGGCCATGCCCACCAGCGGATGCATCCCGCTGACGAACATGTGGTGGCCCCAGACGATGAAGCTCAGGAACCCGATCGCGGCGAGTGAGGCGACCATGAACGGGTAGCCGAAGATCGGCTTGCGGGCGTTGTTCGACAGGATCTCGGAGACGATGCCCATCGGGAGCAGGATCACGACGTAGACCTCGGGGTGGCCGAGGAACCAGAACAGATGCTGCCACAGCAGGGGGCTGCCCCCGCTGTGCTGGACGAGCTGGGAGCCGATGACCACGCCGGAGGGGACGAAGAAGCTCGTCCCGGCGGTGCGATCGAACAGCAGCATGATGGCCGCCGCGACGAGCACCGGGAAGGACAACAGCATCAGGATCGCCGTGATGAACAGCCCCCAGATCGTGAGCGGCAGGCGCATCAGCGAGAGGCCACGCGCGCGCAGCTGTAGGATGGTCGTGATGTAATTCAGCGAGCCGAGCAGGAAGGCGATGATGAGGATGGCCAGGCTCACCAGCCACAAGGTCTGGCCGAGCCCCGAGCCCGGGGCCGCCCCGGGCAGGGCGGAGAGCGGAGGGTACGCCGTCCAGCCGGCGTTCGGGGCGCCCCCGCTCACGAAGAAGGCCGCGAGCAGCACGATGATTGCCGGCGGGTAGAGCCAGTACGAGATCATGTTCATGAACGGGAAGGCCATGTCCCGCGCCCCGATCTGCAGCGGGATGAGGAAGTTCCCGAAGCCGCCCGACAGCGCCGTGGTGAGCACGAAGAAGATCATGATCGTGCCGTGCATGGTCACCACGGCGAGGTAGAAGTCGGGCCTCATCGTGCCATCCCCGGTGAACCCTCCAGGGAAGAGCATCCCGACCAGCGGCCACTTCGCATCCGGCCAGCCTAGCTGCAGGCGGATCAGCATCGCCAGGGTGGCGCCGATCAGGGCCATGAAGAGCGAGCTGAACAGGTACTGGATGCCGATAATCTTGTGGTCCTGGCTGAAGATGTAGCGGGTCAGGAAGCTCTGGTGATGCTTAGCGTGCGCCTCGTGTGTGACCGCCATCAGGCCTGTCCTCCCAGAAGCATTGGTCAGGGCAGTGCGGGCTGCTGCGACGCGAGCCAGACGTCAAACGCCGCCTGCGGCTCGACGACGATCTTCCCGCGCATGATGTAGTGCCCCACGCCGCACAGCTCGGCGCAGGCGATCTCGTAGCCGCCCGCCTTCGTGGGCTGGAAGATGACGTCGATGGTCATCCCCGGCACGGCGTCCTGCTTCACCCGGAACTGCGGGATGAAGAAGCTGTGCAGCACGTCCTTGCTGCGCAGCCGGACGTGCACGGGGCGGTTCTCCACCAGGTGCAGCTCACGCACGACCACGTCGTCCGCCCCGGCCGGGTCGTCCGCCACGAGCCCCAGCGGATTCGCGCGCAGGTTGATGGACGACGGGTCGACGCGGCCGAACTGCCCGTCGGCGCCGGGATAGCGGAAGACCCAGCCGAACTGCTCCGCCCGGACCTCGACCAGCACCGCGTTGGGCGGCGCGGGCTGGTGGATCCGCGCCCAGACGACGCCGCCCATCGCGATGAGCGTGACCAGGATGGCCGCCGGCGCGAGCGTGTAGGTGAGCTCGAGCGTGGGGTGGTCGTGCCAGTAGTCCGCCGTCTTGCGGCGGGCGCCGGTCCAGATCACCAGGGCGAGCAGCACGTGAACGAGGACGAAGACAAAGCCGGTCACGGCGAGCGTTGTGCCGAAGAGGCGGTCGATGTCGGCGGCCTGCGTGCTGGCGGCCGGGGGGAGCCACCAGCGCGCCCGTGCCACGAGGAAGGAGAGGACGCCGCCGCCCCCGATGACGAGCAGCAGGGCCAGGCTGAGCTGGCGCGCCGTCCGCCGCGCGTCCGTAAAGGTCACAGGTTCGGCCATGAATGGATGTCCTCGAGGATGAAGGAGGTCTGAGTCCTCCTAGATTCAACAGGAAATTCCACCGCCGTGCAAGCGCCTCCTGCGCGCGTGAGCGCGCGAAGCGTGCGCGGCCCTACGCCTGGATGAGGCCCTTGCGGATGGCGTACCGCACCAGCTCGGTGCGGTCGTGGAGGCCGAGCTTCTCGAGGATGTGCGCGCGGTGCGTCTGCACCGTCTTGATGCTGATGTACAGCTTCTCGGCGATCTGCTGGTTGCTGAGCCCTTGGGCGATCAGGGTGAGGATCTCTTTCTCGCGCGTGGTCAGCCCGTCGTAGCGCTCGCGCTCCTCACCCGTCTCGACGCGCCTCAGGTAGTCCTCGACGACCTTGCGGGCGATGGACGGATAAAGGAACGCTTCGCCTTTCGCGGCGGCCCGCACGGCCTGGACGAGGTCCTGTGCGGCCGCGCGCTTGAGCACGTAGCCCGCCGCCCCGGCCCGCAGCAGCTGGAACACGTAAGTTTCGTCCTCGTGCATGGTGAGGGCCAGGACCTGTACCTCGGGATGCTTGGTCTTGACGCGCTGGGTCGCTTCGATGCCGCCCATCCCGGGCATGCTGATGTCCATGATCACGACCTGCGGGCGCAGGGAGGCGACCAGATCGAGGGCCTGCTGGCCGTCGCCGGCCTCGCCCACGACCTCGATGTCCTGCTCGCGGGCGAGGATCATCCGCACGCCCTCGCGGACGATGGCGTGGTCATCGGCCACGACGACCTTAATCCTGGCCATCCACGCCCACCTGGACCGGGATCACCGCCTCCACCCTCGTGCCCCCACCTTCCCGGGACTCCATCCGGAGTGTGCCGCCGAGCAGTTCGGCGCGTTCCCGCATCCCCAGCAGCCCCATCCCGCCCTCGCGCCGGGTGGTGACGTGCGAGAGGTCGAAGCCGCGGCCGTCGTCCGTGATCGCCACCCGCACGTCCTGCGGGGTGACCGCGATCTCGATCCCCGCGCGATGGGCCTGAGCGTGTTTCAAGATGTTCGTGAGGGCCTCCTGCACGATGCGGAACACCGCGGTTTCGATGTGATGGGGCAGGCGTTCGTCGGCGCCGGTGATGCTCATCGTCACGTGCAGCCCCTGTGGCTCGACGTTCTCCTTGACGTACCAGCGCACGGCCGCGGCGAGGCCGAGGTCGTCCAGGATGGTGGGGCGCAGGTCGTAGATCATGCGGCGCAGCTCGGCCAGCGTACCCTCGGCGATGCCGCGCAGCCGCGCCAGGCGTTCCGGCTCGATCCCCTGCTCGGCCTGCTCGGCCATCTCCAGGTTGAGGATGAGGGCGGTGAGGGCCTGGCCGGCCTGGTCGTGCAGCTCGCGGGCGATGCGCCGCCGCTCGTCCTCCTGGGCGCTGATCAGCTTCTCGAGGAGTTTCCCGCGCAGGGCCTCCTTCTCCCTCAGCTCCTCGTACAATCGAGCGCGCTCCGCGGCCAGGCCGATCTGGTCGCCGATCGCGGAGAGTGTGGCGAGCTCGCGCGGGGTCAGCGCCCGCCGCGACGGGAGCACGAGGTTCATCACGCCGATCAGGCCGCCGCCCGCGGTGCGCAGCGGCACCGTAGCGTGGCGCGGCTGGGCCCAGCCCGCCTTCTCCAGCCGCATGCACTCCACGAGGTTCACGGCCTGGGTCAGCGCCCCCTCGCGCAGCAGCTGCAGGCAGCGGCAGTCGCCCCGCATCGGCGCCATCCCGTCCGCGGCGAGCTGCAGGGGCAGGTTCTCGGCGGCCGCGACACGGAACTCCGAGCCGTCCCGCAGGAAGATCCAGCCGCTGTACAGCCGCATCATCGTCACGAGCTGGCCGAGCGCCTCGCCTAACGCCCCGCGCGTATCCAGCGAGCGGTTCAGGGTCTCGGCGACGGTGCGCATCGTGACGAGTTCGCGCGTGCGCTGCCAGGCCCGCAGGATGATGCCCGTCCCGAAGGCGAGCGTGAAGATGCCGGAGAAGGCGGCGCCGACCGGGGCCAGCGCGGGATGGGTGCGGAGGAACGGGTAGTCGAGGGCGTGGATGCCGGTCAGGAGGAGGCCCCAGAACAGGAGGCGGCTGCTCTGGTTGAGGAGCCCGCCCTCTCGGCGGTAGAACAGCCAGGCGCTGGCGATGAAGCCCGCGGCGCCCCCGAGCGAGGCGACCGTCGCGGCCGCGAGCCAGGAGGTGGGTTGCAGCAACGCCGCGAGCAGGGCCAGTGCGGCGGCCAGGGCGGTGCTCCACCACAGCGGCTGGAAGCTGTAGACCATCGCCCACGCCGCGACGATGAAGAACAGGTGCCGCAGCGCGAACCAGGCCGGCGCGGCGCCGATCGCCAGGACCGCTTCCGTGAAGACGTGCGCCGCGAAGAAAGCGTAGGCGAGCGACCACCAGCCGAAGAGCCGCTCGCGGCCGTCCAGGTACCGGAGGAGGAGGAAGAGAGCGACGACGAGATGGATGCCCACGCCCACCGTGAGCGCGGCGACGAGAGGACTCATCGGAAGGCCCATTCGCGTTGCGGGCAGGTGACTCCTGGACGGGGTATGATGGAGGAAGATTGATGAAACGGATCGCGGTCCTCACGAGCGGCGGCGATGCGCCGGGGATGAACGCGGCGATCCGCGCGGTCGTGCGGACCGGCGTGGCGCAGGGGTGGGATGTCTACGGGGTACGCCTGGGCTACGTCGGGCTGATCGCCGGGGAGATCTTCCCGCTGTCCGCGCGTGACGTCGGCGGGATCATGCAGCAGGCGGGCACGGTCCTGCGCAGCGCGCGCGCCCCCGAGTTCAAGCAGGAATCCGGCCGGCGACAGGCCCTTGACGTGCTCGAGCGCACGGGCGTCGACGCCCTGGTCGTCATCGGCGGCAGCGGCACCCAGGCCGGCGCGGCCGAGCTCTCCCGGATGGGCTACCCCGTGGTGGGCGTCGCTTCGACCATCGACAACGATATCTACGGTACCGAGATGAGCATCGGCGTCGATACGGCGCTGAACATCGCCCTCGAGGCGATCGACCGGCTGAAGGCGACGGCCTCCGCGTTGCAGCGGGCGTTCCTCATCGAGGTCATGGGCCGCGACTGCGGCTACCTCGCCCTCATGGCCGCCCTGGCCGGCGGGGCCGAGGCGGTGGTCATCCCCGAGTTTGAGACCGATCCTGAAGCGTTGATCGACGATCTCCGGGCGGCCTACGAGCGGGGCAAGGCGCACAGCATCGTCGTCGTCGCGGAAGGCGCGCGCTTCGACGCGGAACGCCTCGTGCACTACTTTCAGGAGCACCGCGATCGCATCGGGTTCGTCGTCCGGGCGACCATCCTCGGCCACGTGCAGCGCGGGGGCATCCCCACGGCCTTCGACCGCGTCCTGGCGAGCCGGCTGGGCGCCGGCGCGGTAGGGGAGCTCGCGGCCGGGCGGGCCGGCGTGATGATGGGTCTGACGCGCGGTGAGATCACGGGGACCCCGCTGGAGGTGGTCGCCGCGAGCCGCAAGACGCTGGATCCACGGCTGCTGGAACTGGCAAAGGTGCTGGCGACATGATGCTTGAGCGCGCCATCCCTCGGAGCTGAGGCGGGCATGAACGACGAGAGCAAGGCGGTGCTGCGGGCAGTCCGCTGGGTGGCCCTGATCTCGGCGGTGACGGTGGGGACCGTGCTCGTGGTCCTGCTCGTCTACATCGCGTACATCTACAGTCTCTGGACGCACGCGATGCAGGCCGAGGGCGCGCCCGGCGCCCCGCCGCCGTAACCTAGATCCGCTGCATCGGGCCTTCGGCCCGCTTCAGCAGAACCGCGTTCGTGGCGACGATGATCGATGATGCCGACATGAGCAGCGCCGACCACTCCGGCCGGAGCATGAGTCCGTAGGCGGGGTACAGGGCGCCCGCGGCCACGGGGATCGCCAGGACGTTGTAGATCGAGGCCCAGAACAGGTTCTGGCGCATCTTGCGCACGGTCGCCTTCGAAAGGAAAACGGCGCGCAGCACGTCGGCCGGATCGGAACG
>MENB01000139.1:12376-14449 GCA_001768125.1 Armatimonadetes bacterium RBG_19FT_COMBO_69_19
GCGCTGCAGCGCGGCCACGTGGTCCGCCTTCTGCTCGGGCAGTACCTCCGCGAAGACCCGGGCGATGCCCAGCTGCCTCCCCACCGCATCTGCCGTCTGGCGGTTGTCACCGGTGATCATCGCCACGTCGATGCCGAGCCCCCGCAGCCCGGCCACCGCCCGGGCCGACGTATCCCGCACGGGGTCTGCCGCGGCCGCAATGCCGACGACGGCGCCGTCTGCGGCGACGATCATCAGGGTCTTGCCCTCGGCGAGCAGCCGGTCCAATGCCGACTGCACCGTGGCAAGATCGATCCCTCGGTCGCGCATCAGCCGGGCTGTTCCCACCAGCACGCGGCGGCCCTCGATCGTCGCCTGCACCCCGTGCCCGGCCAGGTTCTCGAACGCGGTGACCTGCTGCTCGATGCGTAGTCCCCGGCGCTCGGCCTCCTCCGAAACCGCCTTGCTCAGCGGGTGACCTGATCGCAGCTCCGCCGCCGCGGCCAGGCGGATGACCTCATCGGCCGGGACGCTGCCCGCGCCGACGACGTCGATGATGCGCGGCCGTCCTTCGGTGAGCGTGCCGGTCTTATCGAGGACGACCGCCGTGATGCGCGAGAGCTGCTCGAGCGTGGCGGCGTTCTTGATGAGGATGTTGTGCCGGGCGCCGATGCCCGTGCCCACCGCGACGACCGTGGGCGTGGCCAGCCCGAGTGCGTCGGGACAGGCGATGACCACCGCGGAGATGGCGAAGGTGAGGGCGAGCAGCGCTGTCTCCCGAGCGAGGCCGTACCACACGACGAAGGTGAGCACGCCGGCACCGACGGCGAGCACGACGAGGTACTGCGCCCAGCGATCCGCAATGCGCTGCCCCGGTGCCTTACTGGCCTGCGCCTCCTCGACCAGCTTCACGATCTGCGCGAGCGCGGTGTCTGCGCCGACCTTCGTGGCCCGGATGCGGATCGACCCGGATTGGTTGATCGTGCCGCCTGTCACGATGTCGCCGGGACGTTTGGGGACCGGGATCGACTCCCCCGTCACGAGGGCTTCGTCGATCGCCGTCTCACCTTCGGTCACTTCGCCGTCCACCGGGACCCGGTCGCCGGGCCGAAGCTCAATGATCTCTCCCGCCCGCACCTCGGCGGTCGGTACCTCGACGACCGCGCCGTCTCGCACGACTCGGGCACGCGGAGGCACGAGGTTGAACAGCGCCTGCAGGGCGTCCGACGTGCCGCGCCGACTGCGCATCTCCATCCAGTGGCCGAACAGGACGAAGGTGACGAGCATCGCCGCGGCTTCGTAGAACGTCTCGCCGGCGCCGAGGAGGGTGATCGCCACGCTGAAGCCGTAGGCCGCGAGCACGCCGGTACTGATCAGGACCGACATATTGAGGGCGCGGCGCCGCAGCGAGCGGTACGCCCCGGTGATGAAGATCGATCCGCTCCAGAACACCACCGGCGTCGTAAGCACGAAGAGGATCCAGTTCACCGGGATCGGTGCAGGCATGCGGATTCGGATCACGTTCATCCCGATCGGGGAGTAGAGGACGGCCGGAACGGTCAGGACGAGGGACCACCAGAACCGGCGGCGCATGTCGGCTTCCATGTGGCGCGCCATGCGCGGGTCGGCCATCTGGGCGTCGTGGTTATGGGCTTCCCCGACCCCATGCGCCGTGTCGTGGTGCGCGTGCTCCTCGACGCGGTGCGCGAGATCGTACTCGAACTGCTTGGCCTCGAACTCACACCCGCACGTCGCGCCCAGGACCGCAGCGCCGCAGGAGAGGCACGCCTTGCCGCAGGGGCACGGAACCGTGACGCCATGCGGAGTGTGCGCGGGGGACGCGCTCGGAGTTGGGGCCGCGTGATGGTCGTGCGTATGCTCGTGGCTCATGCCGGTCGGCGATGGCGGTCGATCCAGTAGCCCCATGGAACGAACAGCCATCCGGCCAGTCCCACCGTCGCCAGGGAAGCGGTGTTCGGCGGGGGCGGACCGATAACGCTGGCCACGTACACGATTAGCAGGAGCAGAGCGAGCGCCCACAGGGCCAGCAGGATCGCTTCCAGCGCGATGGCCGCGGCAGGGAAGTTCCACAGC
>MENB01000139.1:14508-14871 GCA_001768125.1 Armatimonadetes bacterium RBG_19FT_COMBO_69_19
GTCGAGCAGCCAGTGGCTCACGACGACAGTGGGTTCATCGCGGTAATCCCCGGGGTAAACGCGACCCGTTCCACCCCCGTGAGCAGCAGGATCGGCCAGAGGAGGTCTGCCCACTGCGCGGCCAGGATGAGCACGCCCAATCCCACCCGCGGGGCAGCGCGCTTCGCGCCAAAGGCAACACCATACTGGCCCAGGAACATGGTCGGCCTCCGTTCTTCTCCTGCGGCTGTCGATGTGTGTTGCATTTGTCTACGCGAGGCGGAGAGCAGGGGCCTGCATCGCGGGACGGCGAAATGAGCCCCGTGCCCCCGGCGGACGTTGTCATCATCGGTGGAGGGGTGATCGGGGCCAGCACGGCGTTCC
>MENB01000139.1:14910-16972 GCA_001768125.1 Armatimonadetes bacterium RBG_19FT_COMBO_69_19
AGCGGGATACCGTCGGCTCGGGTCCGACGGCGAAGACCATCGGCATCATCCGGCTGCACTATTCCTACGAGCCGCTCGTCCGGTTGGCCGTGCGCGGTCTGGAGATGTTCAGCCATTTCGAAGCGCTGACCGGTGCGACCGCCGACTTCACGCGGATGGGGTTCCTCCTGCTGGCCACGCCTGACCAGCTCCACGCCGTGGAGGAGAATGTCGGCATCCAGCAGCGCCTGGGCGTCCGGACGTCAATCCTGTCCCCCGCCGAGATCGCGCGGCTCGATGCCCGCCTGCATCTGGACGACGTGGGCGGCGCCGCGTACGAACCGGATTCCGGATACGCCGACGGCTATGCGACGACCGCGGGCTTCGCCTCCGCGGCCCGCCGGCTGGGGGTGGAGATCTGGGAAGGCACGCGCGCGGAGCGCCTCGTGGTGGACGGCGGAACCGTGCGCGCCGTCGTTACCTCGCGCGGCATGATCGAGACGCCCCGCGTCCTCGTGGCCTCGGGCGCCTGGACCCCCGCGCTCATGGCCACGGCCGGGGTCACGGTCCCCATCCAGGCCTCACGCCAGCAGGTCGTCCATCTCGAGCCCCCCCGATCCTTCGGGCGCCTCGACGTCGAGATCGAGGATATGACCCAGGGATTCTACGCCCGGCCCGAATCGCGCAGCACCGTGCTGGCGGGCGTGCTCGAGGAGGAAGCCGAGGAGATCGTTTCGGTGGACGGCTACAACCAGGGGGTGGACTTCGATTTCGTGTCACGCGTCGGGCAGCTGTGGGCGCACCGGTACCCCGGCGCGAGCGAGGCCGCGGTGCGAGGCGGCTACGCGAGCATCTACGACATCACACCGGACTGGCAGCCGGTGCTGGGCGCCGTCGAGGGGGTGGAGGGCCTCTTCATCGCCGCGGGCTTCAGCGGGCACGGCTTCAAGCTGAGCCCTGCACTCGGCGAGGCGCTGGCCGCGTTGCTCACCGGCCAGCGTCCTGAGATCGACATCTCCACGTTCGTGCTGTCGCGCTTCGCCGAGGGTCGGCTGATCCGCGGGAAGCACGCGCAGGGCATCCTGGGCTAGGAGGTCCGGGCAGGATAGCGCATCCGCGCGTGTGAATCTTATGATGCCATGAGGTTCACCTTCACCGGCGACCGCAGCGACCCCATCCTGACCCGCATTGCCGACGGTCTCCGTGCGGTGTTCACCCGGAAAGGTCACACGTTCATCGACGATCCCGACGACGCCGGCCTGCGTCTGGTGTTCAACTTCATCGACCCGGTCAAGCCGAAGACCTACCGCCGGAAGGCCAAGGCGGTCTTCGTGGTCTCGATCGCCCTCGCGGACCAGCGGCCCGAGAACGTGCTGCGGCAGGCGTATCCGCTGCTCGTGCGCTCGCTCGCCAACCTCTGCATCTACCTCGTGCGGGACGGCGAGCAGGTGCAGACCTATTTCGTCACGCTGGAGCAGGGGTACTATCCGATCCCCGCGCGGGGCGGCGAAGCGTACTTCGAGTACCTCTACGACCGTCTCCACCCGCTGGCCGGCTCGCAGCTCGTCATCGACAATGAGTTCCACCCGGATCTCGAGCGGCCGCTGTGGGAGGGGGATGATCTGACCCGCCACCTCGGCGCGGCCGGGAAGCGGCTGGACGCCCTGAACCTGTTGCCGGCGCCGTTCCCGATCCACGAGATGGTGGATGCCCGCGACCTGCGCCACATCGAGCGGCTCTACGGGATCGGCGGCTTGAGCTACGGGAACCTCAGCGTACGGAAGGATCCCCGGCGGTTCTGGATGAGTGCCAGCGGCGTCGACAAGTCGAACATGAAGGCCGTCGGCCGCGACATCCTCATGGTCAAGGGGTTCGACCCCGAGCGCAACGTGATGCTCCTCAGCGTGCCCCCCAACGTCACGCCGCGTCGCGTCTCGGTCGACGCGATCGAGCACTGGATGATCTACACCGAGCATCCCCAGGTCGGCGCGATCGTGCACGTCCACGCCTGGATGGCGGACATCAAGTCCACCACCATCAACTACCCCTGCGGGACGATCCAGCTCGCGCAGTCGGTGGCCGA
>MENB01000140.1:0-534 GCA_001768125.1 Armatimonadetes bacterium RBG_19FT_COMBO_69_19
CACGTGCTCCATCCCCCACAACGGGCTGTCCGCGCACGTGCTCCATCCCCCACAACGGGCTGTCCGCGGGGAGCGGCTCGCGTTCGAACACATCCAGCCCCGCCCCGCCGATCCACCCTTCCTGGAGCGCCCGCACCAACGCCGCCTCCTGCACGATGGGACCGCGACCGATGTTGATCACCAGCGCCGTGCGTTTCATGGCGCGAAACGCCGCCTCGCCCAGGAGTCCCCGCGTATCGGGGGTCAGGGGCAGGGCGATGACCACGACGTCCGAGGCGCGCAAGACCTCGCGGAGCTCGTCGGGAGGGTAGATGCGATCCACGTGCGGAACGGCCGCCGGGGTGCGTTTCGTCCCGATGACCCGCATCCCGAAGACATGGGCCTTCTCGGCGATCTCCGCGCCGATGTGCCCCAGGCCGAGCACCCCCATCGTTTTCCCGCGGACCTCATCCCCCATGGCCTGGCGCCGCTCCCACCGCCGGTGCACCTGATTGCGGATGGCGATGTGCAGCCGCCGGGTGAGCGCGAGGACCA
>MENB01000140.1:555-4553 GCA_001768125.1 Armatimonadetes bacterium RBG_19FT_COMBO_69_19
GCGGCTGGTGGATCCCGCTGCTGCTGGTGATGACGATCTCGCGCTCCAGGACTTCCGGGTGGAGCAACTGGTCCACGCCCGCCGCCGTGGAGTGGATCCAGCGCAGCTTCGGGGCGCGCTGAACTGCCTCGCGCGGCACGTTCCAGCCGACCATGATCTCCGCCTGCGGGGCGAGCTCGATGGCCCGGGCGAGATCGGTCGCCGCCACGACCCGGACCCGCGGGTCCACGGACCCGATCTGTGCGATGTGGCGCTCCTCGAGGGTGGCGAACACCAGGACCACGATCGGGTCGCTCACGCCCGCACCCCGCCGGAGACCTCGCGCAGCCGGGCCAGCACGAACCCCCGGTCGAGTGAAGCGAGGAACCACCCCGCCTGCGGCCCCGACGCCTTGCCAAGAAAGGCCAGGTAGATGGATCCGAAAGCGTCCTTGGGCGGGAGGCGCATCTCATTCTTCAGGGCGTGGATCCGCTCGTGCAGCGCTTCGCCATCCCAGTGGTCTCGCTCGGCAACGATCGTCCCCAGATGCGCCAGGAACTCGCGCTGCGCGGGGGTGAGATCCACCGCCGGCAGCTGGGACAGGACCTGGAAGCGGTACTGGTCGGGCGCGTAGCTCTGCAGCCACCGCCGGGCGTCCTCCATGCGCGCGCGCAGCTCCACCCGGTCTGCCTCGGTGAGGGGGCCGCCCTTCTCCTGCGCCGCGACCTCCTCCACGGTCACGGACGGCATCTGCATCAGGTACGCGACCTTGGCAAAGCGCATCCGGTACGCCTTCGCCTGCTCGCCGTCCGCCCGCGAGAAGTAGAAGGTGCGCGAGTGGTCGCGCAGGAGGTCCGCTTCGGCGGGCGTCTTCGCCTCCACCTCGCCGAAGTAGGCCGCGGCGGCGCGGTCGTACTCGTCATAGAGCGTCGGCACGGTCTCCCCCGACGGGTCGAAGTTGATCTGCTGGCGGTAATGCGGCCGCACCATGAGGAAGCGCGCGAGCTCGGGCCGGAGGATCTCCACGAGCTCTCCGGCGGGCACGCCGACCCCCTTGCTCGTGCTCATCTTGCGCCCCCCCACGAGGAACCACTCGTAGGGGATCGGGACCGGCGTCCGGCAGCCGAAGACGCGCTCGCACATCACGGCGGCAACGTCATGGCTGCCGCCCTTCGTCATGTGATCTTTGCCGGCGCCCTCGACGGAGACGCCGAGGATCCACCACTTGGCGGCCCATTCCGCCTTGTACTGCAGCTTGCTGCCGCCGTCCAGGGGCGACCGCCGGCCGTGGTGCCCGCAGCCCCGCGCCCAGGCGACCTTGTCGGGCCGGCACTCGTAGGCAACGAGCGTCCCGTCCCAGCCGGTCACGACCGTGGTGCCGATCCGCCCGCACGACTCGCACAGGGGCTGGATCGGATGGCGCTCGGCCTTCTGGCTGCCGCTGATCTCCCGGTCGATCTGGATCAGCTCATCGGCGCGGTCGAGGGCGATCCGGATCGCGTCGTTGAACCGGCCGGACTTGTACATCTCGCTCGTCCAGTAGATCTCCGGCTGCGCGCCGATCTTCGTCCACACCTCGGCGAACCCGAGCCCGAAGTACCGCGCATAACTGGCGCCTCCGCCGACGGGCGACGGGATCTCGGACAACGGCATGCCCAGATACCGGTCGAACTCGGCCGGCACGCTTGCCGGGCGGGAATCCATCGGATCGTAGTCATCGAACCCGTACAGGAACGGCGCCTGCCGCCCCCGGGCCTGCAGCCCGCGTGCCACGCAGTCGTGCAGCACGACACCCCGCAGCGACCCGACGTGGATCGGCCCCGAGGGGCTCTTCGCGTCGTTCACGACGTAGCGATCGGCCGGACGGGTGGCGAGGATGTCTTCGACGATGACGTCTACCCACATGGCGGCCTCCGGGTCATACCTGGGTTCGTGTCGCCCAGCGACCGTTCCTGTGCAGCGTGTCGCGCACTTCCCCGACGAGAAAGAACGACCCGGTGATGACGACGACGTCCTCGTCGCCGGCGAGGGCCAGCGCCTGGTCCACCGCGGCGCGGCGGTCCTCGACGACCTCGACCCGCGCGACGTAACGGCGCACCTCCTCGGCGAGCACGGCGGCGGCCAGCGGCTTCGCGTGCTGCGGCGTCGTCACGATCACGACGTCCGCGAGCGGCGCGATGAGGCTCGTGCTGGCGCGGTGGTCGTGCGTGGCGACCATGCCGAGCACGAGGATGATGCGGCGCCGGGGGAACATCGCCTCGAGCGTCTGGCGCAGCGCGCCGATCGAGGCGGGATTGTGCGCGACGTCCACCACGACATAGGGACGCTCGTGGATCACCTCGACGCGCGCCGGCCACTGCAGGGCGGCCAGCCCCGCTCTGATCGCGTCTTTCCCGGCCGGGAATCCGCGCTCGGCCAGCACCTCGACGGCCGCGACCGCGGTGGCGGCGTTCGTCAGCTGGTGCGCCCCCACGAGCGGCAACCGCAGATGCTCATAGGATCCCCACGGCCCATGCAGGCTGAAGGTCTGCTCGTACAGCGTAAAGCGCTCCGGCTCGATCCGCATCACCTCATCGACGAGCACGAGCCGCGCGCCGGCCCGCGTGCAAACGTCGATGATCTCCGCGCGGGCCTCCGGGACCTGCGGGGCGCTGACGACCGTGCCCCGCGGGCGGATGATGCCCGCCTTCTCCCGGGCGATCGCCCCCAGCGTGGCCCCGAGGACGTCCATGTGGTCGAAGCTGACCGGCGTGAGCACCGACATCAACGGATCGGCCACGTTCGTGGCGTCGAGCCGGCCACCCAGGCCGACCTCGACGATGGCCAGATCCGCACGGGCGCGCGCGAAGTACCAGAACGCGATCGCCACCGAGACCTCGAAGTAGGTCGGCGGGCCATCCGGCCCCGAGGCCATCGCCTCGACATGTGGGCCGACGGCGTTCACGCCGTCGCCCAGCTCCTCAGCGTCGATCATCCGCCCGTCCAGCTGGAATCGTTCACGATAATCCACCAAGTGGGGTTTCGTGTAGAGTCCCACCCGGTGTCCCGCGGTCTGGAGCACCGATGCCATCATGGCCGCGGTGGATCCCTTCCCCTTCGTGCCGGCCACGAGCACCGTGGGGATGCCGCGGTGGGGATCACCAAGACGCGCCAGGAGGGCGCGGGCGCGGCGCAGCTTGATCCGCTCGTCCCCGGCGATGGCCGGACGGGCGCGGGCCAGCAGGCCGTCGATGAAGGCGAGCGCGTCCGGCAATGCCACCTCGGGGACTACACCGTGTGCAGGGCGCGCAGCTGCGGCTCCGCCGCCAGCACGGTGTTGCGCAGGAGCATGGCGATCGTCATCGGCCCGACCCCTCCGGGTACGGGGGTGATCCAGGCGGCGACCCGTGAGGCGGAGGCGAAGTCGACGTCGCCGACGAGCTTGCCGTTCAGGCGGTTGATGCCCACGTCGATCACCGCGGCGCCGGGCTTCACCATCTCCCCGGTAATCATCCGGGCGCGGCCGGCCGCGACGACGAGGATGTCGGCCGCCCGCGTGTGCGCGGCGAGATCCCGGGTCTTCGTGTGGCACCAGGTCACGGTGGCGTGCGCGTTCAGGAGCAGGGCCGCGGTGGGACGTCCCACGATCACGCTGCGGCCGACGACGACCGCTTCCTTGCCCGCGGGGTCGACGCCGGGCTGCTCGAGCACCGCCATGATCCCGGCCGGGGTACAGGGCACGAGCCGGGGCCGCCCGATGAACAGCGCCGCCATGTTGTCGGGCCCCAGGCCGTCGACGTCCTTGCGCGCATCCACCCGCTCGAACACGGTGCGGGGATTGATCTGCGGGGGCATCGGCTGCTGGGGCAGGATCCCGTGGACGTCGGCCCGGGCGTTGAGGTCGTCGATCAGCGCGAGGACCTCGCCTTCGCTTGCCGTCGCGGGGAGCTGGAAGGTTTCGGAGCGCAGTCCGGCCCGCGCGCAGGCCTCAGCCTTGCGGCGGACGTAGATCGCCGACGCCGGATCGTCGCCGACAAGAA
>MENB01000140.1:4571-7449 GCA_001768125.1 Armatimonadetes bacterium RBG_19FT_COMBO_69_19
CGTTAGGGCCGCGGCGTCCTGCGCGACCTGCTGCTCAACCTGCGCGGCGAGGGCCTTGCCGTCGAGAACGCGCGCGCTCATCTCTTTCCCCCCTGGCTAGAGGCTCAGGAGCCGGTCCGCGGCCCGCAGCAGCGCGGCCTGCGCCGCCTGGATCAGGGCGTGCAGCCGGGTGAAGCCGAAGCTATCCCCACCGACGCTGTCCTGCAGCACGATGCGCCGGGTGGCCGCTTCCAGGACGCGCAGCTCGAGCAGACTGTGCCCGCTGACGCGGACGACGATCTCCCGCGCCGGGTCGGAGGGGTCCGGCCGCGTCAGCACGTCCACGTCGAGATGGGTCCAGCGGCCCGTGACGATCCACTCGGCGCCCACGGCCTGGGCCACGGCGATCGCCTTCGTCGGAGAGACGAGGTCACGCGCCGTCACGCCCTGGGCCCGCATCGCCGCCCGGACGTCCTCGGTGGCCAAGACACGCAGGCGCCCCCCGGCGCGGTCGCTCAGAATGCGCTGGAGGACCGCGTTGAGGCGGCCCGCCCCGATGAACGCCCCGTCCGTGCTCTCGTCGACGAAATCGGCGACGGCGATGGTCCGCACGCCCGGTGTTTGCGCGACGGCCGCGGGCGTGAGGGCGAGTACGACGGCCAGCATGAGCAGGAGAGGATTCATGTCCTTATTATAGGGACCCGGGGGGCACGGGTTCAAAGGCAGAGAAGGGGACCGCAGCGGTCCCCTTCTCCCTGCTGCTCTGAACGGTCTACGGCCGCGAGCGGTGGGTCTCGGGCCCGTACCGGTCCTGGTACGCGTAGGCGCGCTTGCTGAGTTTCTTCGCCGGCCGGATCGGATCGAGCACGAACCACCCGTTCGCGCTCGCCGCCACTTGGACGCCGGCTTTCGCCGCTCCCTGCCGGGTGGCGAGGTAGGCATCCCTGGCCGAGGTGAACGCCGCCGCGTAGTTATGACCGGCCAGGGCGCTCTTGGCCGCGCCGATCGCCGTGTCGGCCTTCTTCAGGTCCGCCTGGGCGGCCGACGCGTTGGGGCTTTCGAGGATGAGCGCCGCGATGGCGTTGGCGTTCGTGATGTACGCCGCGGCCTGGAACCGGTTCGCGTTGTCACGATCGAACTGGCTGTAGTCCCAGTTCAGGTCGATGTAGCTCATCATCGAGTTGACTTCGTCGCCCGACCAGGCGAAATAGAACTCGCCCTCGGGGCCGTAGTCGACTCCCGTCGTGGAGTCGTAACCGTCGTGCGGGTGGCTCATCCCGAAGTGATGGCCGTACTCGTGGATCTGGGTCGTCGTCAACCCGTACCCGAGCGACACGACGCCGGGGCTGACGAAGTTGAACGTGAAGCTCTGGGTCCCGTCGACCCAGTTGTCGTCGGCGAACCCAAGGAATCCCGAGGCCCGGTTGTCCGCGGTCGCGTAGTTGAAGAACATCGCCTCGTACTCCGCTCCGCCGTCCCAGCTGCTCGCGATGTTCAAGGCGTTATAGAGGAAGAGGTTCGCGAAGCCGGGGTACTGCGGCCGGGAGGGATCGCAGCCGTTGTCATTCAGCCACAGCGTGTAGCAGTTCTTCGCGTCCCCATCGAACACCAGATCCTGGAGATCGCTGTTGTACCCCACCCGGTGCACTTCGCCGATCTCCTGCACGAGGAGCGCCGGCTTCTGGTAGGCGGTGGATGCGTTCACGCCCTTCCAGCCTTCATAGGTGTTCAGGTCGAGGTTGATGGTTGCCGGCAGCCGCAGCGGCGTGATGGCCGGCGGGTACAGCGGGGACGGCGTGAACAGCAGGTTGATCGCCACGTAGCGGGCAACCTTGCTCAGGTCGGCCGTGAGCGCCGATGCCGCGCGGTAGCCGCCCGCCGTGAGGTACTCCCAGATCGGCGGCATGCGGTAGTCGGCCCGCCCATCGCCGTCGACGTCCGCGTCGGTCACGTTCCAGTTGTCCGTCCACGACTCCGGGCCCGCGGAAAGATCGTAGAACCAGATGCGGCGGATGCCGCGCGCGCCCAGCCCCGTTTCCTCATCGTCGGGCGTCGTTCCGCCCCAGGCGATGACCTTGCGGGTCTGGCGGTTCCGCCCGAAATCGTAATTCGTGTCGGGATCGGGCTCGCCGAACTTGGTGTAGGTATGGAAGAGGAAATCGGCGCGTCCCCACCAGTTGACGAAGAACACGGTGTTGCGGCGGGTATCCACGCCGGAGATCGGGTGGTCGATGAGCCACTTCTCCACCGTGGGGCCGTCGATGAAGTAGTTGTCGGTGACGTCCACGACATTGCCGGCCTGTGCGTTGTACTGATCCTGGAAGAGGGTCCGGACGCGGCCATCGACCGATGCCTCAGGCACGGCCTGCGACGCGAGGAAACTGAAGAAGGCGTTCTCGTAGGCCGCGTCGGCGTAGGCGACCTTGTAGTCAAAGGTGTAGTGCACGCCGAGCTCTTCGGTCACCCCGTACCAAAGCCGCGACCGGATCACAGGGTCGACCTTGCTCGGGAGCCCGGCCAGGAATGCACCCTGACTAACCTGTCCCGGTTCGTAGCCGACGAAGACGAACTGGACGGGGACTTGCTCCGCCAGATTCGCCGTCTGGCCTGGGGCGAGATGGGCGAACGTCGTGGCCGATGGTGCGGAGGAAGGGCCGGCCAAAACGAGCGCGACCAGCACGACCAGCACTGCCGGAAATCTCATGCGCCTGCCTCCCTTGACGTGGATGGGGACAACGAGGTAGTCCCCTGAGATTGTACGGACCGAGAGCAGACTCCTGCCGGAGAACTTCCACGGAACTTCCAGTGGCCGATCAGGAGCGGTCAGCGGACGGTGAACTCCGTGCGCACCCGGGTGATGTCCTCGCCGAGCAGGCATTCTACCATGACGGACGCCTTA
>MENB01000140.1:7476-11044 GCA_001768125.1 Armatimonadetes bacterium RBG_19FT_COMBO_69_19
CAGAGCCACACGACGCGTCCCTTCGCATCGGCGCGGCGCGGGCGCAGCGGCGCGGCCCGGCTGGGACCCGACCGGTACACGACCTCGATGTCGCAGACCGCGGCCGGCGCCGTCTGCACCTCGACCCTTGCCGGGCCGCCGGGCTTCACCGGAGAGGTCACAGAGATGACCTTGATCGGGAGATCGGCCCACACGGAGGCTGCGGGCCCGAGGACGGCCGCGGCGAGGAGGATGGGGAGGGCGAGTCGTGTCAGCGTCATCGAGAGTGGAGCGGGGAACGGGAATCGAACCCGCATCCTCGGCTTGGAAGGCCGAAGCTCTACCATTGAGCTATCCCCGCTCGAACAAGCAAACAGTAGGCCGAAAGCGGAGGGCAGCCACGAGGCACTGCTTTCTGCTCGGTGCCTACTGCTTACTGCCAACTGCCGAATCTGGTGGGCGGGGAAGGATTCGAACCTCCGAAGGCACAGGGCCAGCTGATCTACAGTCAGCCGCTTTTGTCCGCTCAGCAACCCGCCCACGGACATCTGTTATTATACGGGTGGCTTGCACGCCCATCAAGCAACGGGCTTGCCCCAGCCGAGTTAATTGACGGGAACTTGCCTTCAACTATACGATCGACGCATGCCGGGGCGCTGGACCGCGCAACACGAGCGCGAGAAGTACGAAGAACTCTTCGAACTCTATGTGCGCCGGAATCAGACGATCTTCGAAATCGCTGCGGTGCTGCATATCAGCCCAAACACGGTATACGATCGGCTCATCCGCCTGGGGATACCCACGAAATCGCAGCAGGACGGAAAGACCAGCCATAACGCTCGAATCATCTATGTGCCTTCCCATTGCGCCGACCTGGCCGAGTTCTGTGGAGTCATGCTCGGCGATGGCCACATCGGACCCGCTCAGATCCGCGTCACGGTTAATATCCACACCGATGCTCTCTACGTTGCCTATCTGCAAGATCTGATGGAGCGTTTGTTCCAGTTCCGCCCACGCGTCACCGCGGTGAGGCGTGGTGGTTCCACGGTGGATATCTATGTCACCTCGGCCCATCTGGTGCGGGAACTACGCGGGACTGGCCTCTACTCGTCGAATAAGGTCAGGGATCAAGTCGGCATTCCGGATTGGATTCTCGATGACGTGCAGTATCAGAGGCGCTTCGTGCGCGGATTCTTCGACACAGATGGCTCTATCTATCGACTCAAGCACTTCGCGGCCGTCCAAATGCTCTTCAAGAACGTCTCCAGCCCTTTGCTGGCGGGGACCCGGCAGATACTCGTGACCCTTGGATACCATCCTTCCAGGGTCAGCGGATATTCCTTGTATCTGACGTGCGCGTACCCCCGCATCGCCCCGGCCTGCTCCTGGCCGAGGAAGGACGGGAGACGAAGAGCTACCTCCGCGGGGCCCAGCTGTACGCCCCCGAGGCGTCGCTGGCGGCGGCCGATCTTGCCAAGGAGTCGGCCGAGCATGCGGAGCGGCTCGGAGCGCTGCTCGGCGTTGAAGGCGAACCCTGGCACCGCATCGAGTCGGGCGGCTTCCTGCGCAACGCGGTGTACGGCTTCAACGACGGGCTCACGGCCAACTTCGGGCTCGTCATGGGCGTCCTGGGCGCCGACGTGCCGCACCACATCGTTCTCGTCTCCGGCGTGGCCGGCCTCTTCGCGGACGCGCTCTCCATGGGCAGCATCCCACGAGATCGCGGTAGAGCGCGAAGAGCTGCGCCTGATGCCCGATCTCGAGGAGGCGGAGTTGGCCCTGCTCTACCGCACCCGGGGGATGGGCGGCGAGGCCGCGCAGCGCGCGGCGGCCGAGATCATGCGCAACCCGGAGCAGGCCCTGGCCGAGCAGACGCAGATGGAGCTCGGCATCACGGCGAGCGCGATGTCGCCGCTGCGCGAGGGGTGGATCACCGGGCTGGCCACGGCCGTGGGGGCCTTCATCCCGGTCTTCCCGTTCCTCGTCATGCGCGGGCCGCCCGCTCGGTCTTCACGGGGGTACCTCGTCGGCGAGTGGATCTCTCGCGTGCTGTAGCGCCCCGCTTGCATCCCAGGCGTGACTCATGAGAAAGTAACTCTCGTGACCACGCTCGTGACCCCGCAGATCCGCCTGTTCGAAGACCGCGACTATCCGGCGACCGTCGCGGTCGGCAACGCGGTGTACGTGGACTATCCGTGGTCGGTGGACGCGGCGCGCCACGAGGACTCCCGCTTCGACGGCATCCGGCTGCACCTGCGGCGCTACATCGGCGAGGTCGACGGACGCACCGTGGCCGACGGCGAGTTCCACCACGTCTCGAACATGTACCATCCGCAGAAGTTCTGGGTCGCCATCTCCGTCCACCCTGAGCACCAGGGCCGGGGGATCGGACGCGCCCTGTACGACCACCTCATGCGCGAGCTTATCCCTTATCGCCCGCTCGTCCTATGGGCCGGCGTGCGCGAGACCTTCCCGAGCAGCATCGCCTTCGCCGAGCACCGGGGCTTCCGAGAGGTCCGCCGGGCCTGGGAGTCGCGTCTCGACGTCTCGCACTTCGATCCCGCTCCGTTCCGCGCGAAAGCGGAGGCCGGGGTCCGTGGGATGGAGATCGTCACCGTCGCCTCCGAGCAGGCCGCGGACGCGCAGTGGCTCCAGAAGCTCTACGACATGCACAACGAGGTCGCCGCGGACGTCCCGCAGCCGGAGCCCTACACGCCGATGACGCTGGACGAATTCCGCCGGCGGTGGTTCGACAACCCGGAGTATCTTCCGGACGGTCATTTCCTAGCCAAGCACGGGGGACGGTACGTGGCCGAAAGCAACCTGTTCCGGAGCATCGAGCTGGACCGCGTCCTGTACCAGGGCATCACCGGCACAGCTCGCGCGTTCCGCGGCCGCGGCATCGCGCTCGCCCTCAAGCTGCGCACCATCGAGTACGCGCGCGTACACGGCAAGCACGAGATCCGCACCTGGAACGACACCCTGAACGCCCCGATGCTGGCCATCAACACCCAGCTCGGGTTCGTGCGCCAGCCGGCCTGGATCACCTACGAGAGGACCCTCTGATGGCCACGCCCGTACCGACCGCGGTCCGCGAGGACCCCTGGGAGATGGCGCTGCGGCAGTTCAACCGCGCGGCCGACCACCTGCCGCTCAAGCGCGGCATCCGCGACTTCCTCGCCTACCCCCACCGCGAGCTCACCGTGAACTTCCCCGTCAAGATGGACGACGGCTCGGTGCGCATCTTCACCGGCTACCGCGTCCACCACAGCACGGTGCTGGGGCCGACGAAGGGCGGCATCCGCTACGCCCCGCAGGTCGACCTCAACGAGGTCCGGGCCCTGGCGATGTGGATGAGCTGGAAGTGCGCGCTCATGCACCTGCCCTACGGCGGCGCGAAAGGCGGCGTGGCGGTCGATCCCACGGCCCTGTCCCGCACCGAGCTCGAGCACCTCACGCGCCGCTACGCCACCGAGATCAGCGTGGTCATGGGCCCGCAGAGTGATATCCCCGCCCCTGACGTGGGCACCAACGAGCAGATCATGGCCTGGATCATGGACACGTACAGCATGCACCGCGGCCACTCCGT
>MENB01000141.1:0-220 GCA_001768125.1 Armatimonadetes bacterium RBG_19FT_COMBO_69_19
GAACCCATCGCGGTCCGCAAGGTCCTGACGCGAGGCGGCCAGGTCCTGGAGGACAACCTCCCCCGCCGGGAACTCGCCCTGAGTTCGGACGTCGCCTACGTGATGCTGGACTTGATGAAGGGCGTGATCGCCCGGGGCACCGGACGGGCGGCGGCCATCGGGCGCCCCGCGGCAGGGAAGACGGGGACCACCGACGACTATCGCAACGCCTGGTTCATCG
>MENB01000141.1:338-646 GCA_001768125.1 Armatimonadetes bacterium RBG_19FT_COMBO_69_19
CGTCCCTGCGGAGGACTGGGCCAAGCCTGACCTCGTGGTGACCGTGACGGTATGTGGGTCCTCCGGCCTCCTGGCCTCGGGCGCCTGCCCCAACCCTCGCAAGGAAGTGTTCATCCGCGGCACCGAGCCGACGGAGTACGATCGCGGCGTGCCCGGTGACGGGGCGGACGGGCGGACGGTGACCGGCAGTATCCCTCTGCAGATCGTCTCTCCCGGGGGCGGCGGGGTGACTTCACCGTTCGCGATCGAGGGTGTCACGGTGCCGGGCGCCACCGTCACGCTCAACGTCATGGCGGAGGCGGGGTTCC
>MENB01000141.1:829-956 GCA_001768125.1 Armatimonadetes bacterium RBG_19FT_COMBO_69_19
CGGGGAACAGACTGCCGTTTCCTGTTCCCGGTTCCCCGTTCCCTGATACAATTGGCCCAGGTCACCCTGTGAGGCTTCCCTGTGTCGGGACATTCCAAGTGGCATAACATCAAGATTCGGAAGCAGA
>MENB01000141.1:1059-1680 GCA_001768125.1 Armatimonadetes bacterium RBG_19FT_COMBO_69_19
CGGCATGCCCAATGACAACGTGCAGCGCGCGATCCAGCGAGGCACGGGCGGGGCCGAGGGCGCGAACTACGAGACCATCGTCTATGAAGGCTATGCCCAGGGTGGCGTCGCGATCCTCATCGAGGTGCTCACCGACAACCGCAACCGGGCGGCGAGTGACGTCCGCAGCACCTTCACCAAGCACGGGGGCTCGCTGGGGGCGGCGGGGTCCGTCGCCTGGATGTTCGACCGGCAGGGCCTCATCACCGTTGAGAAGAGCGCAGTCAAGGAGGATGACCTCCTGCTCGTGGCCCTTGAAGCCGGCGCGGACGACGTGCGCTCCACGGCCGACACCTACGAGATCGTGACGTCCGTCGAGGCGTTTTACAAGGTGAAACAGGCTCTCGAAGCAGGGGGCATCCCTGCGCAGGCTGCGGACATCACGATGGTCCCCAGGTCCACGGTGCGGGTCGAAGGGAAGGACGCGAAGCACGTCCTGGCCCTGATGGAAGCCCTCGAAGACCAGGACGACGTACAGCGGGCGTACGCCAACTTCGACATCCCCGACGAGATCCTCCAGCAGGTTAGCTAGTCCTCGCCGCGAACGGTATGCCGGAGCAGTCGACGCGCTTCTTCGACGGC
>MENB01000141.1:1705-2057 GCA_001768125.1 Armatimonadetes bacterium RBG_19FT_COMBO_69_19
AGCATGCTCATCCTCGGCGTGGACCCCGGCCTTCGGGCGACCGGCTTCGCACTAGTCGAAGGCGGCGTCCAGGGCGTTCGCCTCCTCGAGCACGGCGTCATCCACACCGATGGGGGCGCGCCGCTTGCACGCCGCCTTCACGAGATCCATGCTGCATTGACCGGCCTCCTCATCCGGATGCGCCCTACGCAGATGGCGGTCGAGGACCTTTACGCCGCACAGCGCTTCCCCCGCACCGCCATCCTCATGGGGCACGTCCGCGGCGTGGTCTGTCTCGCCGCGGCGGAGGAGGGAGTCGAGGTATCGCCGCTCCCGCCGGCGGCGGTCAAGCAGGCCATCTCAGGATTCGGTG
>MENB01000141.1:2185-2580 GCA_001768125.1 Armatimonadetes bacterium RBG_19FT_COMBO_69_19
CAGCCACACGCGGTCGGTTCCTCCGCGAGGGCCGTGGCCCGATGATCGCCTTCCTGCGCGGGCCGGTGCTGCGGCGCGCCGAAGAGTCGATCGTCGTCGAAGCCGGTGGCGTGGGGTATGAGGTGCATCTGCCCGGCGTCACGGCACGAGCGCTGCCCGCGGGGCGGGACGGACAGCCGCTCGAGGTGGAGTTGTTCATCTCGTTCCACGCGACCCAGAATCAGCCGAAGCCGCTGCTCATCGGCTTCCTCCACGAGATCGAGCAGGAGTTCTTCGAGCGATTCATCACCGTGGATGGGCTGGGCCCGACCAAGGCGATGAAGGCGATCATCCATCCCATCCACATGATCGCCGACGCCATCGAACGGAAGGATGTGGACTTTCTCCGGCGGCTC
>MENB01000141.1:2685-2935 GCA_001768125.1 Armatimonadetes bacterium RBG_19FT_COMBO_69_19
ACGGGGGACTTCAAAGCCGAGGTGCTGGACGTCCTCACGAAGCAGCTGGGGCACCGCCCGGCGGAGGCCCGGCAGATGGTCGAGGAAGCCATGCGCCGGCGGCCGGTGATCGCCAGCGCTGAAGAGCTGTTCCAGGAAGTGTACCGGATCGAGAAGGGCGCGGAGGCGCCGGCATGAGTAGTCCGCCAACCCCCACGGGAGACGCGGTGGCGGAGGAGCAGGTCATCCGCAACCTGAGGCCCCAGACACT
>MENB01000141.1:3066-4208 GCA_001768125.1 Armatimonadetes bacterium RBG_19FT_COMBO_69_19
GAAGCGAACATCGTCACCACCTCCGGCCCGGCCCTCGAGCGCGGCGGTGATCTTATGGGGATCCTCACGAATCTTCAGGGCCATGACGTGCTGTTCATCGATGAGATCCACCGGCTGTCCCGCGCCGTGGAAGAATTCCTCTACCCGGCGATGGAGGACTTCTGCGTCAACTTTGTCATCGAGAAGGGCGCGCACGCCCGCACGCTGCGCTACCAGCTGCGGCCATTCACGCTGGTGGGGGCCACGACGCGGGCGGGGCTGCTCAGCTCTCCGCTCCGTGAGCGGTTCGGCATCTTCCACCATCTCGACTTCTTCGGGCTCGATGAGCTGGTGCTGGTCGTGAAGCGGTCGGCGTCGATCCTCGGCATTCCGATCACCGATGAGGGCGCCATGTCGATCGCCGACCGGGCCCGCGGGACGCCGCGGATCGCGAACCGGCTGCTCCGCCGGGTGCGTGACTACGCGCAGGTGCGCGGAGACGGACGGGTCACCCCGGAGATCGCACGCGAGGCGCTGGCCTTCGAGGGCGTAGACCCCCGGGGGCTCGATGCGCTGGACCGCGGGCTGTTGCGCACGATCGTCACGGTGTACGCCGGCGGGCCGGTGGGCATCGAGGCGCTCGCGGCCACGCTGAACGAAGAGGCCCAGACGCTGGAAGAGGTCGTGGAGCCCTACCTGCTGAAGATCGGGTTTCTCACGCGCACTCCCGCGGGCCGGCGCATCACGCCTGCGGCCTGCGATCACCTCGGTCTGGCGCTTCCGGAACGCTCGAATAACCGCAGCCAGAACCAGTTGTTCTGACGATGACCGACCTGACGTCACTCGGGCGGACGTTCGCCGCGCTGTTGGCGGTGACGGCGCTCTTCCTCGGCCCGATGACGCCCACGCGCGGCGCCTCTGCCATGATCCGTGTGGGGATCCTGCGCGAGCAGGAGCGCGTGGTCGTCATGAGCAATCGCGCCATCGAAGTGCAGACCGGCGCAGCCGCCCGCTTCACGCTCGATCCGGCGGCCTATGAAGTCGTGTCCTCTCCGGCAGGGGTTGAGATCATCGGGGTGGGGCGTGTGGAGACTCCGCTCCGCCTGCTGCCGACGGCGGGTGCCCGGCTCCACGTGGCGATCCGCCCCTACCGCGGCGTGCTC
>MENB01000141.1:4224-4429 GCA_001768125.1 Armatimonadetes bacterium RBG_19FT_COMBO_69_19
CGAGCTGGACCTGGAAGAGTACCTCTACGGGGTCCTCAAGATGGAAGTGGATCCGCGGTGGCCATCGGACGCCCTCAGGGCGCAGGCCGTCGCCGCCCGCACGCTGGCGCTGTACAGCCTCAACCGTTTCAGCACCGAAGGCTATGACGTGCGCGCGACGACGGACTCGCAGGTGTACGGCGGCGTTCTCGCCGAGGATCCCCGC
>MENB01000142.1:0-123 GCA_001768125.1 Armatimonadetes bacterium RBG_19FT_COMBO_69_19
GCGAGCTGACCGAGCGTGAAGGGGCCGCCCTGGGTCACCTACTTCTTGGCCTTCTTGGAGTCTTCGTCAAACACGCGGATGATCTCTTCGGTGAGGTCCACCTCGGGGGCGCCGTAGACCACG
>MENB01000142.1:134-722 GCA_001768125.1 Armatimonadetes bacterium RBG_19FT_COMBO_69_19
CTTCTCAACGATCATGGCGTACCCCTTCTCCTTCCCGAACCGCTGCACCACCCCGGTGACATCCTGGAGGACCTTCGCCAGCAGCTCCTGTTCCTTCTTCTGGAGCTCTTTCTGGAGATCGTCCACCAGCCGGCGCACGTCCCGGACCTTCCGCTCGAGGGTCTCCTGCTTCTCCCGGCGGACGTCGGCCGCCAGGAGCTGACCCTTCTTCTCCAGCTCGTCGCGAAGCTTCTCGAGCTCACCGCGGTGCCCGTCGACCTGCTTCTGCATGGCGGCCTTCTCTCGCTCGAGCTGTTCCCGCGCGGCGACGCCGGCCGAGGCCCGCGCCAGCACGCGCTGCACGTCCACGAACGCCACCCGGGCAGCGGGGGCGGACTGGGCGTGCACGGGCTGCGCCGACCACGACATTGCGAGCAGCGAGGCCGCCGCCGCGGCCAGCAGCGGCAAGAGACCCCTCAGCGTCATACGCATCTGCGTCTCCTCCTCGCTCAGAACGGAGAGCCGACCGAGAAATGGAACTGCCCGAACTTCTCTCCAGTTCGCCGGTCCAGGTTTACGCCGTAATCGACACGGAGCGGACCGAAGGGG
>MENB01000142.1:749-862 GCA_001768125.1 Armatimonadetes bacterium RBG_19FT_COMBO_69_19
ACGGGTCAAACGTGTCGCCGCCTTCGATGTCGGGGCCATAGACATTACCCACATCATAGAAGATCGCCGCCCGGATGCCGAAGGGGAGCGGGATCAGGTACTCCACGTTGCCG
>MENB01000142.1:1088-1190 GCA_001768125.1 Armatimonadetes bacterium RBG_19FT_COMBO_69_19
CCCGGCAAAGTCCACGCCGATGCTCGAGGCGCTCCCGCGGGTCGGCTCGAACACGCTATCCCGAGTGTCGCGCGACAGGCTGCCCCCGATGAGCGACGTGAG
>MENB01000142.1:1207-1391 GCA_001768125.1 Armatimonadetes bacterium RBG_19FT_COMBO_69_19
TCAGCAGGTTCGAACTTGCGTTGCTGGGCACGTCGGAGATCTCGTCCTCGGTCACGCGGTAGATCAGGTTCCAGCGCGAGTAGTCGCCCAGCGGGTGGCCGAGCCGGATGTCTCCGCCCAGGGAGTTGATCGTGTACTCGGTGAAGACACGGCGGTTGTTGAAGAGGTCGAACCCGGCAGCCAG
>MENB01000142.1:1493-1988 GCA_001768125.1 Armatimonadetes bacterium RBG_19FT_COMBO_69_19
GTTGCGCTGGGACAGGTCCACCGTCCCGATGAAGCTATCCTGGGAGCTGTAGCCGCCGCCGATGGAGAAGAGGCCCGTGGGCTTCTCCGTCACCTCGATGTTGACCACGATCTTGTCCTTGGCCGAGCCCGGTGCGGTCGTGGCCCTCACCTGCTCGAAGTACCCAAGGTTGCTGAGCTTCTGCCGGGCGCGCTCGAGATCCTTGGTCGTGAAGAGGTCCCCCTCGTGCATGGGGATCTCGCGCCTGAGGATCTTGTCCTGGCTCCGGGCGTTTCCGGAGATGTTGATCCGCTCCACGAAGACCTCCGGACCCTCGGCGATCTCGAAGGCGATGTGCACCCGCCGGGTCGCGGCGTCTTGCGTCGCGGTCGGGTTCACGTCGGCCGAGGCGCGCCCGACGACGCCGTACAGGTCCTGGATCCCCTTCATGCTCTCCCTGAGCTTGGAGCGCGAAAACACGTCGTCCGTCTTGAGCTTGATGCGCCGGCGGATCTC
>MENB01000142.1:2123-2477 GCA_001768125.1 Armatimonadetes bacterium RBG_19FT_COMBO_69_19
CTGCGTGTAGCCGTGGTCGTTGTAGAGCGCGACGATCCGCTCGACGTCGTCATCCAGCTTCTGTCGCTGGACGGTCCCCCGGAGGACGTAGAACTGCCGCTCCTGGGTCGCCATGATCGCCTTGATCTCCTTCGGCTTCACCCCCTGGGCGCCCTCGATCACGATCTCCTCGATGGTGATCTTCCGCCCCTCGGCCACCTGGAAGACCACCGTCACGTCACCGTCGGGGAGCTGCCGGGCATCTGGCGTGACGGCGACCTCGAAGTACCCTTCTTCCTCGTAGTGGTCCTTCACTCGCTCGGCCGACCGGTTGACCTCCACGGGGTTGTAGACGCTGCCCAGCTTCAGGTCGAT
>MENB01000142.1:2657-2853 GCA_001768125.1 Armatimonadetes bacterium RBG_19FT_COMBO_69_19
TGACCGCCGACCTTGGTGGTGACGCGGCCGAGGATGACCGCCTCCTGGACGCGGCGGCTCCCCTGAATGGCGATCTCCTTCACGAGGATCGGCCGCTCGGGGGAAGGCGCCGCCTTCTGGGCCGGCGCCAGGCTGGGACTCAGGACCACACAGGCAAAAAAAATGGAGAGGAACACTCTCCCCAGGGCGGTCATAG
>MENB01000142.1:2971-3212 GCA_001768125.1 Armatimonadetes bacterium RBG_19FT_COMBO_69_19
GCTCCAGCCGAGCTCCGACCGAGACCTGGCCCCGCACGATGGCTTCCGCCAGCGGGTCCTCCACGTGCTTCTGGATCGTCCGGCGAAGCTGGCGGGCCCCGTACGTGGCGTCGAACCCCTTCTCCACCAGCAGGTCCAGCGCCGCCAGGGTGGGCTCGATGGCGATCCCCTTGTCGGCCAGCTGGGCGTTGATCCGACCCATCATCAGACGGACGATCCCGTTGATGTTCTCGCGGCTCAG
>MENB01000142.1:3334-4219 GCA_001768125.1 Armatimonadetes bacterium RBG_19FT_COMBO_69_19
ACCCTGGCGAGGTCCGCTTCCCGATGAAGCTCGTGCCCAGGTTCGAGGTCATGATGAGAATCGCGTTCTTGAAGTCCACGACGTGGCCCACCGAGTCAGACAGGCGGCCGTCGTCCAGCACCTGCAGCAGCATGTTGAAGACGTCCGGGTGGGCCTTCTCGATCTCGTCGAACAGCACCACGCAGTACGGCCGCCGCCTCACCTTCTCGGTCAGGAAGCCGCCTTCCTCGTAGCCGACGTAGCCAGGAGGGGCGCCGAGGAGCCGGGAGATCGAGAACTTCTCCATGTACTCCGACATGTCGACGCGAATCAAGGCGTTCTCGTCGCCGAACAGGTACTCGGCGAGCGCCCGGGCCAGCTCCGTCTTGCCGACACCCGTGGGCCCCAGGAAGATGAACGACCCCACGGGCCGCTTGCTGTCCTTGAGGCCGGCGCGCGACCGCCGGATGGCCCGTGAGACCGCCGCCACCGCGTCGCCCTGACCGATGATGCGGCCGTGGAGGGCCTCCTCCATGCGGGCGAGCTTGGCCGACTCCTTCTCCTCGAGCTTGGACAGCGGGATGCCGGTCCAGCGGGAGACGATGTACTCCACGTCTTCCTCACCGACCACCTGCGGTCCCTTGCCCTTGCGCTTGTCCCAGTCGCGCTTGAGCTCCTCGTCGCGCCCGCGCAGCAGCTTCTCCTTCTCGCGCAGCGAGGCGGCCTTCTCGAATTCCTGCGCCTCGAGGTACATGTCCTTCTCACGGACGACGCGCTCCACCTCCCGCCCCAGCTCCTTGATCTCCGGGGGTGGCGTGAGCGCCATGAGCCGCGTCCGCGAGGAGGCCTCGTCGATCACATCGATGGCCTTGTCCGGGAGCTGGCGGTCCGTGATGTAGCGGTCCG
>MENB01000142.1:4233-4674 GCA_001768125.1 Armatimonadetes bacterium RBG_19FT_COMBO_69_19
GCATCGATGGCGTCGTCCGTGATCTTCACGTGGTGATGGGCCTCGTACTTGTGCCGCAGCCCCTTGATGATCTCCACGGACTCCGCCACGGAGGGGGCCCGCACGATGACGGGCTGGAAACGCCGCTCCAGGGCGCCGTCCTTCTCGATGTACTTGCGGTACTCGTCGAGCGTCGTGGCCCCGATGGTCTGGATCTCACCCCGGGACAGCGCGGGCTTCAGCATGTTCGACGCGTCGATGGCCCCTTCGGCGGCGCCGGCGCCGATGAGCGTGTGCAGCTCGTCGAGGAACAGCACCACGTTCTCCGACTGCCGGATCTCCTTCATCACCGCCTTGAGCCGCTCCTCGAACTGGCCGCGGTACTTCGTTCCGGCGACGAGAGCCCCCAGGTCCAGCTGGAGGAGCCGCTTCTGCGCCAGGACGTCGGGCCCCTCGTGGCCG
>MENB01000142.1:4693-4984 GCA_001768125.1 Armatimonadetes bacterium RBG_19FT_COMBO_69_19
CGATGGCGGTCTTGCCCACGCCCGGCTCCCCGATCAGCACGGGGTTGTTCTTGGTCCTGCGCGCCAGGATCTGGATGACCCGCTCGATTTCCGTCTCGCGCCCGATCACCGGGTCGAGCTTGTTCTCCCGGGCGAGCTGGGTGAGGTCACGCGCGAACTCGTCGAGCACCGGCGTCTGCGAGCGTTTCTTCGGGCGCGGGTAGTACTGATCCCCCAGAAGGGACAGCGTCTCCTGACGCACCTCGTCGAGGCGGGCGCCCAGGGATTCCAGGATCTTGGCGGCGATGGACT
>MENB01000143.1:0-3044 GCA_001768125.1 Armatimonadetes bacterium RBG_19FT_COMBO_69_19
CGAAGCGCTCGCGCTCGCGGCCTACAACGCCGGCCGGGGCGAAGCGCTCGCGCTCGCGGCCTACAACGCCGGCCGGGGCGCGGTCTCGCGGTACGGGGGGATCCCGCCCTACAACGAGACCCAGTGGTACGTCGTGCACGTGATGGCGCTGTACCGCCACCTGGCCGGGAGCTGAGATTCCATTTCGGACGACGAAAGTCCGGTGAGGGAGGCGATCTGGCACCGGAATTGCTACCGATCTTGCACAGAAACGCTCCGGGACTGCGAGCGGGGGAACGTGGCAGGAGGATTCCTTTTAGGGCCGTCGAATAGCGGTCAATCGATAGGCAAGGTCGATAGAATTTCATAGCGGTCCTCGCGAAAGGGCAAACCCAGGGCGACCTGGGGGCGCAAAGCTTCGGAGCCATCCGATCTGGAGGGCTGGCCGGGCTGCCGAACGGGGTCTTTTGTTTTCGCCCTCCTTCGGTGGCCCTGGACCACCAAAAGGGGGCGTCCTGTATGGCAGGCAGAGGCACCGTGGTCCGCACCGAGCCTTCCTCCGGCTCGCCCGCGGATCTCTTCCTCGAGTACCGCGGGACCCGTGATCCCGACCTCCACGCCCGCCTGACCTGCCTCTACATGCCCCTGGTCCATCAGGTGGCCCGGCGTTACAGCCGCTCCGGCATCCCCCTGGACGACCTGCACCAGATCGGGTACATCGGCCTGATGCACGCCGTGACGAACTTCGATCCCACGCGCAGCGTGAAGTTCGAGACCTACGCGCGCCACCTCATCGCCGGCGAGATCCGGCACTACCTGCGCGACCAGGGCACCACGGTGCGCCGGCCGCGGTGGCTGTACGAGATGGATCACCGGGTCAGCCGGGCCATCACCGAGCTCACCCAGCGCAAAGGCCGGGCGCCCAAAATCGCGGAGATCGCACACGAGGTGGATCTGGACGAAGACGACGTGCACGAGGTGCTGCACGCCCGCGAGTCGCTGCGCTTCCTGTCCCTGGACGAGGAACGGGAGGGCGACGACGGGGCGCCGATCGCGCAGCGGGACCGCATCACCACGAAGCAGGCGACGGTGAGCATGCCCCACGAGGAGCAGGTCCTCATCGCGGATGCGGTGGAGCGCCTCACGGGGCTCCAGCGCAAGGTCATCTACTATCTCTTCTATCTGGATCTCACGCAGACGGAGGCGGCGAACAAGCTCGGCATCTCCCAGAAGCACGTCTCCCGGGTGATGCACGCCGCGCTGAAGCGCCTGCGGGAATCGATGCGGCCCGAGGCCGTATGACGCAGCAAGGAGGACGGCAGTGAAGACGACCGAAGCACCGGCGGCAAATGATCTACCCATCTATCCGATCCGCACCGTGGCCCGCCTGACGGGCGTGGACGCGCGCCGGATCCGGGCCTGGGAGAGCCAGTACGGCCTCCTGCGGCCGGCCCGCACGCGCGGCGGGCACCGGCTCTTCAGCCAGCGCGACCTGGATCTCATCCGCAGGATCAAGCACCTCATCGACGAGGAAGGCCTGCGGCTGCAGGGGGTCCGGTTGCTGCTGGAGGCGGAGTCGGCGGCCAACGGCGTGGTCTAGTCGCCGCGAGATGTCGTCGCGAGGCCCCCTGGGCCGCAGCGACCGGCTGGATCGCTTCGCTGCGCTCGCGATGACGGGTGGGTTCTTGATGACGACCGAGGTGACACGATGGCGACCAACGTGAAGGAACTGCTCCGATCCCTGGTGGGCGGCATCGAGGGCGTCGTGGGCGCCGCGGTGGTGGGCATGGACGGCGCCGCCATCGAGGCGATGCGCGTCGACCAGAACTTCTCTATCGAGGAGATCGCCCAGGAAGGGGCCGTGGCCAGCAAAGTCATGGAGTACATGTGCCAGAAGGTGGACGGCGGCCCGATCGACCACATCATGCTGGTCGCTGAGCGCTACATCATCCTGCTGGCGATGGCCGGGCAGGATTACTACGTGGGGATCGTCATCAATCCCAGGGGCAACGTGGGCAAGGCCCGGCTGCAGCTGCGGCGATTCATGCCGGAGATCGCCTCGGTCCTGAACGCGGGTGTCATCTAGGGAAGGAGAGCGAGGGAGGCAGAGATGCAGACAGTGGACACGGCGACGGCAGGCGGGCTGCGCGGGATCCTGGACGGGCTGCTCCGCATCGACGGCGTGACCGCGGCCATGGTGGTCGGCCGGGACGGTTTCGTCATCGAGGCGGTGAGCGCCGACGGGATCGATGGGGATTCGGTGGGCGCGATCGCCGCGAGCAGCCTCGGGACCTCCGAGGAGATGGGTACGGAGCTGCACCTGGGCCAGCTGGGCTCCGTGCTGATCGAGTTCGATCAAGGGCCGGTCGCGGTCTCGCCGGCAGGACCCGATGCGGTGCTGGCCGTGGTCGGGAACCAGAACGTCAACCTCGGCCGCCTGCGCATCGAGATGCGCAAGATCAGGACGGCGGTGGCGAACCAGCTGTGAGACGGCCGGGCGTGCCCGGGCGATCCTGGATAGGTTGGTGCAGGGGTGGACGCTCCACAGGCCGCGCGCAATGATCAGGCCCTTGTAGGCTCGCTCATGGTGGAACTGACCGAATACAAACAGCGCCTGAAGATCCCCGCGCACGATACGACCCTCGAGCGCGCGATGGTGTTTTGCCACGCCCGCACGCTGGAGGGGCGCGGCCAGTTCGACGATGCCATCGCGGGGTACAAGAAAGTCCTCGAGCTGGCGCCGCAGGACGCCGTGGCGTACGCCCGGCTCGCCTCGCTCTACGTGCAGCGCGGGCTGCCCCGCGCGGCGGTCATGGTCTTCGTCGCCCTCGCCGAGATGCACGGCTCGCGCGACCGCTGGGAGAAGGCGGCGGCCGCGTATGAGAAGGCGACCGAGCTCGCCACCGACGACTCCGACGTGCACAGCGCGCTGCGCGACGTCTATATCCGGCTGGGCAAGCTGCGCGAGGCGGCCAGGGTGCAGGCCCGCATCGACCGCATCCTCACGGAAGGGCCGCGGGCCTCGGTCGCCGAGCCCCCCGTCGCCGGGCGGCCGGCGCCGCTGC
>MENB01000143.1:3081-6461 GCA_001768125.1 Armatimonadetes bacterium RBG_19FT_COMBO_69_19
CGAGGAGCCGTTGGAGGAGCCCGCCGCGGACGGGGCCGGGTCGGGCGACGAGTTCCCGATCCTCGATACCCCACGTGCGGGCCGGCAGGACGCCGGGGCCCCGAGCAAGGCCGCGCCGTCCCCGCCGCCGGCGCGCCCGGTGCCGAAGCCCACGCCGCCGCCGGTCCAGCCTCCGGCGCCGCAGAAACCCGCCCGGCCGGTGGACGACGCCGGGGCTAAGGATAAGAAGAAACCCGGCATCCCTGAGCCCGCCGCCCCTGCCCGCCCGGCCGCGCAGAGACCGGTCACACCGGCGAAGCCGACGCCTCAGCCCCCCGCAGAGCAGCACGGGCACAAGCGCCCGGCCAGGGCGCGCTCCGAATCGCTGGGCCAGATCCTCCTCGAAGAGGGGATCGTCCCCCGCGAGCAGCTGGAGAAGGCCATCCAGATGCAGCAGCGCAGCGGCGGCCACCTCGGCCGGATCCTCGTTGATCTCGGGGCGGTCACCGAGCAGCAGCTGGCCAAGGCGCTGGGCACGCAGTGGGGCCTGGCCTGGGTGGACCTGAATACGATCGAGATCGATGCCGACGTCGTCAAGGTGATCCCGCAGCACCTGGCGCAGCGCCACAAAGTGCTCGCGATCGAGAAGACCCGCAAGCGCGTGAAGATGGCGATCGCCGACCCGCTGAACGTGGTCGCCCTCGACGACGTGCGGCTGGTGACGGGCCTCGACATCGAGCCGGTGGTCGCGGCGGAGGCGGACATCCTCGCCGCGATCTCCCGCTACTATGCGGGCAACGTGGACCTGGACGAAGCGATGCGCGCCGCGGTGGGGAACGACCTCGAGATTACCGACGACCGGTCGGAAGAGCTCAGTGTCGAGAAGCTGCGCACGCTGACCGAGGAAGCCCCGGTCGTCCGCCTGGTCAACCTCATCATCAGCCAGGCCATCGCCGACGGCGGCAGCGACATCCACATCGAGCCGCATCGCCGCAGCCTGCAGGTGCGCTACCGCGTCGACGGCGTGCTGCACGACGTGATGGCCCCACCGAGGGGCGTCCACCAGGCGATGGTCTCGCGCATCAAGATCATGGCCAACCTCGACATCGCGGAGCGGCGCATCCCGCAGGACGGCCGTATCCACGTCGTCATCGAAAACAAGGAGTACGACCTGCGCGTCTCCACCCTCCCCACCGTCTTCGGGGAGAAGGTGGTGATGCGCATCCTGGACCAGTCCACGGCGCGATTGGGCCTGAACAAGCTCGGCTTCGCCGCGGCGATGATGCAGGTCTGGGAGGAGCTGGCCAGCAAGCCGTACGGCATGGTGCTCGTCACCGGGCCGACCGGGTCCGGCAAGACGACCACGCTGTACTCGACGCTGCACAAGATCAACACGTCGGACAAGAACATCATCACGGTCGAGGACCCGGTGGAGTACCAGCTGGGGCGCGTGAACCAGGTGCAGGTGAACGTGAAGGCGGGCCTGACCTTCGCCAACGGCCTGCGGTCCTTCCTGCGCCAGGACCCGGACATCATCATGGTGGGCGAGATCCGCGACCGCGAGACGGCGGAGATCGCCATCCAGGCCTCGCTCACCGGGCACCTCGTGCTGTCCACGGTGCACACCAACGATGCGCCCAGCGCCACGACGCGCCTGATCGACATGGGCATCGAGCCGTTCCTGATCACCTCCTCCGTGATCGGCGTGCTGGCCCAGCGCCTGGGGCGCACGATCTGCTCCCATTGCAAGGAGTCCTACATCCCGCCGGTCGAGGCGCTGCACCGCCTCGGCCTGACGCCCGAGACGGGCGAGGAGATCGTCTTCTATCGCGGCAAGGGCTGCGATCGCTGCAAGGGATCGGGGTACAAGGGGCGCGTCGGCATCTTCGAGCTGATGGTGATGAGCGACGGGATCCGCGACCTGATCCTCAAGGGCGCCTCGGCCAATGACATCCGGGATCTGGCCATCGCGGAGGGGATGAAGACCCTGCGCGAAGATGGTATCCTTAAGGTCCTGGAGGGGATCACCACCGTCGACGAGCTGCTGCGCATCGTCTTCGTGGAAACCTGATCCCTGGGAGCCGGCATGGCCGACAATGCTTCGCCGCGCCGGCCCGCACCCGATGGTGCGGGACGGCGCCGTCATCTCGGTGAGCTCCTGCTCGCCGACCAGCTCATCACGCCCGACCAGCTGAACCGCGCCATGGACATCCACCGCGCCACGGGCGAACGCCTGGGGCGCGTGCTGCTGGACATGGGCGTGGTCGACCCCGAGCACATCGCCCGCGCGCTGTCCCGCCAGATCGGCGTGGAGTTCGTGCGCCTCACCGCCGCGCCGCTGTCGGAGGACCTCCTGAACCTCATTCCGGTGACCGTGGCCAGCCAGCTCCAGGTCATCCCGCTGAGGCGGGAGAACGGCGTGCTGACCGTGGCGATGGTGGACCCCCTGGACGTCGTCGCGGTCGACGACGTCCGCCGGCTGACCGGATTGGACGTGCGGGTGGTGGTGACGACCGTGGCCGACTTCCAGCACGCCCTGAACCAGTATCCGGTCCTCGACCCGCATGCCGAGATCCTCAAGGATCTCCCCCGGCGGGTGGTGGCCGATGAGGAGGTCTCCCTCGAACAGCTGCGCCGCATGGCGGAGGAACAGCCGATCATCCGGCTCGTCAACCGGCTGGTCGAGGAGGCGGTGCGCAAGCGGGCCAGCGACATCCACGTCGAGCCACAGGGCCGGGCGATCCGCGTGCGCTACAGGATCGACGGCGTGCTGAAGGTCCAGCACACGCTGCCGGAGCACGTCCACGCGAACGTCATCTCCCGCGTGAAGATCATGGCGAGCATGGACATCGCGGAGCGCCGGCAGCCCCAGGACGGCAGCTTCCAGACGCGCGTGGACGGCCGCGCTATCGACGTGCGCGTCAGCACGATCCCGTCGTTCTACGGGGAGAAGGCGGTCCTGCGCCTGCTGGACAAATCCGCCCCGATCTACGACCTCGACAAGCTGGGGCTCTCGGGGGGGAACATCGCGCGCCTGCGGCAGATCATCCACCGGCCGCAGGGCATTTTCCTCCTCACGGGTCCCACCGGCAGTGGCAAGACGACCACGCTCTACGCCATCCTGAACGAGCTGAACAGCGAGGCCGTGAACATCGTCACGATCGAGGACCCCGTGGAATACCAGATCGCGGGGATTACCCAGGTGCAGGTGAACCCGCGCGCGGGCGTCACCTTCGCCTCTGCGCTGCGGCACTTCCTGCGCCAGGACCCGGACATCATCATGGTCGGTGAGGTGCGCGACCACGACACGGCGCGGATCGCGGTGCAGGCCGCGCTCACCGGGCACCTCGTGCTGAGCACGCTGCACACCAACGACGCCCCGGGCGCGATCACGCGCCTGG
>MENB01000144.1:0-915 GCA_001768125.1 Armatimonadetes bacterium RBG_19FT_COMBO_69_19
GATCGACCCCGTCCGGCCGTTCGTCGGCGTAGAGAACTACGTCAGGCTCGCGGGCGATGAGAAGTTCCTCACCGCGCTCGGCAACACGACCTATTACGCCGTCGTCTCCGTCACGGTCGCCCTGCCGCTGGCCCTGCTGTTCGCCGTCCTCCTCAACCGGCGCATCGCCGGGTTGTCATGGTATCGCACGGCGTTCTTCATCCCCTATGTGACCCCGCTGGCCGCCGGGGCGATGACCTGGGGCTGGCTGTACCACCCGGACCGCTTCGGCCTGCTGAACTATCTTCTGGACAAGGTGGGCGTCCCGCCGCAGCAGTGGCTGCTCGACCCGAACCAGGCGATGCCGGCCATCATCGCCGTCGCGGTGTGGAGCAGCCTGGGCCGCGATGTCGTCATCTTCCTCGCCGGGTTGCAGAACATCGGCGCCGACTACTATGAAGCGGCCCAGATCGACGGAGCGACGCCCTGGCAGCTCTTCCGCCACATCACGCTCCCCCTGCTCTCGCCGACGACGTACTTCCTCATCGTGATCAGCATGATCGGGGCGTTCAAGGTCTTCGCCCTGCCCCTGTTCCTCACGGGCGGGGGGCCGCTGGACCGCACGTTGACCATCGTCTACTCCATCTACCAGCAGGGCTTCCAGTACTTCCGGATGGGCTATGCGTCGGCGCAGGCCTACGCGCTGTTTGCGATCATCTTCCTCATCACCCTGCTGCAGCGCCGGCTTGCCGCCGGACGCGTGCACTACGACGTGTAGCGATGACGATCATCCCCGCCCCGGCGCCTCCCGTGGGCCCGAAGGGCCGGCGGCGATCCGGACACCTCACCGTCCACCTCGTGCTGCTTGGAAGCTGTGCGGCGATCCTGCTGCCCTATTACCTGATGATCGTGACGTCGGTGAAGCCGTTGCATGAG
>MENB01000144.1:927-1233 GCA_001768125.1 Armatimonadetes bacterium RBG_19FT_COMBO_69_19
CCGTTCACCTGGATCCCCTCGCGCCTGGCCTGGGAGAATTACAGGGAAGCCTGGACCCACGCGCCCTTTGCCCGCTACTTCGTGAACACCCTGTTCATCGCCATCATGGAGACCACGGGCGTGCTCGTCACCTCCGCCCTCGCAGGGTACGCCTTTGCGCGCATGCGGTTCTGGGGCCGTGAACTCGTCTTCACGCTGTTCCTGGGCACGCTGATGGTCCCGGGCGAGGTCCAGCTGGTGCCGAACTACATCACGATCACGCGCCTGGGGTGGCTGAATACCTACTACGCGCTCATCGTCCCGTGG
>MENB01000144.1:1288-1565 GCA_001768125.1 Armatimonadetes bacterium RBG_19FT_COMBO_69_19
AGGAACTCCAGGATGCGGCCCGGATCGACGGGGCCTCACACCTGACCTTCCTGCGCCGCGTGGTGGTGCCGCTCAGCACGCCGGCGTTCATCACGGTAGCGCTGCTGACGTTCCTCGGGTCGTGGAACGCCCTGACCTGGCCGCTCATCGTGACGAACACGCCGGAGATGCGGCCGATCATGGTGGGGTTGCTGTCGTTCAGCAGCGAGTGGGGAACGCAGCCAAGGCTGTTGATGGCGGCGGCGACGTTCTCGGTCGCGCCGGTGCTGGTGCTGTT
>MENB01000144.1:1685-2448 GCA_001768125.1 Armatimonadetes bacterium RBG_19FT_COMBO_69_19
TGGTTCCTGTTTCGTCGATCAGGAAGGTGGTGCGGGTCACCCCCATGTACTTCCGGCCCATCGTCGACTTCTCGACCCACACCCCGTATGCTTCGGCCGCCGCGTGCGCCGTGTCGGCAAGGAGCGGGTACGGGATATCGAGCTTGCGCTTCCACTTCGCGTGGGACTCGACCGTGTCCGGGTTGACCCCGAGCACGACCGCGTTCAGCTGCTGATAGGCCGCGTAGTCGTCACGGAACGCGGAGGCCTCGACGATTCACCCCGGCGTGTCGTCCCGCACGTAGAACCAGAGGACGACCTTGTGGCCGCGAAACTCAGAGAGGCGGACCGGCGTGCCGGAGTCGTCGGGCATCTCGAAGTCCGGGGCGCTCGTACCTTCGGCGATCATCCGAGACAATGAGTTTGCGGGCCGCGGAACGAATCCCTCTGCGGCATGCGGGCCCCGCACGAGATCGTCCTCATCTTCGATCTGGACAACACCCTCATCCACTCGACGATCGACTTCATCGGGACGCGCCACCGGCTCATCGATCTGCTCGAAGCCGCCGGACGGGCACCGGCGCCGCGCGACGCCCTGGTGCGCGAACCCATCCCCCACCTCGTCGCCCTGGCCGAGGGCGTCGATGCGGATCTGGCCCGGGCGATGTGGGACGTGATCGCCGCGGCGGAAGCAGAGGGGATCCGCCACGCGACGCCGGTCGAACATGCCGGCGACGTGCTGCGAACGCTGCACGCTCGGGGCTACCGTCTCGCCGTGCTCACG
>MENB01000144.1:2498-2792 GCA_001768125.1 Armatimonadetes bacterium RBG_19FT_COMBO_69_19
CGCGACGCGCACGGACGTTCCGGCGCTCAAGCCATCGCCCGAAGGGGTGCGCTATATCCTCGAGCGCCTCCCGGGCGTCGAGGTCGCGTACGTGGTCGGGGACGCCTGGATCGACGGCCGGGCGGCGGAAGACGCGGGGGCGCGGTTCATCGGGTTTGGCCCGCGCGAGGACGTCTCGCGGGAGCGGGGCGTGCGGCCGTGGGCGTGGATCACCGGCCTGCTAGAATTGCTCGGCCTGCCGTTCGGTCAGATCTGACGGCTACCAGAGATGCTTGAATCGGGCGGCGAACTTCC
>MENB01000144.1:2841-3093 GCA_001768125.1 Armatimonadetes bacterium RBG_19FT_COMBO_69_19
GGCGTCCGGAAGCTCCCAGCACCGCTTGTTCGTGAAGTAGGCCGCGCAGACGCCCTTCCTCGGCAGGTGGAGGGTCATCTCTGCGAGCGTGGGCTGTGCCGCTGCCTCGGGCGCCACGTCGCGAATGAGCCGGAGGATCGGCCGCTCGGCGTGGTCTCCGGGCGTCGCGGGCTTGATCGGCGCCGCGGGCTGATCGAGCCGCCCCGACGGCCGTGGTGCAGCCCCCTCCGGCCGCGTGGGGGGCGGCGCCGG
>MENB01000144.1:3159-4141 GCA_001768125.1 Armatimonadetes bacterium RBG_19FT_COMBO_69_19
GATGAACGATCTAATGCCGCGCCGCAGCTCCTCGCGTTCTTTCTTCATGCGCCATGACCTCCCGGGCGAGCTCCATGTACTCCTGCGCGCCGCGCGAACTGGGATTGTGGATGAACAGCGGCACACCGACCATAGACGATTCGACGAGCTTGATGTTGAAGTGGATGGTCGTCCGATAGACCTTATCCCCGAAGAAGTCCTTGATCCCCTGGACGATCTCTTTGCTGATGTTCGTCCGCGAATCGTACATCGTGGGGAGCACGCCGAGGATCTCCACGTCGTGCCCCACCTCCTCCCGCACCATCTTCAGCGTGCGCAGGAGCTGGCGCATCCCGAGCAACGCGTAGTAGTGCGTCTGGATCGGGATGATGATGCCGTCGGCGGCGACCAGGGAGTTCAGCGTGAGCAGGCCCAGACTGGGCGGCGTGTCGACGACGATGTAGGCGTACTGATCGAGCACCGGGCCCATGCGCTTCCGCAGCGCATTCTCGCGGCCGATCCGCGCGGCGAGCTCGAGCTCGGCCGCAGCGAGGTCGATCGACGAAGGGGCCAGCAGGAGATCGGGGACCGTGGTGGGCACGATGATGTCGAGCAGGCCGGTGCCGTCCTCACGCTCCCCTTCGACGAGCACGTGATAGATCGTTCGGGACAGGCCACCCGGATCCACGCCCAGGCTCACCGTGGCGTTGGCCTGGGGATCCATGTCGATGAGGAGGGTCTTGCGCCCGCTCGCCGCGAGGCAGGCGGCGAGGTTGACGGCGGTGGTGGTCTTGCCACATCCGCCCTTCTGGTTGACGAGTGCGACGATGCGGGCGGATCCGGGTTCTGTCACGAATCTCTTCTCCGTCAGTTGCTGCGACGTCAGGTCCGAATCAACCAGCCCAGCCTCCGGTCCACCGCGTCGACGACCGCCCGGGCGACGACCTCTTCCAGCGGCGCGGAGGGACTGAGGGCACTGCCGATCAGATGTTCCTCACGGTCC
>MENB01000144.1:4231-4351 GCA_001768125.1 Armatimonadetes bacterium RBG_19FT_COMBO_69_19
GGTGCGATCTGGCGGAGGGCTTCGAGCGTCGCCTCTGCCGCCACACGCGGTCCCTCGGCCTCGACGTCGGGACGGTCGACCTGCCCCGTGGCCACCTCGCCGTCATGCCCGAGACTCACC
>MENB01000144.1:4357-4503 GCA_001768125.1 Armatimonadetes bacterium RBG_19FT_COMBO_69_19
GCAACACGCCCCGCATGGCGTCCGACACGGACCCCGAGGATCCGCAGCCGTGCCACCGCATCCCGCCACCTGCGTCGAGTGAACGGCGTGACTCGGAGGAGCCAGACCACCGTTCCGCGTTCGTTCGGACCCCTGTTCGACTCATT
>MENB01000144.1:4551-4686 GCA_001768125.1 Armatimonadetes bacterium RBG_19FT_COMBO_69_19
GTGGCACATTCCTCAGCATCGGGGCACCACAAGGAGGCGGGACGGATGCGGGTCACGGTCAGTGTGATCAAGGCCGACATCGGTGCCGTGGGCGGCCACACGCAGCCAAGCGCCGAGACGATGGCGGCCGTGCGC
>MENB01000144.1:4700-6227 GCA_001768125.1 Armatimonadetes bacterium RBG_19FT_COMBO_69_19
CGAGCGTGGGAAACTGCTCATCGACACCTACATCGGCCACACTGGCGACGACATCGCCATCGTGATGACCCACACGCGGGGAACCGACAACCACGAGGTCCACCAACTCGCCTGGGAAGCGTTCCTCGCGGCGACCGAGCGGGCGAAGGCGCAGGGCCTCTACGGCGCCGGCCAGGATCTCTTGAAGGATGCGTTCTCCGGGAACGTACGTGGACTCGGCCCGGGCAGCGCTGAGATCGAGTGCGACGAGCGTCCCAGCGAAGCGCTGATGATCCTCCTGGGCGACAAGTGCGGGCCGGGGGCGTTCAACCTTCCTCTGTATCTCGCTTTCGCCGACCCCATGTACTCCCCCGGGCTGATGCTCTCCGAGGGGCTGCATGACGGCTTCACCTTCCACATCATGGACATGGACCACACCGAGGGCGACCGCGTCATCGTGCTGGACGCGCCCGAGCGCCTCTACGACATCGCCGCCCTGCTGCGTGACACGAACCGGTACGCAATCGCGGGCATCTGGTCGCGGAAGTACCCGACCGAGCAGGCCGCAGCCGTGGGAACGACAAGGCTGCGCAACATCGCCGGGCGCTACGTGGGCAAGGATGATCCGCCCGCGGTCGTGCGCACCCAGAAGATCTTTCCCGCGACGGAGGAGTTCGGGCCGCCGTTCGCGCTGGGCGCCTTCGTCGGCGGCGACGCCCGCGGCAGCCACAACCTGCCGCTCATGCCGGTGCCGATGAACACGGGGGCATCGACCTTTTTCTGCGTTCCCATGGTCTCGGCGCTGGGCTTCTCGATGCACGAGGGACATCTCACCGGGCCGGTGGATCTCTTCGCCGATCCGTTCTGGGCCGAGGTGCGTAACCGCATCGCGGAGAAGGCGACCGACATGCGCCGCCAGGGCTTCTTCGAGCCCGCGATGCTGCCGATGTCCGAGCTCGAGTACGGCGGCATCGTCTCGCGCCTGAGCGCCCTCGACGCGCAGTGGACGATCAGGAACGGACACAAGGACGCATCAGGGAAGCCGCTCAAGCGGTAGTACAGGGAGAAACAGAACATCGCTGGGCCGGGAGGTAACCCTCCCGGCCCATTCCATGTTGTCTTGTTCCCCGTTCGCCGTTCCCTGTTCCCGTCAGTGGTGCGTGTTCCCGCCTTTGTTCTCCTTAAGCACAGTCGAATCGAGCTTTCTGACGAGCCCAGGAAGGTATCGCGGTATGAGCGCTCCGATGATCACAAACAGCGCGAGCAGTCCCAGGAAGAGGTAGACGACTCCAAGTTCAGTCACCGCGTATCACCCCGCCCTCAGATTCCCCCAGCGGGAATGCTACCCCTGCCGGAGCGGGAACCGCTCACGCACAAACGCCCGCGCCTCCGCCGGCGTGCGAATGGTCCCCTCCAACTGCGCGTCCCAGACGGCGTCGAGCATGACCTTGAACCGAGGGCCCGGCTCATAGCCGAGAGCGATGAGGTCATCTCCCGTGAGCAGCGGCGCCCGGGGATGCTCAGCGAGCAGCGCGTCGCGGGATGCGA
>MENB01000145.1:0-291 GCA_001768125.1 Armatimonadetes bacterium RBG_19FT_COMBO_69_19
CGCTTTGCGCTTCATCCTGCAGCATCCGACCGTCTCGACCGTGATCCCGGGGATGCGGAAACCCTCGCACGTGGCGGCGAATGCCTCCGTGAGCGACGGGACGAGGCTGCCGGACGATCTCATGGCCCAGCTGCGCCGACATCGCTGGGTGCGCGAACCGGCCCCCTGGTCTGACTGAGCTACCGGAGCATCAAGAAGGTACGCTGGAGCTTGTGCAGGGTGGTGCGTCCGTGCGGCTTGCCTGCCAGCTCCAGGCGGAGGCAGTTCTCCAATCCGGCTGAGATGAGGTCT
>MENB01000145.1:450-1850 GCA_001768125.1 Armatimonadetes bacterium RBG_19FT_COMBO_69_19
CCCGTTGAGCGTACCGCCGGTACTGGGGGGAGTATATGGCTCATTCGGGCATCGGCGCCATCGGGTGCGGGTCCGATAAACATCGTAGAGCGGCCTGATTGTGACCGCGTCCCTGCGGGCGTACGGTGAGCAGGGATACCCCCGGGAGTACGCGGCGGATCCCGAGCAACGCGAGGGGAGTGAGGAGAGATGGCAGTCCAGACGGCACCCGCGCCGGTCACTGCACCGGAGGTGGCGACCGCCAACAAGCTCACGATGATCGTCTTCAGCGGCGAGATGGACCGTCTCGTGGCCGCATTCAACATCGCCACGGGCGCGGCGGCGTCGGGGATGGACGTGACGATGTTCTTCACGTTCTGGGGGCTGCAGGCGCTCAAGAAGCACACCCGGACCGGGCGCAGCCTGATGGGCCGCATGCTGGGGTGGTTCCTGCACGACATCGACGGCGTCGGCCCGAGCAAGATGAACTTCGGCGGCGCGGGCCGCTGGATGTTCAAGCAGATGATGAGCGCGAAGCGGGTGACCCCCGTCGCCGAGCTGCGGCAGCTCGCGATCGACCTGGGGGTGAAGATGCTGGCCTGTCAGATGAGCATGGACGTGATGGAAGTCGACCGTGAGGATCTCATCGACCAGGTGAGTGACGTGGCGGGCGTCGCCGCGATGCTCGAAGTCGCCACACAGTCGAAGGCGACGCTGTTCATCTGATCGACAAGGAGGAGCACGATGGACGCAGTGCAGACGAGCAAGACGCTCGACCTCAAAGGCCTGCTGTGCCCGATCCCCGTGGTGAAAATGGCGCAGGCGATCAAAACGGTGGCCATCGGTGAGGTGATCGAGGCGACGGCGACCGACCCCGGCGTGATGGCGGATATCCCGGCCTGGTGCCGGACGACCGGGCATGAACTGATCCGGATCACGCGCGAGGGCAAGATCATCTTCTTCGCGGTGCGGCGGGTGAAGTAGATGACCGCGGTGTGGGCGATCGTCCTGGTTGCCTCGGTCGTCGTTGCCGCCGTCGGGGTTGGGCTGCGCCTGCGGTGGCTCCTGGGCCGGCCGTGCCGGCCCGAGCGTTCGCGCGTGGCCGGGTCGCCCGGGCGCGGCGTGCTCTATGCCTTCACCTGGGGGATGATGCCCTGGGCTAAGGAGAGCACAAGGATCCACCTCCTGGCCTACCTGCGCGGCACCGTCTTCCACGCCGGCATCGCCGCGGGATTCCTGGGGCTCGCCCTGTCACCTTGGGCGCCGGGGATGCCGGCGGCCGTCCGCTGGTTCATCATCGCCGGAACGCTCATCGGTGCGCTGGCGGGGTGGGCAGGGCTTGCGGCACGTCTCGTCGAGCACAACCTACGGGCGGTGAGCACCCCCGACGATCTATTCTCGGTGGCGCTCGTGAGTGCGTT
>MENB01000145.1:1881-7942 GCA_001768125.1 Armatimonadetes bacterium RBG_19FT_COMBO_69_19
CGCCGCGTTCTTTGTCGCGGGGGCGGCCACGCTGATCGCCATCCCGCTCACCAAGATCCGTCACTGCATCTATTTCTTCCTCTCGCGGTACTTCTTCGGCCTGTTCTACGGCCGCCGCGGGGTCATCGGAGGCATCCAGCATGAGTGAGGTCGTCAACACCGCCCTGGCCGCCCTCGAGCGCTCCCTCGACCGGCGGCTCATCGCCGCGCTTGAGGTCTGCGCCCGCTGTGGCATCTGCGCGGAGTCGTGTCACGTGTACGCCTCCGATCCCGCTCCGGCGCACGTCCCCGCGGCGCGGGCCGAGGCGGTGCGGACGATCTACCGCCGGCAGCACGATCCGCTGGGGAGGCTCTTCCCCTGGCTGGCCGGCGCGAAGGACCTGACCGAGTCCGCGCTGGACGCGCTGGTGGAGACGGCGTTCGCCTCATGCACGTTGTGCCGCCGCTGCACGATCAACTGCCCACTCGGCGTGGACACGGCGCTCATCATGCGCGCCGCCCGGTCGATGCTAACGTCGACGGGAAAGGCGCCCGAGATGCTGGTCATGCTGGCCGACGCGGCCATCGCCCGGGGCGAGAACGCCGACGAGTTCCGTGAGATCTACCGCGAGATCGTCGCCTCTCTGGAGGAGGAGGCGCAGGAGAAGACCGGGGATCCGACGCTCCGCATCCCCCTCGACAAGGAAGGGGCGGACATCCTCTACGTCGGGCTCTCCGGCGCGCACACCATCCTACCCGCCGCCATCCTCTTCCACGAGGCTGGGGCGAAGTGGACACTCAGCATGTTCGAGGCCAGCAACTACGGTCTGTTCCTGGGCGACCCCACGAAGGCGAAGGCGATCGCGAAGCGGATCATCGACGAGGCGATGCGCCTCGGCGTCAAGGAGGTCGTGCTCACGGAGTGCGGCCACGCCTACACCGTGCTGCGCTGGGAAGCCCCGAACTGGTTTGGGGGCGACTTCCCTTTCAGGGTGCGCAGCATCGTCGAGGTGCTCGCGGATTACGTGCAGGAGGGCCGGCTGCTCCTGGATCCCTCGGTGAACACCGAGCCGGTGACCTATCACGACTCCTGCAACCTGGCGCGCAACGGTGGGCTGATCGAGGCCCCGCGGATCGTCCTGCGGGCGGCGGTCCAGCACTTCGTGGAAATGACCCCGCACGGGAAGGAGAACTTCTGCTGCGGCGGAGGGGGTGGGCTCGTCGCCGTTCCGGAGTGGTTCGAGACGCGGATGCGCGCGGGCGCGAAGAAGGCGGAGCAGATCCGCGCCGCCGGGGCGCCGGTCGTGGCCACGTCGTGTGAGAACTGCAACCTGCAGCTGACCGACCTGAACAGCTACTACAAGCTCGACGTGAAGGTCGTCGGCCTCATGGAGCTCGTCGTGAACGCGCTGCTCGCGGAGAAACGGCGCCAGGCCCTGCCGCTTCAGGAGGCAGCGTAGGAGGGCACGCCACCCGGCGGACCCCTCCCGTCTCATGGTGCCGGACGCTAGGCGAGGAAGATGCCGACCCGGGCGGCCGGGGACAGCGGTCTCGCACTGCGGAGGCGCTGGAGCAGTCGGGTCCGCGAACCGGGGAGGCGCTGCAAGATGATCGTCCAGGAGACGCCGCGGCGGTGAAGGACGAGCGCCCGTCCCTCTTCCACCTCAACAGATGTGACGCGCCGGTCCGGATCGGCCCTGATCACCTCCTGCACCGCCGCCCACACGCATGACGGCGGGGCGCTGATTGTCACGGCCCGATAGGGTGCCCCCGACGGGGGCAGCGGCGCTGCTCACCCTTCACCTTCGGCGCTGGCCGGTGGGAACGGCCGCACCAGAGGCTGGAGGCTGACCGAGTTCGTGTGGCAGGCGACGCAGGAGCTTTGGCGCGGCGCGGGTGCGGAGGTGGCGGGAGGACGGACGACGATCAGCGTAACCCCCCCGACGACAATGAGCACAGCGAATAAACGCAGCATGACGGATTCCAGGTGCCATTATCGGCGGGGCCATGCCCCCTCCTGGAATCGGTTCAGCGGAGGAAAGACGGTAGTCTGAAGCGGCTAGGCGCCTTGCGTGTTCGCGCGCAGGTAGCGATCGATCGCTGCGGCTGCCGCACGACCGTCCACCAGGGCGGTGGTCACGAGGTCCGCCCCGCGCACGGCATCGCCGCCTGCGAATACCCCGGGGATCGTGGTCATGCCGTCGTCGTTCACGGTGTAGGTCCCCCACTTCGTGACCTTCGGTCCGTCGGATGCGGGCACGGGGCTGCCGTCGAAGCCGAACGCCTGGATGACGAGATCGGCGTCGATCTCGAAGTTGCTGCCCTCGATCGGCACCGGCTTACGGCGCCCCTCCTCGTCGGGCTCGCCGAGTTCCATGTGGATGACCTCGATGCCCCGCACGCCGCCGGCTCCGTTATCCAGGAAGCGCACGGGGGCCCGGAGCCACTCGAAGACGACGCCCTCGTCTTTCGCCGCCTGTACCTCACGGCGGCTGCCGGGCATGTTCGCCTCGTCCCGCCGGTACACGCAGGTGACGGAGGCAGCGCCGAGCCGCCTCGCGGTGCGCAGGCAGTCCATCGCGGTGTCCCCGCCGCCCAGCACGACGACGCGCAGACCGGTCAGGTCATCTTCGGGCTCGCCTTCCTCGGTGTTGTTGCGGATCAGGAAGGGCAGGGCGTCTTCGATGGCGTCGAGATGCATCCCCGGCAGCGAGGGCCGCTTCGGGACGGTGGCACCGGTGGCCAGGTAGACGGCGTGGAAGCCGCCGTCGAGGAGCTCGTCCAGGGTGACGTCCACGCCCACTCTCGTCTCGCAGACGAGCTCCACGCCCAGGCGCTCCAGGTACTCCGTGCGCCGGTCCACCACCGACTTTTCGAGCTTGAAGCCGGGGATCCCGTACCGCAACAGCCCTCCCGGTTTCGGCGACGCCTCGTACACCGTCACGTGGTGGCCGCGCCGGACGAGCTCATCCGCGCAGGCCAGGCCGGCCGGTCCCGAGCCCACTACCGCCACCCGGTGGCCCGTGGGGGCCGCCACCGCGGGGAGGGGGAGTCCTTCCTCGGCGAAGGCGTACTCGTTGATGAATTTCTCAATCGCCCCGATCGCCACCGGCGGGTGCTTCACGCCGACGATGCAGGCGTCCTCACAGAGGCGATCCTGCGGACAGATCCGGCCGCAGACTTCCGGCATGTTGCTGGTCGTCTGCGACAGGTGCGCCGCCTCGAGGAACCGGCCCTCCGCCGTGAGCACCAACCAGTCCTTGATGGTGTTGTGCAGCGGGCACGCCTTGACACAGGGCGGTTTGGCGCACTCCACGCACCGGGAGGCCTCGGCGATCGCCTGCTCGGGCGTGTAGGTCAGGCTGACCTCGCAGAAGTCCCGCAGGCGCTCCTGCGGCGGGCGCTTCTCGATGGGGATGTGGGGCAGCTTCAGACGGTCGCGTTTCTCCACATTGAGCATGCGCGGGCCCTCCCCCGGTGGATTCGCCTCGCAGTATAGCGGTCGCAGCACTCATTCCCCTATCAGGCGCGCGAGGGGTTCTGAATAGGGCGGGGGCCTGATGGAGCCCCGTACCCCCGGTGATAGGCTGACTCTGGACAACGACGGTCATCCGGGGTGAGACCTGTGAGCCTGCGCGACGAAGCCCTCGAATACCATGCCAAAGGCCGGCCCGGCAAGATCCAGATCGCGATCACGAAGTCCTGCGCCACGCAGCGGGATCTATCGCTGGCGTACACGCCGGGCGTCGCCGAGCCGGTGCGGGAGATCCATAAGGACCCGCTCGAGGCGTTCAAGTATACCGCCCGCGGCAATCTGGTCGCGGTGGTGAGCAACGGCACGGCGATCCTGGGTCTGGGCAACCTGGGGGCCCTGGCCAGCAAGCCGGTGATGGAGGGCAAGGGGCTGCTGTTCAAGCGCTTCGCCGACGTGGACGTCTTCGACATCGAGCTCGACACGACCGACCCCGACGAGATCGTCCGCATCGTCAAGGCGCTCGAGCCCACCTTCGGCGGCATCAACCTCGAGGACATCAAGGCGCCCGAGTGCTTCTACATCGAGGAGAAGTTGAAGGCGATGATGGACATCCCGGTCTTCCACGATGACCAGCACGGGACCGCCATCATCTCCGGCGCGGCGCTCGTTAACGCGGTGGAGCTCACCGGCAAGCGCCTCGCTGAGATCAAGCTGGTCATCAGCGGCGCCGGCGCGTCGGCGATCTCCAGCGGCGAGCTCTTCGTCAAGCTCGGCGTGGCGCGGAAGAACATCATGCTGGTGGACACGAAGGGCGTCGTCTACACGGGACGCACCGAAGGGATGAACCCCTACAAGGCGCGTTTCGCTGTGCCGACCGACCGCCGGACGCTCGCCGACGCGCTGCGCGGGGCGGACGTCTTCATCGGGCTGTCCGCAGCCAACATCGTGACGCGCGAGATGGTGCAGTCGATGGCGGAGCGGCCGTTCATCTGCGCCATGGCCAATCCGGACCCGGAGATCACCTATGATGAGGCCCGGGCGGCCCGGCCCGACGCGATCGTGGCGACGGGGCGCTCGGACTTCCCCAACCAGGTCAACAACGTGCTCGGCTTCCCGTTCATCTTCCGTGGGGCGCTCGACGTCCGCGCCCGGGCGATCAACGACGAGATGAAGATCGCGGCGAGCAAGGCCCTCGCCGCGCTGGCCCGGGAGGAGGTGCCGGACGTGGTCTTGCGCGCCTACGGTCTCGAGTCCCTGCGCTTCGGGCCGGACTACCTGATCCCGAAGCCGGTGGACCCCCGCGTCCCCCTCTGGGTGGCGCCGGCCGTGGCGGAGGCGGCGATGGCCACCGGTGTCGCCCGCCGCTCGGTCGATCTCCCGGCCTACCGCGAGGAGCTGGCCCGCCGGCTGGTGCGGGGGCGCGAGACGATGAGCGTGGTCTTCAGCAAAGCGAAGATCGCCCCCCGGCGCGTGGTGTTCTCCGAGGGCGAGGAGCCCAAGATCATCCGGGCCGCGGCCGAGCTGTACCGAGAAGGACTGGCCATGCCCATCCTCCTCGGGCGCGATCCGGTCGTGCGCACACGGATGGAGGAGCTGCACCTGGGGGTCCCGCTCGAGGTCATCAACCCGGAGACGTCGCCGAAGCTCGACACCTACGCGGCGGCCCTGTTCGAGGCCCGGCAGCGCCGGGGAATCACGAAGCGGGAAGCCCGCACGCTGCTGCGGCAGCCCAACTACTTCGGGGCGATGATGGTGCGCGCCGGCGATGCCGACGCGTTCGTCGCCGGGCTGACCCACCACTATCCGGACGTGATCCGCCCGGCCCTGCAGGTCATCGGAGCAGAAGCCGACGTCTCGCGCGTCGCCGGCCTGTACCTCATGATCCAGAACGGGCACACTTACATCATCACCGACCCGACCGTGAACATCGACCCGACGGCCGAGGAGCTGGCGGACATCGCAATCATGGCCGCGGACAAGGCGCGCGAGTTCGATATCACCCCGCGGATCGCGATGCTGTCGTTCAGCACCTTCGGCAGCACGCGCCATCCGCGGTCGGAGAAGGTGGCGCTGGCCACAGCGCTCGTCAAGCAGCGCCGGCCCGACCTGATGGTGGATGGTGAGCTCATGGCGGACGTGGCCCTCGACCCAACCCTGCGGCGGGCGGACTATCCGTTCAGCACGCTGGTCGGGGAGGCGAACGTGCTGGTCTTCCCGAGCCTCGAGGCGGCCAATGCCGCGTACAAGCTGTTGGCGTACCTGGGCGGCGCCACGGCCATCGGTCCCATCTTGATGGGGATGGCGCGGCCCGTCCACGTGCTCAGCCGGGGCGCCGAGGTCGCCGACATCGTCAACATCGCGGCGATCGCGGTCGTGGACGCCCAGGAAGTGACGCGCCTGCGGGATCTTGCGCGCGTCGTAGCCTGAAGGAGGAGCACCGATGAGTCCTTTGCCAGCGAAGGCGATCATGACTGCACCCGTCATCACGATCACGCCCGAGATGGCGGTGCGTGATGCCGTGCAGATCCTGGTGGAGCGGCACATCAGCGGCCTGCCCGTGGTGAATGCCGCCGGGGAGCTGGTCGGCATCGTCACCGAGGCCGATCT
>MENB01000145.1:7983-8274 GCA_001768125.1 Armatimonadetes bacterium RBG_19FT_COMBO_69_19
TGCGGTGGTTCGGCCGGTCGCTGTGGCTCGAGCGCCTCGTCGGCGCCTACCGGAAAGTGGAGGGCCGCACCGTCGGCGACGTGATGACGCACAACGTCATCACCGCCACCGAGGACACGCCGGTGCACGTCCTGGCTTCCCGGATGGTACGGTTCGGCGTGAACCGCCTGCCGATCGTGCGGGACCGAACTGTGGTGGGTATCGTCACCCGCGCCGACGTGCTGAAGGTCTTCCTGCGCAGCGACGAGCTGCTCGAGCGCGAAGCCCGGAAGATCCTCGCCGAGTTCCTGC
>MENB01000146.1:0-17435 GCA_001768125.1 Armatimonadetes bacterium RBG_19FT_COMBO_69_19
CGAGCCTGGCGCCGGAGGCGAACAGCATCGTCAGCGTGAGCAGCGCCATGAGCATCGCGGTGCCGAGATCGGGCTGCATCAGGACCAGCCCGAACATCACCCCGGTGACGAGGAGCGGGGGCAGCACGCCCCGGCGGAGGTCCCGGAGCAGCGTCCCCCGGTTCGTCAGGAAGTTCGCCAGGTACAGGGCGAGGATCAGCTTCGCGCTCTCGGAAGGCTGGAAGGCGAAGGGCCCCCCGAAGGCGATCCAGCGCCGAGCACCCCCCGCGACCCGGCCGATGCCGGGCACGAGGACGAGGACGAGCGAGACGACGGCGAGGGCGAGCAGCAGCGGGGTATAGCGGCGCAGGACCCCGTAGTGGATGCGGTGGGTGACGGCCAGGGCCACACTACCGAGCAGGACCCACAGCATCTGGCGCTTCAGAAAGAACGCGGGGTCGCCGAAGCGATCGGCGGCTACGATCGAGCTTGCGCTGTACACCATCACGATGCCGAGTCCGGCCAGGGCGATGACGGGGAGGATCAGCCAGTAGTCGGGCGCGCGTCGGTGGATGAGGTCCATGGAAAGGTGCGTATTCCGCGTCCTCTCAAGATGTTGCGTCAGGCACGGTGCAGTTCCTTCCGGACGAGCTCGACGAAGCGGTCGCCGCGTTCCCGGTAGTCGCGGAACTGGTCGAAACTCTCGCACCCGGGTGAGAGCAGGACCGCCTCACCTCCCCTCGCCGCCGCGGCCGCGTCATCCACGGCGCGCTCCAGGGTCCCCGCCTCCCGCACCGGCGCGTGCAGCCCGGACAGCGCCGCGGCCAGATGGGGGGTCGTCGCCCCGATGAGCAGGACCGCGCGCACGGGGGCGGCATCGAGCGCCGCGCGCATCGGCGCGAACTGCTCCGGCGTTGCCGCGGGGCGCGCTCCGCCCGCGATGAGGATGAAGGGACGGTCCATGCTGGCGATCGCCGCCGCCGCGGCATCGGGATTGGTCGCGAGCGAGTCCTCGTAGTAGCGCACGCCGCCGACCTCGTCCACGAGGCGGAAGCGGTACGGCAATCCCCGAAACTCGGAGAGGACCTCCGCCATGGCGGGGGCCGACGCGCCCGCCAGCGAGGCGGCCAGCGCCGCGGCGAGGGCGTTCTCCACCGCATGGCGTCCCGGCTGATGCAGCACCGCCAGCGGGAACGACTGCTGGATGTCGCCGCGGGCGATGACGATCACCCCCTCCTGGACGAATGCGCCCGGCACGACCCGGTGGAGGCGACTGAACAGGAACGGATGATGGGCGCCCGCGGCCATCTTGGCGGTATAGGGGTTATCGGCGTTGAGCACCGCGACCCCGTCCGGCCCCTGGTGGCGGATGAGCGTGCGCTTCACCTCGACGTAGGCGTCCATCGAGCCGTGGTCGTCGAGGTGGTGCGGCGCCACGTTGGTGACCACGCCGATCTGCGGGCTGTAGGGCAGGCCGACGAGTTGCCGGTTGCTGATCTCGAGCACGAGCCAATCCTGGGGACGGATCTGCTCGAGGTAGTACAGCATCGGCACGTGCGAGCGGTCGTTCCCGGAGAAGAAGGCCCGGGCGCCCGAGCGCGCCAGCATCTGGTGGATGAGGTACGCGACCGTGAACTTCCCGTTGGTGCCGGTGACCCCGATGATGGGGCAGGGACTTTCCTCGAAGAACAGGTGCGTCATCGAGCTCAGCGGCACCCCGCGGTCCCGCCGCTCGCGCACCGGGGCGTTGCGCGCATGGCGGAACCACGACTGTGGCACAAAGATGACTTCCGCGCCCTCGATCCCCTCGAGGTAGCGGTCGCCCCAGCGCACCGTGATGGGATGCGCCGTCAGGCGGCGGGCCGCCTCGCGCCTGGGCTCGGGGGGGAGCCACTGATGCGTGCGGTCGAACTCCGCCTCGAACTCTTCGGACCGGCGCATGTCGTGGCCGGTGATGGTGGTGATCCCGTGCCGGACGAGGAAGTCGACCACGGAAGAGCCTTCGGTGCCGGTAAGGCCCAGGACGTGGATGTTCTTTCCTCTATACCAGTCCAGCCGGGAGGGGGCCATCAGAAGACCACCGTCAATCCGAACAGCGCCGCAAAGGCCGCGATCAACCAGAACCGGGTCACCGTCTGGGTCTCGGTCCACCCGGAGAGCTCGAAGTGGTGGTGGAGGGGCGCCATGCGGAAGATGCGTTTTCCGCCCGTGCTCTTGAAGTAGGCCACCTGCACGATGTCCGAGGCGGCTTCCATCACGAAGACGAGCCCCACGACGAACAGGGTGAGCTCGGTCTTCGTGATGATGGCGATGGCGGCGAGGACGGCCCCGAGCGCGTTGCTGCCGACGTCGCCCATGATCACCGCGGCGGGGTGGGCGTTGAACCAGAGGAACCCCAGGCACGCCCCGGCCAGCGCCGCGGAGAGCACCGCCAGCTCACTCTGTCCCACGCGCAGGGCGATCGCCGCGTACGCGCCCGACGCGATCGCCACCGTCCCTCCGGCCAGCCCGTCGAGCCCATCGGTCAGGTTGACCGCGTTCGCAAAGCCGACGATGTAGAGCACCGCGAAGATGACGTAGCCCCACCCGAGGTCCCACTGGCCGAGCCGCGGCAGAGTGAGGACCGTCCCCAACTCCGGGCGCCGCGCCACGTAGACCGCCACCAGGGTGGCGAGGAGGATCTGTACGGTGAGGCGCTCGCGCGCACGCAGGCCGAGGTTCTGGTGGCGGCGGATCTTCAGCAGGTCGTCGAGGCCGCCCACGAACCCGTAGCCAAGCATGACGAGCAGGGCGAACGCCGCGCCGAGCGGCAGCCGCCGCAGGACGATGAGGGTGGCCACGACCACCGCGAGGAGGATGACGATGCCGCCCATCGTCGGTGTCCCCGCCTTGGCCTGGTGACGCGCCGGGGCATCCTCGCGGATGGACTGCTGCGCGCGCAGCGCCCGCAGCCGCGGGATCGCCGCGCGGCCGAGGAACAGCGTGAGCACCGCGGCCAGCGCCGCCGCAAGCGCCGCGGACTCCATCAGGTGCGTGCCTCGACGATCGCGTCGACGATGCGCTCCATCCCGAGCGCCCTGGATCCCTTGACCAGCACGACGTCGCCCGGGCGGATCAGCCCGCGCACGCGCTCGGAAGCGGCGTCCACCGACGGCAGGTGGATGATCGCCTCGGGCGGCATCCCCCCTGCCGCCGCGCCTTCCGCGATCTGGCGGCCACCCTGTTCCACGGCGACGAGCAAGGCCGCCCGCCGCCTGGCGAGGCTCACACCGACTTCCCGGTGCAGCCGGGGCGATTCGGGACCGAGCTCCTTCATCTCGCCGAGGACCGCCACCGTCCGGCGGCCGTGGGCCAGGGCCTCCAGCACATCGAACGCGGCTTCCATCGAGGCCGGGCTCGCATTGTACGCGTCGTTGATGACGAGCACATCCCCGAGGGGCACGGGCTGCAGGCGCATCTTCGGCGGACGGTAGGCGGCCAGGCCTTCCGCCGCAGCCTCGACGTCCAATCCGCACGCCAGCGCCACCGCCGCGGCGGCCAGCGCGTTGCCGACGTTGTGCGTTCCCCATGTCCGCAGCGCCGCGTCAGCGCGCTGCGCCTGGGCCACGATCGTGAAGCGAATCCCTTGCTCCATGCTCTCGACATCAACGGCATGGACGTCGGCGTCGGGATGCATGCCGTATGTCACCACCCGCGCGCGGCTGCGCGCGGCCAGCGCGTACACACGCGGATCATCCCGGTTCAAGACTCCCACACCGTCATCCGGGAGGCCGTCGATCAACTCGCCCTTCGCCCGCGCGACGTTGTCGATCGTGCCGAGCAGCTCGAGGTGCGACTCCCCGATCGTGGTGACGACGCCGATCTGCGGGGAGGCGATGTCCACGAGCTCGGCGATCTGGCCCAGACCCCGCATCGCCATCTCGATCACGGCCACCTGGTGCGCGGGCTCGAGCCCCAGCAGCGTGAGCGGGACGCCGATCTCCGCATTCCATTCGTCCCGGGTGCGGACGACGTTCAGCCGGGTGCGGAGCGCCGCTTCACACATCTTCACGGTGGTCGTCTTGCCCACGCTGCCCGTGACCCCCACGACGGTGACAGAGAGGGTGCGGCGGTAGTGCCGGGCGAGATCGGCCAGGGCCCGCAACGCGTCGGCCACCTGCACGACGGGACCCGTGATGCCACCGGGGATGCGGCTAGCCACCACCGCGGCGGCGCCCCCGCGGAACGCGTCTGCGATGAAGTCGTGGCCGTCTGCCCGCGGCCCCCGCAGCGCGACGAAGAGGCCGCCTTTCCGGAGGCTGCGCGTATCGGTGGTCACGCCGGTGACGACGGTGTCCGCACTCCCGGGGGCACCGGCGATCCGGCCGCCCGTCGCGCGCTGGACCTCGGCCAGGGTCAGCCGCATCGACTCATCCCTGCCGGCGCTGCGTGAGCGCCTCGCGGGCGATGAGGCGGTCGTCGAAGGGGTACCTGACCCCCCGGATCTCCTGATACGGCTCGTGGCCCTTCCCCGCGATGATGACAAAGTCGCCAGGCCGGGCCAGGGCGATTGCCCGGAAGATGGCCTGACGCCGGTCGGGCTCGACCTCGACGCTCGCGCGCTCGCGGATCCCGGCAAGGATCTCCTCGATGATCGCCATCGGCTCTTCGGTCCGGGGGTTGTCTGACGTCACGATGGCGACATCCGACAGCGCCTCGACGATCGCGCCCATCTTCGGACGCTTGGTGCGGTCCCGGTCGCCGCCGGCGCCGAACACGACGATGGTGCGGCCGCGCACGAAATCCCGCGCGGTGCGCAGCACGTTCTCCAGGCCGTCGGGCGTGTGCGCGTAGTCCACGACCACGCCGAACCCCTGCCCCTCGTCCACGGGCTCGAAGCGCCCGGGCACCCCGGCGAAGGCCGCCAGCACCTGCGGGATGAGCGCCGGATCGACGCCCTCGGCCAGGGCGACCGCGATCGCTGCCAGGGAGTTGTACACGTTGAACCGGCCCTGCAGCCGGGAGGCGATGCGCATCGTTCCTGCGGGCGAGTGCACGACGTAATCCATCCCATCGAGCCGCAGCCGGATGTCGGCCGCGCGGATCTCCGCCGGCTGCTCGATGCCGTAGCGTACCACCCGCGCGCGGCTCGCGCGGGCCATGACCTCACCACTGGGATCATCCACGTTCACGATGGAGACGCCGGAGGGCTCGACCATCTCGAACAGGCGGCGCTTCGCCGTGCGGTAATCGTCGAGCGTCTTGTGGAAGTCGAGGTGATCCTGGGTGAGGTTCGTGAACACTGCTCCGAGGAAGCGCGTTCCGGCGACGCGGTGGAGGGTCAGGGCGTGGGAGGCGACCTCCATCACGACGTGCCCCAGTCCCTCTTCCACCATCGCGTGCATCAGATGCTGCAGGTCGGGTGCTTCGGGCGTCGTGCGATCGAGCCCCAGCGTCCGGTCGCCCATCTTCGCCCCCATCGTGCCGATGATGCCGCACCGCCGGCCGGCGGCATTGAGCAGGGCCTCGATGAGATACGCGGTCGTCCCCTTGCCGTTGGTGCCCGTCACCCCGATGACGCGCAGCCGGCGGGAGGGGTGGCCGTAGTAGGCGCTGCTGAGGAGGGCGAGGGCCAGGCGTGTGTCCGGAGCCCGGACGACCGTGACCCCCCAGGGCACCTCCACCTCGCGCTCCACCACGACCGCCGCGGCGCCGCGCTTCACGGCCTCCGGAACGAAGCTGTGCCCGTCGTGCGTGAACCCTCGCACGGCGACGAAGAGCCCGCCGGCCGACACCGCATCGTGTCGCGAGGCGAGCGCCGACACCGAAATATCGGTTCGGCCCCTCACCGATGCCGCCGGAAGATCCTGCAGCAGGCAATCGAGTCGCATGTCAGTGCCATTATACCGGAGTTGCACGGCGGCCCCGGCGGACTACCTCGGGGGCGGTTCGCTCAGCTGGGTGCGCGGAGGGACCCGCAGGTGCCACAGTGTTTGCGCGGCGACCTCACGGAATACGGGCGCCGCGACCGCGCTGCCGTAGTAGGCGCCCAGCGGCTCGTCCAGGATCACGAGGATGGCGAGCGCCGGCCGGTCGGCCGGGACCAGCCCCAGGAACGAGGCCACGAAGCGCTGCGAATCGTAGCCACCGCCGGGCGCGGGCTTCTGCGACGTCCCGGTCTTCCCCGCGACCGGATATCCCTCGATCCGGGCCAGCGCCCCGGTGCCCTCCTCGACCGCCGTCGTCATCATGCGGAGAACGGCGCGGGCGCTCTCGGCGCTGACCGCGCGCCTGCCGGTCTGCCCGCTCGTGACGGAGGTCGTACGCCCCTGCCGGTCGCGCACGCCCCGCACCGCGTGCGGGCGAACGAGCAGACCGTTGTTGCCCAGCGCCGAGGCCGCGGTGAGCAGCTGCAGCGGGGTCACCGAGATGCCCTGGCCGAAGGCGATGGTCTGCAGCCGGGGTGAGACCCATTCTGCGGGGGAGCGGACCAGGCCGGCTACCTCCCCGGGAAGGTCGACGCGCGAGGGCGTCCCGAACCCGAAGGCCGTGGTGTAGCGGTAGAAGACCGAGCGGCCCAGGCGCATGGCAACCTGTGCGGCACCGACGTTGGACGAGTATCTGAGGATGCCTCCGAGCGCCACCCAGCCGTGCTTCTTCCCATTGGCATTCCGGATGACGCGGTCGCCGACTTTCAGGAATCCGGGGTCGAAGAACTTCTGCTCAGTGTCGACCAGGCGGGAATCCAGCGCCGCGGCGGCCAGGAACACCTTGAAGGTGGACCCCGGCTCGTAGACCTCACTTACGGCGCGGTTCATCCAGAGGTCCGGGCGCGCGCGTGTGCCGGTGTTCGGATCGAAGACGGGGCGCAGGGCGAGGGCCAGGATCTCGCCGGTCGGCACGTCCATCACCGCCACCATCCCCGTGCGCGCGTGCGTGCGGACCATGGCGGCATCGAGCTCCCGCTCCGTGATGTGCTGGATGACCTGGTCGATGGTCAAGAGGAGGTCCGAGCCGTCGACGGGATCCACCGCGGTGCGCTGAGTTTCGACGAGGACGCGTCCCATCCCGTCATGCGCGGCGATCGCCTCTCCGGCCCTGCCCAGGAGGGTGGAGTCGTAGGTGAGCTCGACGCCGGCCAAACCCTGATTGTCGATGCCGACGAATCCGAGGAGGTGTGCGGCCAGGACCCCGTTGGGGTACGCCCGCTGGTCCTCGGAGCGGAAGCCGATCTGGTCGCCGAGGCGCAGCGCCTTGATCCGGGCGACGACGCCGGCGGGAACCTTGCGCGCCAGCCAGGCGAAGTAGCGGCCTCGCGCGAGGCGCGCCAGGACGTCGTCTTCCTCGAGACCCAGGATGGGCGCAACCTGCGCGGAGAACCTCGCGCGGTCCTCGATCGCGCTCGGCACGGCGTAGATGCTGGTGGCCTCGACGTTGATGGCCAGCGGCCTGCCGCGCCGGTCGAGGAGCCGGCCGCGGTGGGGCTCGAGAACGATGGTGGCGAGCTGTTGGCGCTGGGCGATTCCGGCGAGACGCCCGCCGCGCACGACCTGGAGTTGGGTCAGGCGAAACAGCAACGCCGCGAGCGCGCCCATCACCAGGACGGCGAGGACGGCGACGCGGCGGCGGATCAGGATGCGGTGGTCGGCGTCGAGGGGGCCTACTCCCAGCGGCGGTCGTCGATCCGGTCCTGCGCGTCGCGGACCCACGCTCGCTCGCGGGGGACGCCCTCCTGCTCGGCGAGGGCGCGCCGTTCGCGACGCGACTCCTCGGCCTCGACGATCAAGCGCAGGGCTTCTTGCGCGGTTATGGCGTGCCTCCTTCATCCACGGCCATCAGCGTTCACTTGCGGCCGCCTCACGCCCGAGCAGCAGCGCGCTCACGCGCTGCCACACCGTGGGCCCGCTTACGGCCGGAACCGCTACGGCGGGAGACGGCACCGTCAGCGCGGCCATCTGTGCGGGAGTGGGCTGCACCATCCCGAGCCTACCTCGCGCCGCGCGCTCGATGCGCTCAGGCGACTTCAGCGCGCTGACCCCGACGACGAGCCTGGCGTTCTCGGCCTGGAGGGAGGTGATCTCTTCGCGAAGCGTGAGGATCGCGTAGCCCGTACGGGTCGTCGCCGTGCTCTGGCTGACGTAGGCGATGGCCGGGACGACGACCAGGAGCGCCGCGACGAGGGCGCGCGTCAGGGGGGTGAAGCGGGCACGCCGCCGCCCCGCGCGGCTGCCGCGCTCGCGCGCACCCGGCTCCGGCAGCAAGACCGGGAAGATTCGTGTTCGTGCCACAACAGCCAGCATCGCTACTCCCAGGTGACGCTCGTCATCGTCGCCTCATCGACCTTGCAGGGCGGGGCAACCGAGGCCGGTTGCCGGAGGTGCTCAGATGTTGCTGCGGAGGGGATCTTCGGGGTGTGAGTGGAAGTGCGAAGTCCGACCCCGGTCCGCCCCGCCCCACATCGTTCACATTATGCAGTTGTCACGATCCGTTCCGCCGCGCGGAGCTTCGCGCTTCGCGCGCGCGGGTTGCGCTGGACTTCCTCGGGGGACGGCAGTACCGGCTTCTTGGTCAGAATCCGCAGCCACTGCTTCCCCCCACACGTGCAGGCGGAGGCCCCGGGTGGGCAGGTGCACCCACGGGAGAGGCGCAGGAAGGTGTGTTTGATGGTCCGATCCTCCAGGGAGTGGAAGGTCATGGCGCAGAGTCGACCCGCCTCCCGGAGTACCTCCGCCGCATCTGGTAGAGCCTTTTCAAGGTTCAGTAGTTCGTCGTTAGTGGCGATCCGTAGCGCTTGAAAGGTCCGTGTCGCGGGGTGGATCCCCCGGGGCCACTGCCGCCGCGGGATGCTCCCCGCGACGACCTCGGCCAACGCCTGCGTCGTATGGATCGGCCGGCTCCCGGCGATCGCGCGCGCGATCCGCCGCGACCACCGCTCCTCGCCGTACCGCCAGATCAGGTCGGCCAGCTCCCGCTCGCCCAGGCGGTTGACCAGGTCCGCCGCCGTCACCGGCTGGCGCCGATCCATCCGCATGTCGAGCGGACCGCCTTCCTGGAACGAGAACCCGCGCGTCGGGTCCGCGAACTGCATCGAGGAGGCGCCCAGGTCGAACAGCACGCCGTCCACCTGGTCGAGGCCCAGCGTCCTGAGGACCTCCTTGATCGCCGCGTAGTTCTGGCGTACGAGCACGACCGCTTCGCCGAACCGTGCCAGCCGAGCTGCCGCCGCCTCCACGGCGACCTCATCCCGGTCGATCCCGATCAGGCGCCCGCCGGGGATGATCCGCTCGAGGATCGCCTCGGCGTGTCCGCCGCCCCCGACCGTGGCGTCCACGTAGACGCCGTCGCGCCGCGGGTTCAACCAGTGCAGTGCCTCATTCAGCAGGACCGGTGTATGCTCCATCACCCCACCGGCCCATGCCTAGATGCTCAAGTCTTCGAGTTCACTCGCCAGGGCCGGTGCCTTGGCCTGGACCTCGGCGATGTAGCGCTTCCAGTTCGCGAGGCCCCAGATCTCCAGCCGGTTGCCCATCCCGACCACGACGGCCTCGCGGTCGATCTTCGCGTACTCCCGCAGGTGCTGCGGGATCGACACCCGGCCCTGCTTATCGAGCTCGATGTCCTCGGCGCTGCTCAGCATGAACCGCGCGAAATCGCGCCGGCTCACCGGCAGCGCGCGCAGCTTCTTCTCGTTCTTCGCCCACTCCGCGGGCGCATACACGGCCACGCACTCGTCGAGGCCGCGGGTCACCACCACGGTGTCCCCGAGCGCGCGCCGGAATTTGGAGGGCAGGACCACCCGCCCTTTGTCGTCCAGGGAATAGTGATGCTCTCCTCTGAACAAGCTCCCCACCGTTCCCCACTTTGTGCCACTTTCTATTCCACCCCTGCCCCTGAACTCCTCCTGCTAGACACGAAAATCCCCGAATTTCGCCCAAAATCGCCGGCACGCTAGATGCAGGGGGAGACGACGCGGTCGATGCCCAGATGTTGCGGCAGGACGGGTTCCTAGCTGCCGAACCAGCTCAGCAGCCGCGAGCGCTCGAAGTCGATCTTCTGCTGCAGAGCCTGAGCGGAGGGCGCAGCGATGGTGAGTGCTGGCGCCGGAGAAGCCAGGAAGTGCCCCTGGACCATGGTCGCCTGGCCGCCACCGGTCTCGATGAAGCAGTGCCCGATGCCGTCGAAGGCCGCCGGCGCCGGAGCCTTGCGTAGCTCGGCAATGATCTGCGCTGCGACGACCTTCGCCTGCGATTCCGCGAAGAGGCCGGCCTTAGGCAGCGCCATGCCATTCGCGAGCGGGATCTCGTTGACGTCACCGACGGCGAAGACGCCGCTCGCCGAGGTACGCAGCGTGGCCGGGTCGACGGCGACCCACTCCCCACGCATCTGCAGACCGCTTTCCTTCACCACCGCCGGTGGGCGGTGGGGCGGTACACCGATCACGAGGTCGGCCTCCACACGAGCACCGTCCTCGAAGACGAGCGTCGATCCCTCGAGGCGGGCCACCTTGCGGTTCGGGGTGAAGGCGATGCCCTTGGCCGCGAGCAGCCCTTCGACCTGGGCGCAGTTCTGCGGGCCGACGACTGGGAGCGACATCGGCTGAGGAGTGAAAGTCTGGATCTGCACCGCGCTCCGCGTCCCGCGACGCCGGAAGAGATCGTCCAGCATCATCGCCGCCTCGTACGGGGCCGGCGGGCACTTGTACGGGACGCCGAGGATCGCGATGACGATGCGCCCGCCCTGGAACTCCCGGATACGCTGGCCCAGACGCTCCGCGTCCGCCACGCCGTAGAGGTTGTAGACCGCCGGCGAGAACCCGGGCACCAAATCCGGCCGGGGCTCCGCGCCCAGGGCGATGATGAGGTAGTCGAACGGCACGGCGCCCGCATCCGTACGCACGGTGCGTCCCTGGACGTCGATGGCCTGCACCGTGGCCTGGCGGATTTCCACCGCGCTCGCCTGCAGGGCGACAAGCTGCCGCTCCCCGTCGCGCCGCGTACCGCTGCCGGTGATCATCCACAGCTTGCGCAGGCCCATCATGAACACCGGCGCGCGCTCGATCAGCGTGACCGTGTGCTCGTGCGCCACCCCGCGGCTGAGCTCGAGCGCCGCGGTGATCCCTCCGAAGCCGCCGCCCAGGATGACGATCTTCACAGCTCGATCTCCCGTCCCACCCCGCGCTCGCGGGCCCGCCGGTACACATACGCGGCGGTCGCGACGTCTTCCACCGCCATGCCGAGCGACTTGAACAGGGTGATGTCCTGCGGCGAGGTCCGGCCCGGCACCGTGCCCGCCAATACCTCACCGATCTCCCCCTTGATGTGCGACTCGTCGATCGCGCCTTCCTTCAACGGATGGAGGAGGTCCCCGGATTCCGCAAGCGCCCCCGCGCGCGAATCGACGAAGACGCGCGAGCGCGCCACCGCGTACGTGTCGAGCTCGCGCCAGTCCGGCCGGGGCGCGCCGACCGCGGTGACGTGCGCGCCCGCGGAGAGCCACCGCCCCTCGAGCACGGGGACGGGTGATGACGTCGCCGTTACGATGAGATCGGCGCCGCGCACCGCCTCCTGCGCCGTCCCGCACGCGGTGACGTGGAGGCCGCGAGCCCCCATCTCGCGCGCAAACGCGTCACGGTGCGCCGCGGTGCGCGACCAGACCCGCACCTCCCGGAGTGGTCTGACCAGGCGCAGCGCCTCCAGATGGCTGCGGGCCTGCACGCCGGATCCGAGCAGGGCGAGCGCGCCCGCCTCTGTCCGGGCCAGGGCCTTCGCCGCGGCGGCCGAGGTGGCCGCCGTGCGCATCTCCGTGATGAGGCGGCCGTCCATGATGGCCAGCAGCACCCCGGTCTCTGTGTCCCAGAGGAGGATGATTGCCATGTGCGTGGGCAGGTCGCGGTCCGCGTTGCGCGTGTAGAAGGTGACGGCTTTCGCGCCGAGGGCTTCGGCCGCGCCGCCGCGCACGTGCGCAGGCATGAGGCCGAGGTATCCACCATGCGGCTCAACGACCAGGGCCTGGCGGACCGGCTGCAGGACGGCTCCCGCGGAGAACGCGGCCAGGGCCTGTTCCATGATGCCGATCGCCGCGTCCATGGGGAGCAGCGAGGCCACCTCGGATTCCCGCAGCAGCAGCGTCACCGTCACAGCCCCATCTTCGGAACGCCACCGCGGGGTGTCAAGCGCAAACGCAGGCGGGCACGCACAGGAGGGTGCCTCACAACCGCGAAGAACACCGCACTTCCCCCCAGGAAGGAGCCACCCATGGAGACCCTGGTCGACCTATTCGACCACGTGGTGAGCAGCAACGCGCCGGGGCGCGAGTTGCTCCGCATCCGCGAGGGCAAGGACTGGCGCGGTTACACGGTACAGGGGTTCGCTGAGGCGGTGCGGCAGACGGGGGCGCGCCTCACCCATGTCGGGGTGGGCCGGGGGGACCGCGTGGCCCTCTTCGCGGAGAACCGGCCGGAGTGGCACATCGTCGACTTCGCCTGTCACCTCGTGGGCGCCGTGCTCGTCCCGATCTACCCGTCGGTACCGGCCGCCGCGGTCATCTACATCGTGAAGGACGCCGGGGCGAAGGTGCTGCTCGTCTCGGGACAAGAGCGGGTCAAGGCGGCCCTTCGAGCGTCAGAAGATCTGCCAGGGGTGCGCCTGCTCGCGCTCGACGCCGGACTGGGGCTCGAATCCATCGGAGACCTGTCCGCAGCAACGGCCCCTCCGCCCCACCGCACGTCTCCCACCGACCTGGCCAGTCTCATCTACACCTCCGGAACGACCGGCGAGCCCAAAGGCGTGATGCTTTCCCACGGCAATTTCGTTTCGCAGATCACCTCGATCCGCCCCCTGTATCCGATCACCGAGGCGGATGAGGTGATGTCCTTCCTTCCCCTCTCGCATGTCTTGCAGCGGATCCTCGACTACCTCTTCCTGTACTGCGGCTGCCGGATCACGTACGTGGAAGCCGTGGAGAAGGCGGGGCCGATGCTGCCCCTGGTCCGCCCGACGATCATGGCCTCCGTCCCGCGCGTCTACGAGCGCGCCTATGTGCAGATCATGTCCCGCGTGCAGAAGGAGCCTCGCCTCAAGCGGCTCTTCACCTGGGCGATGCGGGTGGGCCGGCGGGTGAAGGAAGCGCAGTGGCAGCGGCGGCGGCCCCCGCTGGATGCGCGCCTGCAGTACGCGGTCGCCCGGCGGCTGGTGTTCCGCAAGGTCCTGCAGCGGTTCGGCGGGCGGCTGCGTTTCACGGTGTCCGGCGGAGCCCCGCTCGCGCGGGAGATCGCGGAGTTCTTCGACATCGTCGGCCTGCCGGTCCTCAACGGGTACGGCCTCACGGAGAGCTCGCCTGTCATCGCCGTGAACCGCCTGGAGTCCAACCGTCTCGGTTCTGTGGGCCAGCCCCCGCCCGGCGTCGAGGTGAGGATCGCGCCGGACGGCGAGATCTTCGCGCGCGGCCCGAACATCATGATGGGGTATTGGAACAAGCCCGAAGCGACCCGCGAGACGGTCGACGCGGAAGGCTGGCTGCACACCGGGGACATCGGCCGCCTCGACGAGGAAGGCTTCCTGTACATCACCGACCGGAAGAAGGATCTACTCGTCACGGCGGGCGGGAAGAACGTCGCCCCGCAGCCCATCGAGGCGCGCCTGGCGACCAGCCCGTACATCGCGCAGGCGGTAGCGATCGGGGACAACCTGCCCTACATCACGGCGCTGATCACGCCGAACTACGAGCAGCTGCAGGCCTACTTCGAGGAGCAGAAGATCAACGGGAAGAGCAAGGAGGAGCTCGCCGCACACCCGACCACCGAAGCGCTCGTGGCCGGCGCGGTGAAGGAATTGAACCTGGACCTCGCCGCCTACGAACGCATCCGGCGGTTCACGATCCTGCCCGCAGAGTTCTCGCTCGAGTCGGGAGAGCTGACCCCGACGCTCAAGGTGAAGCGCAAGGTCGTGACCGAGCGCTATCGCCGGCAGATCGAAGAGATGTACCTGAAGACGCACCGCACCAAGGATTATGGGCTCGACGACTGAGGCGGCAGCCGCCTCATCCGCGCCCCGGCGGGTGTGGACGGATGTCATCCGCGACCGGCTGATCGACGGGGCCGTCTGGCTGTTCGCCCTCGCCGCCGTCGCCGTCTTCCGGCTCGTGGACAGCACCCTCGATCTGCGTGTCTTCGGCTACGAGCACCTCAGCGCGGTCCTGCGCTCCGGCCGGCCCGTCCTCATCGTAGTATGGCACGGCAAGGGGCTGCTGCCGGTCTTCTTCCTGCAGGGCGTGCCGCTCGTCGTCTACTCGAGCCAGACCCGGATCGGCCGGATCCCCGCCCTCTCGCGTTACGTCCGTCAGCTGACCCTGGCCTCGCTGCAGCACCTGGGCTACCAGGTGCTCGATGCCTCGCAGTTCACCAGCGAATCCCGGGGGGTCATCCGCTTCCTTCAATACTTGCAGCGCGGTCGCGGGGGCGTGATCGCGGCGGACGGCCCGGGAGGGCCGGTGTTCCGGGCGAAACCCGGGGCTGCCTACGTGGCCAAGAAGACCGGCGTGGCCCTCGTCCCTGTGGGAGCGGCGATGCGGGACGCCATCGCCCTCGACTCATGGGACCGGTTCGAGATCCCCCGCGCCTTTACGGCCGCGGCTCTAGTGATCGGCGAGCCGGTGGACGTCCACGAGGATGCCGATGAGGCGACCCTGGCCGCGCTCTCGCAGCAGCTCGAGGTGAGCCTGAACGACCTCACCGCACGGGCCGAGGTCGAAGCCTTCGCCCATCGGACGCCGCCGAGGCTCTCAGAAGTGGCGTAGGATCCACAGCACGGCGATCCCCGCCGAGGCGAGGACCCCCAGCACCAGAAGCGGAAACACCAGGAACCACACCGCGGAGGTCGCGCGCCAGGCGATGCCCACGAGCAGGCCGAACAGCACCACCCCGGCGATGCCCACGGCCGCCGACAGCCCCGCGGTGAGGACGGGCGGGCGCCGGCCCATCATCGGCTCTCCTGTTTGGAGGCGCCCACCTCCTGCCGCAGGCGCGCGATGGTCTCTTCGTAGGATTGCAGGATGTGGGTCTGCCGCTGGAACCGCATGGCCAGGTAACCCGCATAGAGGGCGATCCCCCAGAACGCGAAGATCTTCACGGCCTCGACCGTCAGGTCACCCTGAGGCGGGTGGAGCCGCAGGAGGACGGCGTAGGCGACGTTGTAGAGCGTGGCCACGTACAGCGCCATGCCCATCCCGTAGCGGAAGCTGTTGCTGACGAGGACGATGAAGTAGGCGAAGTAGAAGACGCTCCCGCTTCCCCCCGTGACGGCTACGAGGACGGAGATCAGCCCGAGATCGGTCGCCGTGGTCAGGTACTTCAGCCAGAGCGGCGCTCCGCGGCGGAGGATCGCCCAGTACCCGAGGTTCAACACCGCCAGCCCCGCGGTGAGCGCGATCACGATGGCCCAGGGGACCGCGACCTCCCCCCGCGTTTTGAGATAGGCGACCGCCGCCAGCAGCACGGCGGCGACGATCCAGCGCACGACGACCTTGCTGCGCTCAATCTGCTGCTCCATCCCCGGCCCCCCCATCTCCCGCTTCCCCGCCCGTCTCCCCGTCGAGGTACGGGCGCAGGAACTGTGCCACTTCGTTGAAGAGCACCCGGCGGTCGCGATCCAGTGTGGCCACGTGGCCGGAGTGCGGAAGCCACAGCACGCGCGCCTCTCCCGGCACGCGGGCGGCGATCTCGCGCGCGCTCTCACGCGGGATGACCCAATCCCGGCGACCCTGTGCGATCAGCACCGGGACCCGCACGCGCGGAAGCACCTCCCGCATCTCATCCAGGAGACGCTCGACCTCCTGGGTCGCCCGGAGCGGGATCTGCCGGGCCGGCGACTGGTAGCGGCGCATCGCCCGCTCCCGGGGGCCGAGCTTCATCAGGACGGGGACATACGGGACCACGCGCGCCGCCACCCGTGACGCCCGCGCGATGAGCCGTTTCATCCGGATGGGGGTGGAGATCGTGACGACGGCCGCGGGCTGCCGGCCGGTCGTCAGGCACAAGGCGACGGCGCCGCCCATCGAGAGCCCGATTACCGCCACGCGTGGGCAGCCTCTCCGCAGCTCGCGGAATGCTGCGTCCGCGGATGCCAGCCATTCGCGCCACGTCGTCCGGGCCAGGTCGCGAGGAGAGCCATGGCCCGCCAGTTCGCTGACGCCGGCGGTCCACCCGTGTTGGGCCAGGGCATCGGCCATGGGAATCATCTCGAGCGGGGAGCCCGAGAAGCCGTGGAGCAGCAGACAGCCGCCCGCCCCCCGCCCGACCATGTAGGACAGCCCTGACCCTGGCATCGCCCCTAACGGATTACACGGGCGTCAGGGGAGAGACCTCTTCTCCACCCGTCTTGTCTCGACGGGCGGGATCGAGGAACACGACGTGATCGGCCACGACCTCCGCCGATGTCCGCCAGGTCCCGTCGCCGTTCTCTTGGTTGTGCACCTGCAGCCGGCCCGTGATGCCGACCAGCCGCCCCTTCGTCAGGTGCTCGCCGATGACGGTGGCCAGCTGGCGCCAGGCCACCACGCTGATGAAGTCGGCATCCCGCTCGCCGTCTCGGTTGGCGAATGGACGGGGGACGGCGAGCACGAACCAGGCGCGGGCCACGCCGTCTCCGGTCATCCGGAGGTCAGGATCGCGGGTCAACCGTCCCACCAGCGTGATGTGATTGATCCCACGCCCCCCACCGCCCCGGGGCTGCTCCTCGCGTGGCTGCTCCGTGGACGGCGTCTCCTCCGGGCGTTCATCTTCCTGCGTGCGCACCTGTCGCGGCATCTGCCGCCCCCTTTCCCCCTCGCCCTGTTCACGCTACGGGATGGCGGGGAGGTGGACAATCCCGCAGGTGGGTCAGTTCACGCCTGGTCGCCGTATGGACGGCGGAGGGGGACCGGCTCCGAAAACCCGCCGGACGCGGAGGTTGAGCATCTCCACAAAGACGGAGAACCCCATCGCGAAGTAGATGTAGCCTTTCGGGATGTGCTGGCCCAGCCCGTCGGCGAGGAGCGACAGACCGATCAAGAGGAGGAAGCTGAGCGCGAGCATCTTCACGGTCGGATGGTGGTGGACGAAGTCGCTGATGGGGTCGGCCGCCCACATCATCACCGCGATGGCCAGGACCACCGCCGCGATCATCACCGGCAGCTGGTTCACCATCCCCACCGCGGTGATCACCGAATCGAGCGAGAAGATGATGTCGAGCAGCATGATCTGAACGATGACGCCGGCGAACGACGGGACGACCCGCGCCGTGAGGCGTCCTTCCATCCCTTCCAGCCGCTCGTGGATCTCGGTCGTGCTCTTGGCCAGCAGGAAGAGACCGCCCGTGATAAGGAGGAGGTCGCGACCCGAGAACCCGTGCCCGAAGAGCTCGAACAGCGGACGTGTCAGCCGGATTATCCAGGCCAGCGACGCCAGCAGCGCGATGCGGGTCAGCATCGCGGCCGCCAGCCCG
>MENB01000146.1:17472-17776 GCA_001768125.1 Armatimonadetes bacterium RBG_19FT_COMBO_69_19
TGCCGGCGAGGATCGAGATGAAGACGATGTTGTCGATGCCCAGCACGATCTCGAGCGCCGTGAGGGTCAGCAGCGCGATCCAGATCTCGGGGTCGAGCAGCCACTCCATCGCCATCCTCCAGGCGCCCGGCGGGGAGCGCCGGCGCGGCGTCAAGTCTAGTTCCCTTCTTCCCCCTGGGGTTTAGCCGAACAGCCGCGGCTTCCTGAGCAGTGCCCGCAGCGTGGTCATCTTCCCGACGTGATAACCGCGATGGTATCCGACGAAGATGAGGACTTCCCCCGCTGTGCTGTAGCTGCGCCCTTC
>MENB01000146.1:17793-18565 GCA_001768125.1 Armatimonadetes bacterium RBG_19FT_COMBO_69_19
CGGCCGCTCGCGCCGCCTCCACCAGCCCCCGCTGGATCTGCTCGAAGAAGCCCCGGGCCTCGGTCAGCTCCGGATAGGCGGCCTGGCCGCCCGTGCCGGTGGGGAAGAGCGTGCCGTAGACCGCGGGCAGCTCGACGGTGCCCCCGGCCCGACGGAGATAGCCCGCATCCGAGACCACCAGATGACCGAGCTGCCAGATGATCGGCGACAGCGCGTGCGGCATGGAGCGCGCCTCGTCCTCCGTAACGTCCTCGACGCACCGGATCGCCCGCGCGAAAGAGCTTTCCAGCCCATACACGATCAGCTCACGCATACCGACTCAGCCTCCCTGCTAGCGGAGGCGAAGGCCTCCTCGATGTACCGGTCACGGGCTGCGGATCAGCCATGGTTGGTCAGAGGAATTCTCCTTGGCCATTCCGATTTACTCCCCGCGCCAGGGCTCGGCCTGACGGGCGAAGAAAGGCAGCACCGTAATGCCGGCCCGAGTTGCGCTTGCGAGTCTGCTCACCATGCTGGGCATTGCTGCCTCCGTGGCCGCGTTCACCGACGCGACGCCCCTCGCCCGGGCGCATGCCCACAACGACTACCTGCACCCCCGGCCCCTGCTCGTCGCCCACGACCAGCGCGACGTGATGCCTGAGCGCACGTTGCGGGCATTGTATCTCGAGCCGCTGCGCCGGATCGTGCACGAACGCGCGGGCCGAGTGCTTCCCGGGTATCCGGGATCGCTGCTGCTGCTGGTCGACATCAAGTCGGACGCAGTCGCCACCTA
>MENB01000147.1:0-355 GCA_001768125.1 Armatimonadetes bacterium RBG_19FT_COMBO_69_19
AGTTCGATCACGCCGCGGGCTTCAGAATAGACGATCTTGCCGGCGCGGGCGGTCTTGTCCGGCTGGGTCAGCACGACTGTCCCCTCAGCCTCAGCCTCGTTCGCATCCCACCCGAACCGCAGGCGCTCGGCCGTGATCCGGGTGTCCTGCGCGGCAAGCGTACGTGCGGCGCGATCCTGCGTCGTGGACGGCACAGCGGCGGGGCGCACAAGGACCGCCCGGCCGGCCACCTCGACCCGCCGGGTGCTCAGGTACGCCACCATCTCGTCCCCCGTGACGGTCGTCCCCTCCCGTGCGAGACGCACACCGTCGCGGCTCTGCACCACCTGCGCGCCGATGTTCAGCGTCATGCGGC
>MENB01000147.1:363-1001 GCA_001768125.1 Armatimonadetes bacterium RBG_19FT_COMBO_69_19
GTCCTGCTCAAAGCGCACGTCGCCCGAGACGTGCGCGAGTCGAGGGCTGATCTCGTAAAGGAGCTCTCGTCCACGGAGGACGGTCCCGGGCTGCCGGATCACCACACCCCCCGTGGCCTGCACCGTCCGGCGCCGCTGGTCGACGCGGAGTTGAGGTGCCTCAACCACCAGGTCGCCAATGGACAGCATGACGTTCCCCTCGGCGTAGAACGTCTGGGTCCGTGCGTCGTAACGTACACGCTCGGCCTTCAGCCGGCCCGGTCCCGTGTCGGGGACCTCGAGCCGCTGCCCCATGGCGGGCGCGGAGATGAACAGAATGGCGAGGATCACCAACGCCGGGACTCTCATGGCGGCATCCCCTCGAGTTGGAACACGATATCTACCCCGCCGCTCAGGTCAAAGGTCGTCAGGCCGGCGTCAACCACGAGCCGCCGCGCCTGGAGCTTCTGGCGGCCGTGCCGTACCTGGACCCCGCGGGGAAACACGACCTGCTGCCGGGCGTGATGCCACTCCGCTTCGGGCGCGGTCAGGTGGTATCCGCGGGATGACGTGATGACCACCGGACCCCAGATCTGGAAATCGTTCGTCTCGCGGTCAAGGAGGATCTCGCCCGCGCTCACCCGCAACGACTCGCCCGC
>MENB01000147.1:1072-1160 GCA_001768125.1 Armatimonadetes bacterium RBG_19FT_COMBO_69_19
TCTCGGCCTGCCGGACGCCCTGGTGCCGCAGGACGATGCTCGCGTCCTGCAGGCCAACCGAGACCCGCGGGACCGAGGCCCGCGGCGC
>MENB01000147.1:1172-2715 GCA_001768125.1 Armatimonadetes bacterium RBG_19FT_COMBO_69_19
CGATGGCGCGGGGGCGGATCGCCCTTTCCATCCGAGGCCAACGGCGGTGAGCACGGCGCCGCCCATGACGACGACCATCAGGAGACGCTTCACGGGAGCCCTTCTTCCCGCAGCCAGACCACCGCCCCGGCCGCGGCAAACAGCATATTGGGCGTCCACGCGGACACGGCGGGAGGCAGTCCCCCCACGCTGCCCAGCGCTTTGGCCACCGACATCGCGACGTAGTAGATGAAGAGCAGGGCGATGCTCAGACCGATCCCGACGAACCGGCCCCCCTGCGCGGTCCAGACGCTCAGCGGCGCGGCGAGCGCGGCGAAGACGATGCTGGCGAACGGGATCGCGAATTTGCGATGATACTCGACCGCGAAGCGCCGGTTCGCCTCCGTCTGCCCGAACAACACCATGTACTGCCGCAATTCTCTCGCGGTCATCTCCTCGGGGGTCTTCTGCCCCTGGTAGAAGGACTCGGCCTGGAGGCCCACGCCGATCTCCATGTCTGCGAAGGCGGCCTCGTACTTGGTGAAGCCCTCCTCGTCGAGCTCCCGCACGACGCCGTCGCGCAACAGCCAGCGGCGGTCGTCCCACCGGGCCTCGCGCGCCGTGATGAGCCGCGGGAGCGGAGGCGTCACTTCGTAAATCATCACGTTCCGTAGGACCCGGCGACGATCGTCCGCGCTCCCGATGTAGAAGAACCGGTTGTCCGGTCCGCGGAAGAAGACCTGCTCCCGGACCTGGGGAAACACGGCGCCAAACGCCGCCTGACGAACAAGGTTGTTCGCCTGATGATTCGCCCAGGGGGAGACATACTCGTTCGTCAGGAACGTCAGCCCGGTCGCGGCCCCCCCGAAGAGGAACACCGCGGCGAAGATCCGCCGCAGGCTCATCCCCGACAGGCGCATCGCCTGGATCTCGTTGTCTTTCGCCAGGCGTCCGAGCCCGAGGAGGACGCCGATCAACGTGGAGACCGGAAACGTGATGACGAGGATGGCCGGGATCTTATACATGAGCAACTGCAGGACCACGTGCATCGCGACCTTGCGGGTGGCGATGAATTCCGCGAGGGTGTAGAGGATATCGCCGATGAGGATGACGACGAACGCGCCGACGCCGAGCAGGAAGGGCGCGAGCACTTCCTTGAGAATGTAACGGTCGGCGATGGTGCGCATCACAGCGGTTGTCATCCCCTTCGCGCCATCGGGAAGCTTCCCTCTGCCCGTCGTGCGCGGGCGAAAGGACGGGCCTGTATGAGAGTACTCGTCACGGGAGGGGCCGGGTTCATCGGCTCGCACGTCGTGGACGCCCACCTCGATGCCGGATGGGACGTCGTCGTCGTCGACAACCTCAGCACCGGCAACCGCCGCAACCTGAACCCGCGCGCCACGTTTCACAACATCGACATCCGGGATCCGCAGTTGCGCGACATCCTCGCCCGCGAGCGCCCTGAGGTGGTCAACCATCACGCGGCGCAGTCGTCGGTCACGGTCTCGATCACGGACCCACGCCTCGACGCCGACGTGAACATCCTCGGCACCCTCCACCTCAT
>MENB01000147.1:2936-3198 GCA_001768125.1 Armatimonadetes bacterium RBG_19FT_COMBO_69_19
GGCAGGACCCGTTTGGGGAGGCCGGGGTCGTGGCGATCTTCACCCGGGCGATGCTCGAGGGGCGCGCGCCGACGATCTTCGGCGACGGGACCCAGACCCGGGACTTCGTCTACGTGGGTGACGTCGCCCGGGCCAACCTCCTGGCGGCGACGATCGGGACGTCAGGGGTGGCGAACATCGCCACGGGTGAGGAGACGTCGGTGAACGAGATCCATCGCGCGCTGGGCGAGCTCACCGGGTTCGCCGCGCCACCGGTCCACGC
>MENB01000147.1:3270-5002 GCA_001768125.1 Armatimonadetes bacterium RBG_19FT_COMBO_69_19
AACCCCCCTCGCCGAAGGCCTGCGCCACACCGCGGAGTGGTTCCGCACCATACGCTGACCGGCACCACGAAACGTTTACAATAGATTTCTCCTTGTAGTCAACATGTTGACAATAGAATTCGCATGTGCCACAATCATGGTTACAATAAAGCTGAGCGTGTAGGCAATGCGTTTACAATATAATGATTGAGATAATGCTTGAGCGGCACCCACTTGTCCAGACGATCCTCCGGCTGGCACGCGAGCGTAAGGTCATCACGGCTGCCGACGTGCTGCGCGGCACTCGAACGCAGGTCTCGCGCCAGTATGTCACGCGTGTGTTGCGGATGCTCACGCGCGCAGGACGCCTGGTGCGCGCTGGGACGACACGGGGGGCGCGATACGCCCTCCCCCGCCATGTCCACCTGCTGCATCCTGTCGTGCGCCGCCGCCTCCGCAATATGGGACTGAGCGAGGGCCAGGTGTTCGACGACCTCCGCCTGGCCGCTCCCTTCATCGACCGGCTCCCTCGCAACGTGCGGGACGTCGTGAGCTACGGTTTCCACGAGATGCTGAACAACGCCATCGAGCACTCGGAATCGGACCATATCGAGGTGGCAGTGGGTCGGACTGCGCAGGAAGCCTACTTCACGGTGAACGACTTCGGCGTCGGAGTCTTCCACAACGTGATGCGGAAGCGTCATTTGACGTCAGCCCTGGACGCGATCCAGGATCTCCTCAAGGGAAAGACCACGACCGCGCCCAACGCACATTCGGGAGAAGGCATCTTCTTCACGTCACGCGTCGCGGATGTCTTCCTCCTGGAAAGCGATCGGCACCGGCTGACGGTTGACAACACGATCCCGGACCACTTCATCGGAACGCTGGACCGCCGAAAACGGGGCACTCGCGTCACCTTCCGAATTGCGCTCGCCTCAGCGCGTACCCTGCAGGAGGTCTTCCGACGTTACACCGTCGATGAGGCCGACCCCGCCTTCGACCGCAGCGAAGTGCGGATCAAGCTCTACACGCTTGGCACGAGCTTCGTCTCGCGCTCCCACGCCCGCCGGCTCCTCGTAGGGCTCGAGAAGTTCAGATCCGTCATCCTGGATTTCCAGGACGTACAGACGATCGGGCAGGGCTTTGCCGACGAGATCTTTCGGGTCTTCCGGCTCCGACACCCGGAGACTGATGTCGTTCCGGTCAACATGGTGGAAGCGGTGCAGTTCATGGTGAGGCGGGCTCGGGAAGGTGCGTGACGGGGTACGCGTAGTATGTTTGACGGTGAGGTCCCTGTCATGGTCACCGGCCCGGTCGGCTACTTTGCGATGGTGCTGCACACGCATCTGCCGTTCGTGCTCGGACACGGGCGGTGGCCGCACGGCAGCGACTGGCTGTCTGAAGTCACCGCCGGCTGTTACCTTCCCCTGCTGGACACCATCGCCACCCTCGCCAGCGCCGGACAGCCGCCGCGCATCACGATCGACGTCTCGCCGGTCCTCGCCGAGCAGTTCGCCGCGCCGGCCTTCAAGAAGGAGATCGAGGAGTTTCTCCGCGCGCGGATCATCTCCGCCCAGGAGAATGCGGTCGACTTCGAGCGGCAGGGACGGAGCGAGTTCGTGGCCTCCGCCGGGTGGTGGGAGAGTTTCTACCGCGCACGGCTCGCCCAGTTCGAGCGGCTGGGCGGGGACCTGATCGGCGAGTTCCGCAGGCTGCACGACGCCGGCGCCATCCACCTGGTCACGTGCGCCGC
>MENB01000147.1:5083-5183 GCA_001768125.1 Armatimonadetes bacterium RBG_19FT_COMBO_69_19
CCACTTCGGACACGCCCCGTCGGGGATCTGGCTGCCCGAATGCGCCTACCGCCCGCGCTACGAGTGGACGCCGCCGATCGGCCAGATGCGCGGCCGGGTG
>MENB01000147.1:5205-5543 GCA_001768125.1 Armatimonadetes bacterium RBG_19FT_COMBO_69_19
GGCTCGCGCGGGGCTGCGCTTCTTCTTCACCGACGTCCATCTGATGCGCGGCGGGAGCCCGCTGGCAGCGTACCACGACTTCTACCCCGCGCTCCGCGCGTTGGGCGAGGCGTCGGGGCCCAGTTTCGAGCGCGACCGCACGCCCTACCGCCCCTACGAGGTGGCCTCGCGCGGGGGCACCGGCTCCGCCGTCGCCTTCGTCCGCCATCCTGAGACCACGATGCAGGTGTGGAGCCGGGACGCCGGCTATCCGGGGGATGGCGCCTACCTCGAGTTCCACAAGAAGCACTGGCCGGGTGGGCTGCGCTTCTGGCGCGTCACCTCGCCGCGCTCCGACT
>MENB01000148.1:0-324 GCA_001768125.1 Armatimonadetes bacterium RBG_19FT_COMBO_69_19
TGGATGTGCCGCTTCAGCGGCTGGGAGTGGCAGTGGTACAGGTGCAGGCCGAACGGGGCGGCCTCGAACTCGTAGGTGAACGTCTCCCCGGGGAGGACATCGCCCCGGCCGATCCCCGGCACCCCGTCCATCTCGGCCTTGTGGAACCCGTGGAAGTGCAGCGTGTGCGGGTGCTTGCTGGCGTTGATGAGCTTGACCCGCACCTGGTCACCCTCGCGGGCGCGGAGGGTGGGCCCCGGCACCGTGCCGTTGAACACCCAGGCCGGGAAGAAGACTCCGGGGGCGATCTCGATCTCCCGCTCAGATGCCACGACCGTGTACTCG
>MENB01000148.1:375-4346 GCA_001768125.1 Armatimonadetes bacterium RBG_19FT_COMBO_69_19
GTCAGGTAGCGCGTCGGATCGAAGCCCAGGCGCTTGAGGTCGACCTCACCCACGGTGAGGTTGCCTCCGTGGGTTTTGGCGTGGTCCGTCGCCCTTGATGCGGCAGCGGTGGGGAGACGGTCGGATGTGGCGGCGGCCAGCGCGCCAACCGCCCCTGCCGCCCCCCTAATGAGGAAGTTGCGTCGTGTCAGCGACATATTTAGCCTCATCTAAATTAGCGTTAACTAAATCCTAGGCGAGGTTTTGGCGCCGGTCAAGGGGTTTGGGCGGTGCGGGGGCCACAGACCGGACAGGTGTCTTCGCAGGGCTCAACGTGGATCGTGATGTCCGCCCCGGGCAAGGCCTCTTGGATGTGCTGCTCCAGGTGGTCGCACAGGGCGTGCGCCTCGCCCACTTCGAGCGTCCGGTGAAGCACGAGGTGGAGGTCGAGGAAGCGGTGGGACCCGGCCCTCCGAGCACGCAACGCATGGTATTCGACGATCTGCGCCTGATGCGCGTCGAGGATCCCGCGGACGGCCGCCGCTTCGTCCGGAGGGAGACCCGTGTCCATCAGCCCTCCAACCGACTGGAGGTACACCAGCACGCCCAGCCGGAGGACGTGAACCGCCACGAGCGCGCCGATGATGGCGTCGACGCGCGGCTGGCGGCTCACCCAGGCGAGTCCGAGCCCAAGGAGCACCCCCACCGAGGTGAGCACATCGGCCAGCAGGTGCTTCGCGTCGGCTTCCAGTGCCACGGAGTGGGCCTCGCGGGAAACCCTCAGGAGGAAGCGCGCCGTCAGGTAGTTCGCCACGGTGGCCAACGCCAGCACGCCGAGTCCCCAGTCGAGGTTTCGCAGCGGCAGCGGATGAAAGAGGCGGACCCCCGCCGTGACGAGGATCCACCCTCCGGCGAGGAAGATCATCGCGCCCTCGGTCGCTCCGCTGACGTACTCGGCCTTGGCATGGCCGTACGGATGGCCCTCGTCGGGAGGGCGCGAGGCCACGACGAGGCTGATCAGCGCGACGTTGGCGGCGACGACGTTGACGACGGACTCGGCCGCGTCGGAGAGGATGGCCACCGATCCCGTGAGAACGTAGGCGGCGAACTTGAACAAAAGGATCGCCACGCCCGCGCCCACGGACACGATCGCGGCGCGAACCTGCGGCGCGCGGAACACCCTGGTTGTCGGTGCCTGATCACGCATCGGCACGAGTGTATCACCGGCACATCGGCAACACGAGGAGTTGCTCCCCCCTGCTGTTCTCCCGCCCGAGGATCGAGGCCGAGGCCGCCTCGATGCTCACCCTCACTCCACCCTGACGGCCTGAAATACGACGGCTGCCTGATTCCCCGCGCCGGAGGGCTGCGCTACGCTGGGCGCATCACCGCGGCGCAGGATCGAGGAGTCGTCACAAACCGCGGAGAAGGGTGTGTGCGTTCATGCGACGACTCGGCAGCGCGGCCGTGCTGGGCTCGGGCGTGATGGGCGCGGCGATCGCGGCCCACCTCGCCAACGCCGGCGTCTCCGTGCTGCTGCTCGACATCGTCCCGAAAGAACTCAGCGACGAAGAGCGAAAGCGCGGGTTTGCGCTCAGCGATCCCCGAGTACGCAATCGCATCGCCGCCGCGGGCAAGGAGCGCGCGGTGAAGGCGAGTCCGGCCGCGTTCTTCACCCCGGCCCGGGCGAACCTCGTTACCGTGGGCAACTTCGAGGACCACCTCAAGGGCATCGCCGACTGCGACTGGGTCATCGAGGCGATCGTCGAGGACCTCGCCATCAAGCAGCAGCTGCTGGACCGGGTGGAGAAGCACTGGCACGAGGGCATCGTCGTCAGCACCAACACCTCAGGGCTGCCGGTCGGGCAGATCGCCTCGGGGCGCTCGCCGAGCTTCCAGCGCCACTTCCTGGGCACACACTTCTTCAACCCGCCGCGCTACCTGAAGCTCCTCGAGATCATCCCGCTGCCGCAGACAGACCACGCCCTGGTCGGCGTCGTCACGGCGTGGGGCGAGCGCCAGCTCGGCAAGGGGATCGTTTACGCGCACGACCGGCCGAACTTCATCGCCAACCGCATCGGCAGCTACGGCTTTCGCAAGGCCGTGCAGCTCATGCTGGAACTCGGCCTCACGATCGAAGAGGTCGACGAGCTCACGGGGCCGCTGATCGGCCGGCCGCGCAGCGCCACCTTCCGCACCACCGACCTCGTCGGCCTGGACACGGTCATCCACGTCTCGGAGAACTCCTACCGCAATCTGGCGGATGACCCGGAGCGCGACGTCTTCATCGTCCCCCCGCTCTTCCAGGAGATGGCGAGGCGCGGCTGGCTCGGCGAGAAGAGCGGCGGAGGCTTCTACAAGCGCGTGGACGGCGAGATCTACACGCTCGACTACACCACGATGGAGTACCGGACCCGGCAGAGGGCAAAGCTGCCCAGCGTCGAGGCCGCCCGGCTGATCGAGGATCCGGCCAAGCGGCTGCGCCAGCTGCTCTCCGCGCCGGATAAAGCCGGGCAGTTCCTCTGGCAGCTCACCAGCAGCGTCCTGGCCTATGCCGCGAAGCGCGTGCCCGAGATCGCCGACGACGTGGTGAACGTCGACCGCGCGATGCGCTGGGGCTTCGCCTGGGACATCGGACCGTTCGAAACCTGGGATCTACTCGGCGTCGCCGAGATCGCTACGCGCCTCCAGGATGAGGGGCGCGAGGTGCCAGACCTGGTGCGTGAGGTGATGTCTCGCGGCGACGGCGTCTTTTACCGAAAACAGAACGGAACGCGCGAGTTCTACGACGTCGCCGTGAAAGCGCACCGCCCTGTGCCCGAGCGTCCCAACGTACTCTGGCTCCCCAAACTGAAGGACCAGGGTCGCACGGTGGCCTCGAATCCCGGTGCGACCCTGGTCGACATGGGCGATGGGATCGCCTGCCTGGAGTTCCACTCCAAGTTGAACACCATCGGCGAAGACACGCTGCGGATGGCCTCGCGGGCCCTCGAGGAGGTGCGGAAGTCCTTCGACGGCCTGGTCATCGGGAACCACGGCGCCGACTTCTCCGCGGGCGCGAACCTGATGTTGATGCTGCTCGAGGCGCAGGAGGGCAACTGGGACGACATCGCGATGGTCATCCGCCAGTTCCAGCGTCTCAACCTTGCCATCCGGTACTTCGAGAAGCCGGTCGTCGCGGCGCCCGCCGGGCGGACGCTCGCCGGGGGGTGCGAGGTCTGCCTTCCCTGCGCCAGGATCCAGGCTGCCGCGGAGACCTACCTGGGACTGGTCGAGGTAGGCATGGGTCTCATCCCCGCCGGCGGGGGGACGACGGAGATGGTGCGGCGCGCCGCCTTCCGCCTGCCGCCGGGCGTGGACGCCGACCTGTTCCCACCCGTGCGGTTCGCGTTCGAGACGATCGCGCTCGCCAAAGTCTCCCTGTCCGCCGAGGAAGCCTTCACGCTGGGCTACCTCCGCGAGGGCGACGGCATCTCCATGAACGGCGACCACCTCCTCCACGACGCGAAGGAGGTCTGCCTGTCGCTCGTCCGCACCGGTTCCCGCCCACCCCTGCGCCAGACGTTCAAGGTGGTGGGCGAGCGCGGCCTGGCCGCGATCGAGGCCTACCTGTACCTGATGCGCACAGGGGGCCACATCAGTGAGCACGACGCGCACGTCAGTGCCCGACTGGCGCACGTCGCCTGCGGCGGGCGTGTGCCGTACGGCACGGACGTGTCCGAGGAATACATGCATGACCTCGAGCGCGAGGCGTTCGTCAGCCTGCTGGGCCACCCCCGCACCCAGGAGCGGATCCGTCACTTCCTGCAGACGGGCCGCCCGCTGCGCAACTAGGCACCGCGCTCCTCGCGATGATGGAGGCACCGGGACATCGCGAAATCACGACAGCGGGATGCGGGAGTAAAGGGGGACGCTCGGTGAACGTGTATACCGGACCGCGTATGCCGTGGTCGTCGCCCTGTATGCCATGGCGACGGCCCGGTACCTGTGGG
>MENB01000148.1:4410-9372 GCA_001768125.1 Armatimonadetes bacterium RBG_19FT_COMBO_69_19
CGGGGCACGCTGAAGGACACCCGGCCCGATGAGCTCGCCGCCGCGGCGATCGCCGAGGCCCTGCACCGCGTCCGGGGGCTGGAAGCCCGTGAGGTGGATGACGTCGTGCTGGGCTGCGCCCTGCCGGAAGCGGAGCAGGGCCTGAACGTCGCGCGCATCGCCGCCCTGCGGGCCGGGCTTCCGCACTCGGTGCCCGGTCAGACGGTGAACCGCTTCTGCGCCTCCGGCCTGCAGGCCATCGCCATCGCGGCGGAGCACATCATGGCCGGCTTCGCCGATGTCATCGTCGCCGGCGGCACCGAGAGCATGAGCCTGATGCCGGGACAGACCGGCCACACCTTCACGCCCAATCCCCATCTCGTCGAACACTGGCCCGCCGTGTACACGTCGATGGGCCTGACCGCGGAGCACGTCGCCAGGAAGTACGGCATCGCGCGGGAGGATCAGGATGCCTACGCCTTCCGCAGCCATATGCGCGCCGCGGAGGCAATCCGCGGCGGGAAGTTCGTGGACGAGGTCGTCCCGGTCACGGTCAAGCGGTGGGAGTCCAACGGCGAGGGACGGCCGAAGTCTCAGGTGGTGACCTTCCAGACGGATGAGGGCGTGCGCACCGACACCTCGCCCGACGCGTTGGCGAAGCTCCGCCCGGTCTTCGCGAAGGACGGCACCGTTACGGCCGGCAACTCCTCGCAGACCAGCGACGGCGCGGCCGCGGCCGTCGTGATGTCCGAGGAGAAGGCGAAGGCGCTCGGGCTGGAGCCCATCGGGATCTTCCGCGCGTTCGCCGTGGCCGGCGTGGCGCCGGAGATCATGGGGATCGGCCCGGTCGAAGCGGTGCCCAAAGCGCTGAAACTCGCGGGGGTGCGCACGAGCGACATCGGGCTGATCGAGCTGAACGAGGCCTTCGCCTCGCAGACGCTCGCCGTGATCCGCGAACTCCACCTCGACGAGACGACCGTGAACGTGAACGGCGGCGCGATCGCCCTCGGCCATCCGCTGGGGTGCACGGGGGCGAAGCTGACCGCCACGCTGCTCCATGAGATGGCCCGGCGGAACGTCCGCTACGGGATCGTGACGATGTGCATCGGCGGCGGCATGGGCGCCGCCGGGGTGTTCGAGCGGCCCTGACGTCATGCGTACTCCGGGAGGCCTGCTATGGACGCGAAAGAAGTGACCGCGCCGGTTGCGGGTGGGAGCTTTCTGATCAGTGAGACGGCTCCGGCGGACGTCTTCACGCCGGAGGACCTCAACGAGGAGCAGCGCCTGGTCCGTCAGACGGTGCGCGACTTCGCGGACCAGGAGCTCAAACCCAACCTCGCCCGCATCGACGAGAAGGACTGGGCGCTCACCCGCCGCCTGCTCCGCTCGCTCGGGGACATGGGGATCCTCGGCATCGAGGTCCCCGCGGCCTACGGTGGGTCGGAACTGGACAAGATCACCTCCGTCCTGGTCGCGGAGGAGCTGGCCTGGGGCTCGTTCGGGGTAACCTACGGCGCCCATACCGGCATCGGCATGGAGCCGATCCTCTTCTTCGGCAGTGACGAGCAGCGCAGCCGCTACCTGCCGAAGATGATCCGCGGCGAGCTGATCGGCGCCTATGCCCTCACCGAGCCGACCGCGGGCTCGGACGCGATGTCCATCCGCACCCGCGCCACGCGCGGCGCAGATGGGCGCTGGGTGCTGTCCGGCGCGAAACAGTTCATCTCGAACGCCGCCTTCGCCGACGTGTTCACCGTGTTCGCCAAGGTCGACGGCGAGCAGCACACCGCCTTCATCGTGGAGCGCGCCACGCCGGGTTTCACCGTCGGCCAAGAAGAGCACAAGATGGGGATCCGCGGCTCCTCGACCGCGTCGCTGTTCCTCGAGAACGCCGCGGTGCCGGCGGGGAACCTGCTCGGGGAGGTCGGCCAGGGGTTCAAGATCGCGATGAACATCCTCAACATGGGCCGCTTCAAGCTCGCCGCGGCCCTGGTCGGCGCCTGCCGGCACGTGCTGCCCCAGACGATCCAGTACGCGGGGGAACGCCAGCAGTTCGGCCGCCCCCTCAGCTCATTCGGGCTCATCAAGGCCAAAATCGCCGAGATGGCGCTCCGCACCTACGTCGCGGAGTCGATGATCTACCGCACGGCGGGCCTGATCAATGACGCCCTGGGCGGCGTGCACGGCGATCCTCAGGAGGCGATGCGCGCCCTCGAGGAGTACGCGGTCGAGTGCGCGATGGACAAGGTCTACACCTCTGAGGTGCTGGACTTCGTCGTCGACGAGACCGTGCAGGTCTACGGGGGCTACGGCTTCGTCGAGGAGTATCCGGCCGCGCGCGCGTACCGGGACGCGCGCATCAACCGCCTCTTCGAGGGCACCAGCGAGATCAACCGGCTCCTCACGACGGGCATGCTGCTGCGCCGCGCGCAGCGGGGCCGCCTCGGCCTGATCCCCGCGGCCCTGGCCGTCGCGCAGGAGCTCACCTCCCCGAGCCTCGGCGAGGAGCCGGGCAGCGGCATGCTGGCGGAGGAGATCCGCCTCGTGGGGATGGTGAAGAAGGCCGCGCTCTTCGCCGCGGGGGTGGCGGTGCAGAAGTATCTGGAGACGATCGAGGAGCAGCAGGAGGTCCTCGCCGCGATCTCCGACCTGATCATCGAGACGTTCGCGATGGAGAGCGGCCTGCTCCGCGCGCTGAAGGCGGCGCAGCGGGACGGCGAGGAGGCCGCCGCGACCAAGATCGCCATGATCCGCACCTACATCAACGACGCCCTGCCGCGAGTGGACGCGTCGGCGAAAACCGTGCTCGCCGCGGTCGAGGAAGGCGACACGCTGCGCACCGAGCTCGCCGGACTGCGGCGGCTCCTGCGCTACACCCCGGTCAACAGCGTCGCGCTGCGGCGGCAGATCGCCGAGCGGCAGATCGCGCAGGGCCGGTACACGAGCTGACCATGGCGACGGCCATCGAGAGCCGTCCCTGGCTCCGGTTCTACGAGCCGGGGGTCCCGCACACCCTGGCGTATCCGGACATCCCCGTCCCCGCGCTGCTGGACGACAGCGCGGCGCGCTTCCCGGAGCACACCGCGACGGTGTTCTTCGGGGCGGCCATGCGCTTCCGCACCCTCCACCGGCTGACCGGCCGCTTCGCCGCGGCGCTCCAGCGCCTGGGCGTCCGGCCGGGGGACCGCGTCGCCCTCCACCTGCCCAACAGCCCGCAGTTCCTCATCGCGTACTACGGGGCACTCCGCGCCGGGGCCGCGGTCGTCCCCTTCAATCCCCTCTACGTCGAGCGCGAGATCGAGCACCAGCTCGCAGACAGCGGAGCCGAAGTGGCGGTGACCCTCGACCTCATCTACCCGCGGATCGCCCAAGTCCGGCAGCGCACGAAGGTGCGGGAGATCGTGGTGACCTCGATCAACGACTTCTTCCCTCCGCACCTGCGAGTGCTCTACCCGCTCAAGGCGCGCCGGGAGGGCCACCTCGTCCGGGTCCCGCGCGAGCCCGGGATCCACCGCCTGACCGACCTGCTGGGGCGAGCCGACGAGGCGCCGCCGGTCTCCATCGATTCCGCCTCGGTGGCGGTGCTGCTGTACACCGGCGGGACGACCGGGGTGCCGAAGGGCGCCGCCCTCACACACCGCAACCTGGTGAGCAACGTCCTTCAGGCGCGGGCGTGGTTCACGCAGCTGCGGCCCGGGGAGGACACCGTGGTCGCCGTCATCCCGTTCTTCCACTCGTACGGGATGACCTCGGCGATGAACTTCGCCGTCTCGGCCCCGGCCCGGCTCGTGCTGCTGCCGCGGTTCCAGCTCGACATGGTGCTCAACGCCATCGCCCGGTACCGGCCCAACGTGTTCCCCGGCGTCCCCACGCTGTACACCGCGATCATCAACGCGCCGGACCTCGCGCGCTATGACCTGCGCTCCATCCAGGCCTGTATCTCAGGGGCGGCGCCGCTGCCGCTCGAGGTGCAGTCACGCTTCGAGGCGCTTACCGGGGGGCGCCTGTGCGAGGGCTACGGCCTGACCGAAGCCTCGCCCGTCACGCACGCCAACCCGATCCGCGGCACCCGCAAACCGGGGAGCATCGGCATCCCGTTCCCGGACACCGACGCCACGATCGTCGACGGGCAGACGGGAACGAAGACCCTCGCGCCAGGCGAGGTCGGAGAGCTCATCCTGAAGGGACCGCAGGTGATGGAGGGATACTGGCACAAGCCCGAGGAGACGGCCCTGGTCCTGCGGGGCGGATGGCTCTACACCGGCGACATGGCGAAGATGGATGAGGACGGCTACTTCTACATCGTCGACCGGAAGAAGGAGATGATCATCACCGGCGGGCTGAACGTCTTCCCCCGGGAGGTCGAAGAGGCGCTCTACGCGCACCCCGCGGTCATGGAAGCCGCGGCCATCGGCATCCCCGACAAGTACCGGGGCGAGGTCGTCAAGGTCTACGTCGTCCGGAAGCCCGGCGCCCGGGTCACCGCGGACGAGATCATCGAGCACTGCAAGAAGCTCATGGCCCCCTTCAAGGTGCCCAGGGCGGTCGAGTTCCGGGACTCGCTGCCGAAGTCGCTCGTGGGCAAGATCCTGCGCCGTGTACTGGTAGAGGAGGAACAGGCGAAGGCGGCCTTCCCCTAACCGTCCTTCTGCAAGCGGCGGGGAGCAGGGAGCGCCTCACCGACGTGCCACGCTCTGGCGTGCCCCGGGCAGACCATCGGTGTGCGGATACGGTGGGACGGCATCGTCGGTTGCCAGGAAACGGAAGGTGGCCTCCAACAGCGTCGGGGGAGCTTCCGCATGACTGCCCTGGGCGTGCGGGGCAGCCATCGAAATCTCACGAATCTGCGCCCTGGCAAACCTCGGTCGGTTCACTGACGCCACCTCTCCCAACATGTCTGCGCTAGTTGATGGTGACTGTGAACTGCGCCTGCTCCTGCCCGAGTTGCGCGTGCGTCGCGACGACAGTGATGAGGTACGGGGT
>MENB01000149.1 GCA_001768125.1 Armatimonadetes bacterium RBG_19FT_COMBO_69_19
CTCAAGTCCCAGGAGCGGCGGCAACCCAAGAAGCTGCGCGAAGCCGTGGACCGCGGCAAGGGCATGCACATCCTCAAGAGCAACACCGTCAGCCAGATCCAGGCCTTCCTGCGCAGCGTCTTCGAGATCGAGGGCGACATGGAGGAAGACGGCGACCAGGAGGTCGCGCTCCGTGAGGTCGAGGAGGCCATCTCCGAGGTCCTCAGCTCCACGCAGCCGGTCGAGCTCTCCCCGCAGAACTCCTATGTGCGACGGCTCCAGCACCAGCTCGTGCAGCGCTACGGGCTCGCTTCAGAGAGTCGAGGGGAGGAACCCTTCCGCAGGGTCGTAATCTTCCCTCGATGACCGGGAAGCCCGGGGGCCTGTTCATCACCATCGAGGGCCCCGAGGGCGCAGGCAAAACCACCCAGGCGCGGCTGCTTCACGACCGCCTCCGCCGTTCCTTCGACGTCCTGTACACGCGCGAGCCGGGCGGGACCGCGATCGGCGAGCTGATCCGGCGGTTGCTGCTCGACGAGCGCCACCGCGAGATGTCCCCCCAGACGGAGATGCTGCTCTTCGCGGCCTCGCGGGCCCAGTTCGTGGCGGAGATCGTGGAGCCGGCGCTGCGAGGGGGCCGCATTGTCCTCTCCGAGCGATATTTGGACGCTTCCCTCGCGTACCAAGGGTACGCTCGGGGACTCGGCCTCGAGGTCGTGCGGGCGGTGAACGCCGCGGCGACGCGCGGGATCATGCCGGACCTCACGGTGCTCCTCGACATCGAGCCCGCGGTCGGGATGGAGCGGGCCCGCCGGGCGGAGGGGAAGGAAGGTCGATCGGGGCACGGCGACCGGATGGAGCAGGAAGGGCTCGCGTTCTTCGTACGAGTCAGGGAAGGATTCCTCACAATCGCGTCCGAAGAACGCGACCGGGTGCGCCTCGTGGACGGTAACCGGCCGCAGCAGGTCGTCCACGAGGAGATCGTGACTCTGGTCGAGGGATTTCTCAGCGTGAGGGGGTGGCGGGCATCAAGCTCGTCCTAGCCATCGTCCAGGCGAAGGACGCGGGCCGGGTGATCGACGCCCTGACCGAAGACGGCCTCAACGCGACGATATTGGCCAGCACGGGCGGCTTCCTGCGCGAGGGGAACTCCACGATCCTCATGGGCATCGAGGACACGCAGGTCGATGGCGTCCTCCGCACGATCCAGCGCTCCTGCCACCGGCGCGAGCAGTTCGTTAGCCCGATGCCTCCCGCGGTCGAGCCGGTGGATTCCTACGTCACGTACCCGGTGAAAGTCGAAGTCGGCGGCGCGATCGTCTTCGTCATGAACGTCGACCGCATGGAGCGGTTCTAACCACGTCCCGATGCCCTTCCGAGACCTGGTCAACCAGCGCCACGCGATCATGCTCCTGCGCACGGCCGCCCGCGGCGGGCGCGTGTCGCACGCCTACCTCTTTGCCGGGCCGGCCGGCGTCGGCCGCTACGACGCGGCCCGGGCGTTCGCGCAGCTGCTGAACTGTCACCGTCCCGCGGCGGAGGATGCCTGCGGCGAGTGTCGGCCGTGTCGTCTGATCGCCGCGGGACAATATCCGGACGTGCGGACGGTGGATGTGGAGCGCGGCCTGCTGCTGAACAACGATCCGGACGAGCAGAAGAAGAAGGTCATCAGCATCGAGCAGGTCCGGGCCCTGCGCCGCGAGGTCGTGTTTCCCCCGCTCGAAGGGCGCTACAAGGTCTACGTGTTCGTCGGCGCTGACAACATGCAGGCGGAGGCGGCGAATAGCCTGCTGAAGATCCTCGAGGAGCCGCCGGCCCAGGTCGTCATCATCCTCATCGCGGAGTCCACGGTGCCGATGCTCCCGACCGTGGTCTCGCGCTGCCAGCTGGTGCGCTTCTCACTCGTCCCGGCGGCCGAGATCGAGCAGGCCCTCGTCTCGCGGCACCGGCTCGATCCGGGCCGCGCGCGCTTCATCGCCGCGCTGGCCGGCGGACAGCTCGGCAAGGCGGTCACGTGGGCCACGTCCCCGGAGGCGCTCGAGTGGCGCGAACAGGCCCTCGACCTGCTGGAGCGCATGGAGACCGCCGACCCGCTCGAGCGTCTGGATGCGGCGGAGGCGGCGGCGAAGGACAAGGAGCGTCTGGCCGATCTGCTGGATGTTGCGCTGTTCTGGTACCGCGACGTGCTCGTCTGGCAGGAGATGCGCGGCGACACCTACCTGGTCAATCTCGACCGCAAGGAGCGGATCGCGGCGCTGGGCGCAGCGGTGCCCGGTGCGGTGCTCTCTGAGCGGATCCGAGCGCTCGAGGAGGCGAAGGACGGCCTCCGCCGCAACGTTCACCCGCGTCTTCTGCTCGAGAACCTTTTCCTCCGGCTCACGCCGCCGGCCGAACCCAGCCGCCGCTGAGGCGGCCGTCCCTCCCGCAGCCGTTTCAAGAGCTCGAGGTTCCGCCGGTCCGGCACGTCCTCCTCGAAGTGGGGCGTCTCGATGAACGCGCCCAGGCGGGCCAGCTTCGGATGATGCACGAGCGCGCGGAAGCCCTCCACGCCGATCCGCCCCTCCCCGATGTTCTCGTGCCGGTCCACCTTCGAGCCGAGCGCCGTTTTGGAGTCGTTGAGGTGCAGTGCGCGCAGATGGCGCAACCCGACCGTCCGGTCAAACGCGCGCAGCGTCGCGTCCACACCGGTGGCGGTGCGGATGTCCCACCCGGAGGCGAAGAGGTGGCAGGAGTCCAGGCACACCCCGAGGCGCGGATGGTGGTCGAGGCGGTCGAGGATCTCCGCGAGCTCCTCGAACGTCCCGCCGATCTGCCCGCCGGCCCCGACGCTGTGCTCCATGAGGATCATCGCGCGGTCTGTCGCCTCGAGGGCCACCGTGAGCGCCGCCGCGACGCGGGCGAGGGCCTGCGGCCAGGACTGGGTGCCGCGGCTGCCCAGGTGCGTGATCGCGCCGAGGCCGTCGAGGCGGTCCATCGCGCGCAGCGCGTAGACGAGCGCCCCGGTGGACTTGTGGAACAACTCCATGTCCTGGGCGCCGAGATTGATGAGATAGGCGGTGTGGGCCACGAGGGGATCGAGCTTCGCCGCGCGACGCTTCTCGACGAAGCGGTCGAGATCGGCGTCGGAGTAGACGATCTCCCGCCACTGCCGCGGGCTGCCGACGAAGATCTGCAGGCATTCGCATCCGATCGCCTGCGCGCGGTCGATGGCGAGGTGGATGGCCGCTCGGATGCTGACGTGGGCGCCGAACTTCACGATAGGTGGATTCGCCCTCTCGCAGAAGAATCCCCAAACCCTTCATCCCGCCCAGAGGAGACGACGCATGGCTTCAGGCTGGGGTTTCACCACGAAGGCCATCCATGGCGGTAAGATGGCGGACGCGCACAAGTCCGTCGCTCCGCCGCTCTACCAGACCGCGACCTTCTACTACGACACGGCCGACGAGGGCGCCCGCCTCGGCCAGGAGATCCCCCCGGGGTACGTGTACACGCGCTGGGCCAATCCGACGACGCGGGCGTTCGAGGAGAAGGCGGCGCTCCTCGAGGGCGCGGAGGATGCGCTCGCCACCGCCTCGGGGATGGCCGCGGTCTCGACCGCAGTCCTCACTGCGCTCCGGCGCGGTGAGCATGCTGTGGCCCCGAGCGCGATCTATCAGGCGACCTACCAACTGTTCGCGGACATCCTGCCGTCGTACGGAATCGAGACGACGGTGATCCCGGACGGCGAGGTCGCGTCGTACGAGCGGGCGCTGCGGCCGACCACGAAGCTGCTCTACATCGAGACGCCGAACAACCCCCTGCTCGGGATCACCGACATCGCCGGCGTCGTCGGGCTCGCCCGAGGGCGCGGCGCCCTGACGATCGCGGACAACACCTTCGCCACCCCGTACAATCAGAACCCGATCGCGCTCGGCGTGGACGTGGTCGTGCACAGCGCGACGAAATATCTCGGCGGCCATCACGATCTTACAGCGGGGGTGCTGGCGGGCGGCGCGGCGTTCATCAAGCGGTCCAAGCGCATCCTGCGCATCTTCGGCGCGACGATCGACCCTTTCGGGGCGTGGCTGGCGATGCGCGGGGTGATCACGTTGGGGCTGCGCGTGGCCCGCCAGAACGACTCCGCGCAGCGACTGGCGGAGTTCCTCGCCGCGCATCCGAAGGTCGAGCGCGTGCATTATCCCGGACTCTCCTCGCATCCCGCCCATGCGGTGGCCCGCCGCCAGATGCGCGGCTACTCGGGGATGTTGAGCTTCGAAGTGCGCGGGGGCTACGAGGCAGGGGTGCGGGCATTCGAGGCCCTGGCCGTCGCGAAGCGCGCGACGAGCCTCGGCGGGACGACCACGCTGGTGTCTCACCCGGCGTCGCTCAGCAGCGTGCACATGCCGCGCGAGGTCCGCGAGGCGGCGGGGATCACCGATGGCCTAATCCGCGTCAGCGTGGGGATCGAAGACGCCGAGGACCTGCTGGAGGACTTCGGTCAGGCGCTCGACCAGGTCTGACGGTGCGTGACGAGCGGATCTGGATCCATGGAGGGGAATTCCTCCGGGTCCGCGTCCCCGCGTACCTGGAGCGCAGCCTGCAGCTCGCCTTGGCCGGGGTGCATGCGCCCTTCTTCGAGCACCGGGACGCGGGAGCGCTCGAGGTCGTGCTCCAGGGCAGCGAATGGGAGCGGATCGCGCCGCGCTTCGCCGGGTCCACCGTCACTGCCGGGTTCCGGCTGGTGTCCGTCCATCCGGGTCCGGATTCGGCCTTTCCGGCGCGCCTGCGGCGCGCGCTCAACGAGGATGGCGTCGAGGCCGCGCTCCTGCCGTCCTTCCACCACGACCACGTGCTGGTCCGGGACGACCAGCTCCCGCGCTGCCTGGAGGTCGTCAGGCAGCTCCTGTCCGACTCCACTGCTCGATGATGTCCCCCACCTCAGCCAGCGTCTTCGCCACGGCGTCCGGCCGCACGGATTCCAGGAACGCCGGCGCCCCCGGCGGATGGGTGGCGGTGAGGAGGATGGACTGCAGGCCCACGGTCTGCGCCCCGGCGATGTCCGCCGCCAGCGTATCCCCCACCATGGTGATCTCCGCCGGAGGAAGGCCCCACTGCCGCAGGACGACGTGGAAGATCCGCGGATCGGGCTTCCCCCATCCGACGGCGGCGGAGGAGACGATGGGCTCGAGGTAGGGGGCGAAGAGCAGGCGCCGGCAGCACTCGACGATGAGGTAGTGCGAGGACGCATTGGAGATGAGCCCGATGCGCAGCCCGTCTCGGCTGAGCCGGGCCAGGAGCTCAACCGCACCCGGCAGGGGGCGCATCCCCTCGAGCTCGGGCGCGAAGAACGCGCGCTCGGCATCGGCGAGGAACTCGGCGTCGGTGGGGAGGCGGTAGCGCTCGAGCACGGCGCGCAGCGCCTGGTCGGCGGTGACCTCCTGCGTGCCGGCGCGGGCCGCCCACAGGGCCTGGCGCTGCGCCATCACCGCGCCCACGAAGTCGTCCGGAACGGCGAACCCTCTGCCGCGGACCCAGCGCAGGAGTGTCTGAGCGTTTCCGGGTTCGAACTCGCCGGGGTGGATCAGCGTGCCGCCGAGGTCGAAGATGGCACCGCGGATCATCGGGATCGGGGCGACTCGTCGGGTGGGCGGACGTGGCGGAACTGCACGTAGAGGATGATATCATAGACGATCTTGAGCGCCCCGCCGACCACGAACGGCAGGCCGAGCGCTACGACCTGCATCGCGTAGCCGGAGAGGATCGGGGTGACCGCCTGCGCCGCGTTGCGGACCACGTTCGTCAGCGCGGCCGCTCGGTTCCGCTCCTCGGGATCGACCACGGCCATGATGTAGCTCTGGCGGGTCGGCACGTCCATCTGCGAGAGCGCATGGCGGGCGAGCAGCAGGACCACGGCGAGCGGCAGTGTGGGCGCCGCCGGGATCAGCATCAGTAAGATGTTGCTCGGCAGGTGCGTGAAGACCATTGTGTTGATCAGGCCGATGCGGTCCGCGATGCGCGTGGCCGCAAGGAACGAGGCTGCCTGCAGCAGCCCAACCCCGAGGAAGATCGGCCCGAGCAGCTCCGGTCCGGCGCCCCAGCGCAGATGGAACCAGAACGCGATGAGACTCTGCACGACGAAGCCGCCCGCGAGGGAGTCGAGTCCGAA
>MENB01000150.1:0-1405 GCA_001768125.1 Armatimonadetes bacterium RBG_19FT_COMBO_69_19
GCCGGTGACGCGCCGGGGCCATGCCCGCGCTGCGGACGAGAGCGGCTGACCTGCCGGCCGGGAACACCCGACGACCCCTGTCGGCGGCCGTTGATGAGCGCCGCCGGCGACGTGCGGACGCGGGCGCCCTTGTGGTGGCTGAAGCACAGCGTGGCATCGCTGATCGGCCGCCCGCCGCCTGCGCCCTGACTCCTGGACGGACCGGAAGATGCTGAGCGAACGCCTGTTGATCATCGGATCGGGACCGGCCGGACTGACGGCTGCGCTCTACGCCGCCCGCGCCGACCTGGAGCCGGTGGTGATCTCCGGGAACCAGCTTGGCGGCCAGGTCTCGATCACCTACGAGGTCGAGAACTACCCCGGCTTTCCTCAGGGCACCACCGGCCCGGAGCTGGTGGAGCTGATGCAGAAGCAGGCCGAACGCTTCGGAGCGCGGGTTGTCATCGACGAGGTCACCGAGGTCGACTTCCGCCACGGATCACCTTTCGCGATCAAAACCTACGGCGAGATGTACGAAGCCCAGGCCGTCATCCTATGCACGGGCGCTTCGCCGAGACGCCTGGGAGTTCCCGGGGAGGATCTCCTGATCGGAAAAGGGGTTTCCTTCTGCGCCACCTGCGACGGCTTCTTCTTTCGCGGCAAGGACGTCGTCGTCGTCGGAGGCGGGGACAGTGCCCTCGAAGAGGGGCTGTTCCTGACGCGCTTCGCTGACCGCGTGCGGGTCATCCATCGCCGTGACAGCCTGCGGGCGGGGGAGACTCTCAAACGGCGCGCCGGCACCAACAGCAAGATGAACTTCGTGTGGGATACGGTTGTGGAGGAGATTCTGGGAAACGGCCGGGTGCAAGGGGTCGTCGTGCGAAATGTCAAGACCAATGCGACCGAACGCTGGCCGACGGACGGGGTCTTCATCTACATCGGCCACTATCCCAACACCGACCTCTTCCGCGGCCAGCTGGAGATGGACGACCGCGGCTATCTGATCCCGGGCCCGCACCAGATGACCAGCGTGGAGGGCGTCTTCGCCGCCGGGGAAGTGCAGGATCCGGTCTACCGGCAGGTGGCGACGTCCGTCGGCCAAGGGGCGGCGGCCGGGATGAGGGCCGAGCGCTGGTTGGCGGAGCGGAGCTGACTTGCCGTTCGCGGCCCGCCTGGCGTATGAAGAACACGGCGGCGGATTTGAGCTCCCGCCGCTTGTCTTTGTACACGGAGCGGGCGGCAGCCGGCTGCACTGGCCGCCCAGCCTGCGCCGGCTCTCCGGCTTGCGCTGTCTGGCCTTGGATCTCGCCGGGCACGGCCAATCCCCAGATGAGGGCGAGGCCTCGATCGACGATCACGTCGGACGTCTGGAAGACTGGCGCCGTGAGCTGGGAATAGAGCGGGCCTTCCTGGCGGGACATTCGAT
>MENB01000150.1:1588-3017 GCA_001768125.1 Armatimonadetes bacterium RBG_19FT_COMBO_69_19
CGTCGCATGATCGAGACCGGCCCGGCCGTCCTCCTGCGCGACTTCCTGGCTTGTTCCGTGTTCGATGTCCGGGCCCGGCTGGGGGATCTGCGGGTACCGACGGTGGTCGTCTGCGGGGCGGAGGATCGAATGACGCCCCCTGCTCTCGGCGAGGAGCTGGCCCGGTCTATTCCAGATGCCCGCCGCGTGGTCATCGAGGGCGCCGGGCACATGCTGATGCTGGAGAAACCGGACGAGGTCGAGGTCGCGCTGCGAGAGATGCTCTTCAGCCGCGCGGCGGCTTCCACTCTCCGCCAGGCTCAAGGCCTGGAGAAGGCGGACCAAGGATGAAACGGGCATGATTCGCATCTGGATTTGGGATATCCCGCTTCCGCCGGGAGTTGCGTTCCTGGCCGAACCGTGGGCTTCGGCTCTGGCGACCTTGCTCTTCTGGCTGCTGGTGGCCGTCGTCCTGCAGTTCGTCGTTTTCGGCATCGTCAAGGCGCTGGCGCGTCGGTCCGAGACGGAAATCGAGGACGTCATCATCGATGTCAGCCGGCGGCCGCTCGTTCTGGCCATCGTCCTGATCGGGGCGGTCTATTCGGTCGACATGCTGGGGTTGGAGAGCGGCTTCGCCCTGGGGCTGCGGCGCGTTCTGGTGGCGGGCCTGATGGCCGTAGCCACCTACTGGATCTGGCGGATGATGAAGGAAGTCGTCCTTCATTACGCCGAGATCCTGGCCCGGCGCAGCGAGACGCGGGCCGACGACGTCCTCGTCCCGATCGTCAACCAGTTCGCCCCCGTCGTGATCTTCTCGATCGGAGGGGCGCTCATCCTGGAATACCTCGGCGTGCAGCTCGATGCGTTGCTGGTGGCCATCGGCGGTGCGGCCTTCATCATGGCTTTCGCCTTGCAGGATATCCTGTCGAACGTCTTCAGCGGCTTGTCGCTCCTCGTCGACACGCCTTTCCGCTACGGCGATCTGATCGCGCTGGAGGACGGCAAGGTATGTCAGGTGATGAAGATCGGCGTGCGGGTGACGCAGCTGTATGACATCGGGGCGCATGCCGTGATCTACGCGCCGAACAACAAGCTGGCCAACGAGCGTCTCGTCAACTTGATGCAGCCGACACCGGAACTCGTGTCTGTCGTTCCGGTCATCGTCGGTCAGGACAACGACCCCGAGCGCGTGCGCGGTCTGCTGAACGATGTCCTGCTCGGCCATCCCGACTTGTTGGGCGAGCTGGACAGCAAACTCGAACGCACGGCCGACTTCCTGACCCTGACGCCCGAGAAGCGGGCTCACGGGCGCGAACGCATGGCCGCCGAGCGCCGGGTCGACGCCGCCGTTCGGGCCGTCCTGGCGGACTTGAGGAGTTTCGCCGAGGCGGTGACAGCCCGCGAGCGGAAGGGACTTAGCCGTGAAGAGCGGGCCGAGCTGCTGGAGCGG
>MENB01000150.1:3270-3412 GCA_001768125.1 Armatimonadetes bacterium RBG_19FT_COMBO_69_19
TGGGCGACCGGATCGAGCAGGGAGGAGGCCTGGAAGTGCGCCTGGACGACGCGGTTCTGGAGCTGGTGCGATGGCTTCGGGCGGAGTTCAAGCAGGCGACGCCGGCGTGGAAGGGATCTACGGCCAGTTTCAAAGGGATGGA
>MENB01000150.1:3437-3585 GCA_001768125.1 Armatimonadetes bacterium RBG_19FT_COMBO_69_19
GGACGCCGGTGGTTTCCTATTTCGGATGGTCTTCTACGTGGACGACATCGAGCTGGAGCACTTCGAGCGCCAATCGCGTGTCGAGGGGCAGGTGAGACGGGAAGCCTACCGGCGGCTGCGAGATCAGGGCATCAGCCTGCCGACGCCG
>MENB01000150.1:3676-4657 GCA_001768125.1 Armatimonadetes bacterium RBG_19FT_COMBO_69_19
TCAAGAGGTCTTTGGCCTCACCCCCTCCCCCGGCGAGATTGGGCGCCGATCCGGACGGGGGTGTCAAGCCGGGGGAGGCCTTTCCAGGCTGCTCCGCGAGGGAAAGGGGTGGGGGTGTAGAGCGGCCGCCTTTTTCAGACCGGCTCACGCCGACCCGATTGAGCAACCAACAGTCTCGGGCTTGCAGGACGGCACTAGTCTACGAACTTGCGACCCCCGCCAGCTAGATCAGCCGAGGGCCGCCAGGTCCTGACGGGCGCGCTCGGCCGCTGGCCGGGCGCCGATGGCCTCGAAAGAAGCGAGGGCGCGCTGCCAGTCGGCGCGCGCCGAAGCAAGGTCTCCCAGCGCAGTGTCGGCTGCCGCACGTTCGGCCAGCGTCAGTCCGATCTGCCAGCGAGTCCCCATCGATTCGAAAACGGCCAGGGCCTGATCGAGCCGGCCGCGCGCCGGCTCCGGCTGACCGTCGAGCAGGAGGAGCACGCCGCGGGCGCGGCGGGCGATGCCCTGGTACAGGCGGTGGCCCAGCCGTTCGGCGCCCTCCTCGGCCCGTTGAACGAAGCGCTCCAAGCCGTCGCGATCGCGGGCGCGGGCGGAGGCGTCGGCATACAAGACGTCGAAGTCGAGCTCGGTCACGGCCGATCCCCAGCGGACAGGATCGTTCGATCCCTGCTGGGCCTGGTCGAGGTGTTGGTGGACGAGGGCGAACTCGCCCTCCGCCAGCCGCGGCAGCGCCGCTCAGTAGTGCGCGTTGCGCAGCCAGTCCGCCGGGCCGAAGGTGTTCACCATGATCTCGAAAGACCGCTCGCGCAGGCGGGCGCCGCTGTCGGTATCCCCGCTCAGGGTTTCGACGACGGCCCGCAATCCCATGGGCCAGCATAAGGGGCCGGTGCGTTCCTGCGGATAGCGGCTCTCCAGATCATGCCAGACTTCCTTCCTGGACCGGATTTCCTCCCAGCGATCCAGGCGGAGCCAGCACAAAGT
>MENB01000151.1:0-5580 GCA_001768125.1 Armatimonadetes bacterium RBG_19FT_COMBO_69_19
GGGGGTCGGCACCTTCGTCCGCCTCGACATGGAGGACAGCGGCCGCCTTCCCTCCACGCTCGCGGTCTTCGATCGCGTGTGGGACCGCGGCATCCGGAACGTGGGGATCGCGCTGCAGGCCTACCTGTATCGGACGCCGGACGACGTGGAGCGCTACGTGAGCCGGGGCGTGCGCATCCGTCTGTGCAAGGGCGCCTACGCTGAGCCGCCCGCGCTCGCGTATCCGAAGAAGGCCGACGTGGATGCCGCCTACGCGCGCCTCAGCGAGCGGCTGCTGTCCTCAGGGATCGATCACGCCCTCGCCACGCACGACGAGCATCTGATCGAGCACGCGAAGGCGTTCAGCGCGCGCCGGGGCATCGCGCACGACCACTTCGAGTTCCAGTTCCTGTACGGGATCCGGCGGGATCTGCAGCAGTCACTGGTGGCGGAAGAGTACCGGGTGAGGGTCTACGTCCCCTTCGGGACCCACTGGTACCCGTACTTCATGCGCCGGCTGGCGGAGCGACCCGCCAACGTCCTCTTCCTCGCCCGGCACGCGATCCGGCGCTAGTCCTGGGGGCACTGGGTGCAGTAGCAGGCGATGATCGCGTCGAGCACCCAGCCTTCACCCTCATCGATCTCAGGGCGGCCGGCGACCAGTCGCAGATCCGCTCTGCCGCGGAGCGGGGTGCGCTGATCCTCAGGTTCCAGCTTTCGTACGGGCTCTCCCATCGTATTCCCTCGCTATGCCACTCGAGCTGACGCGGCGCCGGGCAGCTGCCGGGCCGCGGCGGCGGCGCCGCGGGTGAGCGCGGTCACGTTGATCTCCACGAGGTGCTGCCGGTCCGGGGGGAAGTGACCGGCCAGCGCGCGGGCCACACTCTCCATCGCCACGACCGGACGGGCGGCCAGCAGCGCCCCGAGCAGCACCATGTTGGCCACCTGAGGTTTGTCGAGGGCCCTGGCTTCGGCGGCGGCATCGACCGCCACCACGACGAGATCCGCCCGCTCCGGGGGCCGGTCGACCATCGAGGCGTTGACGATGAGCACGGCGCCCGCTCGCGCCCGCGGCTCGAACTTGTCCATCGAGGGCCGGTTCATCACGATCAGGGCGTCGGGGTCGGCCACCACCGGAGATCCGATCGGCTCCTCGGCGATGACCACCGTGCAGGTGGCCGTCCCGCCCCGCTGTTCCGGACCGTAGGCCGGCATCCACGTCGCGTGCTTGCCCTCGAGGATGGCGGCCTGGGTCAGCATCTCGCCCAGGAACAAGATGCCCTGGCCCCCGAATCCGGCGATGATGAGCTCCATCGACGCCATCGCTACGCGCGCTCCTTCTGGCCGTCCGTCACGAACTCCCCAAGAGGAAACACCGGCAGCATGTTCGCCTCCAGCCAGCGCACCGCATCGATCGGCTGCAGGCCCCACGTCACCGGGCACGTGGACAGGATCTCGACGAGCGAGAACCCTTTACCGTCGAGCTGAGCCTGGAAGGCCTTGCGGATGGCGCGCTTCGCCTTCGTGATGTGCGCCACGCCGCACAGGGCGACCCGTGAGATGTAGGCGACCCCTTTCAGCGTGGCCAGCATCTCGGCGACGTGGATGGGGTAGCCGGTCACCCGCACGTCCCGGCCGTAAGGTGTCGTCGTCGTCCGCATCCCCGGCAGAGTGGTCGGCGCCATCTGGCCGCCGGTCATCCCGTAGACGGCGTTGTTGATGAAGATCACCGTGATGTTCTCGCCGCGGTTGGCGGCATGGACGATCTCCGCGGTCCCGATCGCGGCGAGGTCGCCGTCTCCCTGGTACGTGAAGACGACGCGGTCGGGCAGCACGCGCTTGATCCCGGTCGCCACGGCCGGCGCGCGGCCGTGGGCCGCCTGCTGGAAGTCCAGGTTGAAGTAGTTGTAGGCGAACACCGAGCAGCCCACCGACGCGACGCCGATCGTCCGCCCGCGGAGCCCGAGCTCGTCAAGGACCTCCGCAACGAGGCGGTGCGCGACCCCGTGCGTGCAGCCGGGACAGTAGTGCATCGGCGTCTCAGCGAGCGACGCCGGCCGAGTGAACACCTGCTTCATCGCGCCTTCACCTCCGAAAGGAGCCGCTCGATCTGCGCCAGCACCTCGGGCGGGGTGGGCACCACGCCTCCCAGGCGGCCGTAGAAGCGGACGGGCGTCCGGCCTTCCACGGCGAGGCGCACGTCCTCGACCATCTGCCCCGCGCTCATCTCCACGGTGAGGATCCCCGCGACCTGCCCGGCCGCATCCGCGCAGGCCTGCGTGGGGAACGGATAGACGGTGATCGGACGCAGCAGGCCGGCGCGGATCCCCTTCGCCCGCGCCCGATCCACGGCGGTGCGGGCGATGCGGGCCGTGAGGCCGTACGCGGCCACGGCCACCACGGCATCGTCCATCAGGTAGGCTTCAGACCGGACCTCGACCTGCATGCGCCTGTACTTCTCCTGGAGCCGTTGATTGTGCGCCTCAAGTGCCTCCGGTTCGAGATAGATCGAGTTGATCAGGCGCACCGGACCATCGCCCGCCCCGGTCGTGGCCCACGCCGGCACCTCTCGCGGCAGGGACGGGCCCTCACGGAACGCCACGGGCTCCATCATCTGCCCGGTGATCCCGTCGGTCAGGACCATCGCGGGATTGCGGTAGCGATCGGCCAGATCGAACGCCAGCAGCGTCAGGTCGGCCGCCTCCTGGATCGTGGAGGGCGCGAGCACGAGGTTGCGACCGTCGCCGTGGCCGGCGGACTTGGTGGCCTGGAAGTAGTCGGCCTGCGAAGGGGCGATGTTGCCCAGCCCCGGCCCGCCGCGCATCACGTTGATGATCACGCAGGGCAGCTCCGAGCCGACGATATAGGAGAGGCCCTCCTGCATCAGGCTGATCCCCGGGCTGCTGGTGGAGGTCATCACCCGGGCGCCGGCCCCGGCCGCCCCGTAGACCATGTTGATCGCGGCGACCTCGCTCTCCGCCTGGAGGAACGCCCCGCCGTGCTCCGGCAGATGTGCGGCCATGTACTCCGAGATCTCGCTCTGCGGCGTGATCGGGTAGCCGAAGTAAGCCTGCACCCCGGCGCGGATCGCCGCCTCGGCGATGGCTTCGTTGCCCTTCATCAAGACGCGGTCGGTCAGCGCGGTCGCCATCGGCGTCACCTCACCGCCACCCGTTCCGCCTTGTAGACCGTGATCGCCATGTCCGGGCACACGATCGCGCATGCGGCGCACGAGGTGCAGCGCTCCTCATCGATCAGCACCACCGAATAGAAGCCGCGCGTGTTCAGGGCCGGACTCATCGCCAGCACCTTCGGCGGGCAGTAGTGCACGCACAACTCGCAGCCTTTGCACCGCTCCACGTCGATAACGACCTTGAGCACGTCAGGCGACCTCCAGCTCCCACGGGGGGAGCATGTGGAACACGAGCGGCATGACCTCGCCCGGGAGGTCGACCGCGTCGAGCAGGTCCGCGGCCACCGCGGTCCAGGCGATGGGAAGACCCATACGCTCCGACGCCTCCCGGGCCACCTCGAAACCCGCCAGAACGGTTTGCGGCGTCGTCGCAGCACCCAGGTGCGGATTGGCGACGAGCGCCGTCACCCGCGATCCCGCCGCAGTCTCCAGCGCGGCCCTCGCGGCGGCGATCTTCTCCGGCGTCCGCATGAAGGGACGGTACGGATTGACGACCAGGTACACGGCCGCATCGCTCGGGAGCAGGTGGACGAGCTGCCGCAGGACCAGGGCGCCGTGGGCCTCACCCCCGGCGTCGATTACCAGGCGGTCGCTGCCGGCCAGCGCGGCGAAGACCTCGGGGGTGAGCAGAGGAAGATCCACAGCGTCCCATGCCTCCGGGGGAGCCACGAGACGCACACCCGCTGCCTGGATCCTGCCCCGGGCATCCCGGGCCCGGAAGTAGGGGTCCACGAGGTCGAGGTCGATGAAGGTTATGGGGGGACCGGCGCGGACCAGGGAAAGCGCCCGGTTGATGGCCACCTCCGTCTTGCCGCTGCCGAAGGGGCCGATGAAGACCTCCACCCGAAGGCTCACCTGGCCGGCCACCCACCCTCATGGTATGGAGAGGACAGAGTGGGCGGTATCGGGCGGTGGGTGGATATGGGCTCCTACAGATACCGGAGGGCTCGGGCCTCCCGCTCCAGAACCTCCCGGAACTGCGGGGCGGCGATACCGATGAGCAGCCGCGCCCGCTCCCGGACGGTCTTGCCGTAGAGGTCGGCGACCCCGTGCTCGGTGACCACGTAGCGGATGTGGTTACGGGTGGTCGTCACGCCGGCGCCCTGCTTCAGCATAGCCACAATGCGCGACGCCTGGCCACCCAGCGCGGTACTGGGCAGGGCGATGATCGGCACCCCGCCTGCCGACCGCGAGGCACCATAGATGAAGTCCAGCTGCCCGCCCCCCCCGCTGTAGAACCGCGGGCCGATACTGTCGGCGCTCACCTGCCCCGTCAGATCGACCTCGATGGCGGAGTTGATCGCGACCATCTTCGCGTTCTGGGCGATGACGAACGGATCGTTCACGTAGTCCGTGGGATGGAGCTCGATCACCGGATTGTCGTGGATGAAATCGTACAGCCGCTGCGTGCCCAGCACGAAGCCGGCCACGACCTTCCCCGGATGCAGCGTCTTGCGCTCGCCGGTGATGATCCCCTGGTTGATCAGGTCGATGATCCCGTCGCTGAACAGCTCGGTGTGGATCCCGAGATCCTTGTGGCGCGACAGGCGGGAGAGCACCGCGTCCGGGATGGCGCCGATCCCGGTCTGCAGCGTCGCGCCGTCGGGGATGAGACCGGCGGCGTGGTCGGCGATGCGCTGGACCACCGCGTCCGTCCCCCCCATGCGGATCTCGGGCAGCGCGTAGTCGACGGGGACGACGTAGTCGATCTTGCTGAGGTGGATGAAGCTGTCGCCCAGCGTGCGCGGCATCCGGGGGTTCATTTCGGCGACGATGATCTTCGCCGATTGCGCCGCCGGCTTGGTGATGCCGACCTCGATCCCGAACGAGCAGAAGCCGTGCTCGTCGGGTGGGGAGACATGCACCAGGGCGACGTCGAGGGGCAGCAGGCCGGTCTTGAACAGCTTCGGGATCTCGCCGAGGAAGCACGGCGTGAAGTCGGCGCGGCCCTCGTTCACCGCCGCCCGCACGTTGTCGCTGATGAACAGGGTGTTGACGCGCAGGTGCGCTTCCATGCCCGGCGCGACGTACTCGGCCGGCCCCACCGTCAACACCTGGACGATCTCGACGTCGTGGAGCTCGCCCGCGCGGCCGACGAGCGCGGCGAGCAGCGTCTGCGGCACCGAGCAGTTCCCCGTGAGGAACACGCGCATCCCGGGGGCGACGAGGCGCACCGCCTCCTCCGGCGAGACCACCTTGCCGGCGTACGGCGCGGCGAGCGTGCTCATGGCCGCACCACCACGGCGGAGGCCAGCTCTCGGGAGCGGCGCAGCGCCTCCCCGACGCCCAGGTCGCCGATCAGCTGCAGGTACGGCAGCACCGCATTGCTCCAGGCGTGGCTGGCCGTGCGCGCCACCCGGGCCGGGGCGTTGGGGACGCAGTAGTGGATGACGCCCTCCGCCACGAAC
>MENB01000151.1:5691-5974 GCA_001768125.1 Armatimonadetes bacterium RBG_19FT_COMBO_69_19
ACCAGCACCGGCGCCCGGTGGCCGACGACGTAGACCGCGCCGATGAGCACGTCCGCGAAGGACACGGCCTTGGCGATGTTGTAGGGGGTGGCCAGCATCGTCACGACGCGCCCCTGACAGGCCGCGTCCACCCCCCGCAGCCGCGAGCCGTCCTTGTCCAGGATCGTCACCTGTGCGCCGACGCCGAGGAAGGCGCGCGCGGCGTTGCCGCCCACGACCCCCGCGCCGAGGATGACCACGTTCGCCGGCGGCACGCCGGGGATCCCACTCAGCAGGATGCCGC
>MENB01000152.1:0-374 GCA_001768125.1 Armatimonadetes bacterium RBG_19FT_COMBO_69_19
CCTCGATCGCCCGATGGAGGAGGTCGGCGCCTACGCCCTGGCGGGGCTCGATCCGTCGTTTCCCGGGCGCGTGCGGTCGGGGGATTTCGTCGTCGCCGGGTTCAACTTCGGCTGCGGCAGCAGCCGCGAGGCGGCGGTGATGGCGCTGAAGCTGGCCGGGATCGCGGCCGTCATCGCGCGCTCGTTCGGGCGGATCTTCTTTCGCAACGCGATCAACAACGGTTTCCCCGCCGCGATCATCCCCGACACCTCGGCCATCATCCAGGGGGACCCCCTGCGGCTCGACATCGGCAACGGGACCGTGACGAATCTGCGCACGAGCAGGACTGTCCGCCTGCAGAGCCTGACCGGCACCTCGCTCGAGATCCTCGAGG
>MENB01000152.1:394-1004 GCA_001768125.1 Armatimonadetes bacterium RBG_19FT_COMBO_69_19
CTGGAGGAGCGGCGATGAGCGGATCGACTGAACTGCGGGAGCGATTGTCGCGGAAGGAGATTCTCGTCGCCCCCGGCGTGCACGACGCGCTCGCGGCCCGCATCGCCGAGCGGGCGGGATTCGAGGCGGTGTACTTCACCGGCGCCGGGTTCTCGTACACGCACCTGGGGACGCCGGATCTCGGGCTGGTCAGCCTCAGCGAGACCGTGTGGCGCATCGGCGCGATCGCCGAGGCGACGACCCTGCCCGTGATCGCCGACGGCGACACCGGCTACGGCAACGCGCTGAACATCGGGCGAACGGTGCGCGAGTTCGAACGGGCCGGCGCCGCGGCGATCCAGATCGAGGACCAGACGTTCCCGAAGCGCTGCGGTCATCTCACGGGAAAGACGCTCATCCCGGCGGAGGAGATGGTCGGGAAGATCAAGGCGGCGGTCGACGTGCGACGCGACGGGATCCTCATCATCGGCCGCACCGACGCGCGGGCGGTGGAGGGATATGAGGCCGCCCTGGACCGCGCCCGACGGTACAAGGAGGCCGGGGCGGACGTGCTGTTCGTCGAGGCGCCGGAGAGCCGCGCCGAGCTCGAGCGGTTTGCGCGGGCGCTCCC
>MENB01000152.1:1042-1878 GCA_001768125.1 Armatimonadetes bacterium RBG_19FT_COMBO_69_19
CGCCGATGCTCACCGCGGGCGAGTTGCAGGCGATGGGGTACCGCCTCGTGATCTTCCCGGGGGCGGCCGTCCGCGCGAGCGCCGCGGCGATGATGCGCATGATGGCGGCGCTGCGGGAGCAGGGCACGACCGAATCCCTGCGCGATGAGATGCTGACCTTCAAGGAGCTGAACGACCTGCTCGGGCTGCCGGAGTTCCAGCGGCGCGAGGAGCGCTATCTGAGGGACATCTAGCGGAGGCACGGCGATGGGGCGCTATGATCTGGCGGTTCTCAACGGCACGGCGGTGATGCCATACACCGGCGCGGTGCGCTGCGACATCGGCGTCCGCGACGGGAAGATCACGGCGCTCGCGGATGCGATCGACCCCGCGCAGGCCGCCGAGGTGGTGGACGCGCGCGGGAAACTCGTCTTCCCCGGCGCCGTCGACTCGCACTTCCATCTGGGGATCTACCGGTCGATGAGCGAGGACACCGAATCGGAAACGCGCTCGGCGCTGGCCGGGGGCGCGACGACGGTGGTGAGCTACTTCCGCACCGGGCAGCACTACTTGAACAAGAGCGGCCCGTACCGGGAGATCTTCCCCGAGGTGCTGCGCCTCACGGAAGGCCGCGCGTACACCGATTACGGGTTCCACATCGCGGTCATGACCAGCCAGCAGCTCGACGAGGTCGACTGGCTGGTCCGGACTCAGGGCGTGGCCTCGTTCAAGTACTACATGTTCTACAAGGGGCTCAACCTCACCGCCGACTCCACCCGGGGCAGTGACTACACAATGTCCGATTCGTATGACCTCGGCCATCTGTACCTCTTCATGCAGCAGGTCGCCGCGGCGGC
>MENB01000152.1:1897-2689 GCA_001768125.1 Armatimonadetes bacterium RBG_19FT_COMBO_69_19
GAGCACGCCGAGCTGATCCGCATCTTCATCGACGAGGTGAAGCGAGCGGGCCTCGGCGGCCTCGAAGGCTATCACCAGGCCCGGCCCCCGCTCACGGAGAGGCTCTCCATGGCGGAGGCCGTCATCCTCGCGGACGCTTCACGGTGCCCCGTCAACCTGCTGCACCTGAGCAGCCGGGAGGCGATCACCGCGGCCGCTGAGGCGAAGCGCGATTATCCGCACCTCGACATCCGCCTCGAGACGACCCTGCACCATCTCGCGCTGACCTACGCTACGGCCGGCGGGATGGTGGGGAAGGTGAATCCCCCGATCCGCACCGAGGATGACCGCCAGGCCCTGTGGCAGGCGGTCAGCGATGGCCGGATCGACACGGTCGTCAGCGACCACGCCTGCTGCTTCGAGGAGCAGAAGGGCGAGGATCTCTGGAAGGCGCTGCCCGGCTTCGGCGGGACGGCGCTGCTGTATCCGTATCTCATCTCCGAGGGCTACCACCGGCGCGGCCTGTCGCTGACGCGGGTCGCCGAGCTGGCCAGTGCGAACTCGGCCCGCGCCTTCGCGCTGTACCCGCGGAAGGGTACGATCGCCCCCGGCAGCGATGCCGATCTGGCGGTTGTCGATCCGGACAGAGAGGTGACGGTCGCCCCCGAGGTGCTGCAGTCGGCGCAGGACTTCACGCCGTTTGCCGGGATGAAGGTCCGGGGCTGGCCCACGCATACGATCCTTCGCGGTCAGGTCGTCCTTGCGAACGGCACGATCACACGGAACCCGTCGGGGCGCTACATCCGGCGGCCG
>MENB01000152.1:2720-4936 GCA_001768125.1 Armatimonadetes bacterium RBG_19FT_COMBO_69_19
CAAAGGGGGATGGCGATGAATCGCTGGATCACGCTGGTGCTCGCTGTGGCCCTGCTGGCCGGAACGCTCGTGCCGGCTGCGGGGGCGCCCGCGGTGACGCCGAAGCGCGGAGGGACGCTGAACGCGACGTTCAGCTCGGACCCGGCGCACTTCGACCCGCATCGCGGGACGACCGCTCAGAACTTCATCCCGCTCGTGTACAACGGGCTCGTCCGCTTCAAGACGGGCACCGAAGTGCGGGTGGATGAGTACGTCCTCGAGCCGGACCTGGCGGAGAAGTGGGAGATCTCCCGCGATGGTCTCGTTTATACCTTCCGGCTGCGCCGCGGGGTGCGCTTCCACGACAGGCCGCCCGTGAACGGCCGCGAGCTGACCTCGGACGACGTTGTTTGGAGCGTGCAGCGGATGCTCGCGGACGATCCCGAGAACATCAAGCGGGATCTGTTCTCGGTCATCAAGTCGGCCGAGGCCGTTGACCGTTATACCGTCCGGATCACGCTGAGCGAGCCGTTCGCGCCGCTGCTGGACAACCTGGCGACCGTCTTCGCGTCGATCGTCCCGCGGGCGGACATTGATTACAAGCAGGTCGTGATCGGCACCGGGCCCTTCGTGCTTGACTCGTTCACGCGCGGGACCCGCTACGTGTACAAGCGACACCCCAGCTACTTCGAGCCCGGCAAGCCCTACCTCGACGAGAGCGATCCCCACATCCTGCGTGACTTCGCGACCCGCGCTGCGGCTCTGCGCGCCGGGCGGATCGACGTCGTCGACCTGCTGCCGTACGGGCAGGCGCTGCCCATCATCAAGGAAGGGACCCTCGTCTGGGAGCGCTATCAGGGGATCTTCAGCGTCCACCTGCGTCTCAATGTGGCGAAGGCGCCGCTCGATAATGAGAAGGTACGCCAGGCACTGTCGCTCGCGCTCAACCGGCAGGCCATCGCGATTGCGCTCGGCGGCGGCGAGGGCGTCGTGAACGGCCCCGTGCCGAACGGACTGGGCCGGTGGGCGATGGACTGGCGGAAACTGCCCTTCTTCACGCGCGACGTCAACAAGGCGCGGCAGATGCTGCGTGAGGCGGGCTTCCCGAACGGGGTCACGATCGATGCGGTCGGCGGGTCGAGCCCCGACAACCGGCGGGTCATCCTCGAGGCGATCAAGGCGCAGTGGGCGCAGATCGGCGTCACCCTCAACTTCCGGCTGGTGGACACGGCCTCCGTGCAGCGCATCCGCTTCCAGAAAGACTTCACCATCCTCGCGGACAACTTCACGCTGAGCAGCGATCCCGACAGCTATCTCTTCCTCGAGTACCACAGCAAGAGCAACGGCAACGTCGGGAGCTACGCCGACCCGCAGGTCGATCGCTTGCTCGAGGCGCAGCGCCGCGAGACGGATCCGGCGAAGCGGGTTGCGCTCGTGCATCAGACCCAGTCGCTGATTGCCCAGAAGGCCTGGATCATCACGACGGGGGATCCGATCTATGTCAGCCTGGCGTGGCCCTACGTGAAGGGGTTCCGCCACAACAACATCAACCAGTACCTGCCGCTGAAGAACGTCTGGCTCGACAAATGACATGCGGCAGTACCTCGTTCGGCGGCTGATCCTCGGCCTGGCGGCCCTCTTTGGGCTGTCGCTGCTGGCCTTCGGGCTGATCCGCATCATCCCGGGTGATGCGGTGATGGCGCAGCTCGCCGAATCGGGAAATGTCAGCAACCTGGCCGCGGCGCGCGCTCAGCTGGGGCTGGACCGCCCGTTCTTCGTCCAGTACGTCACCTGGCTGGGCGGCGTCGTGCGCGGGAATCTCGGCACCTCATTCTGGTCGAAGCGTCCCGTCATGCAGGACCTCCTGGCGGCGCTGCCGGTCAGCGTCGAGCTCGCCGTCTTCGCGATGCTGCTCTCCATGCTCCTCGCCCTGCCCCTCGGCGCGGCGTCGGCGGCCCGGCGGGGCAGCGGTGTGGACATCGGCGCACGGCTGCTCAGCTTCGGGGGGTTATCGGTGCCGCACTTCTGGATCGCGACGCTTGTGCTGCTGTACGGCTCGATCTGGTTCCGCTGGGTGCCGCCCCTGGGATACGTCTCCCCGCGTGAGTCGGTCGGCCAGAACCTCGAGCAGTTCATCATCCCGGCGGCGATCCTCGGCGTGCACCTCTCCGCCCGCAGCCTGCGATTGGTCCGGTCGTCGCTGCTCGAGGCGCTGCAGGAGGACTACATCCGCACCG
>MENB01000152.1:4944-5247 GCA_001768125.1 Armatimonadetes bacterium RBG_19FT_COMBO_69_19
AAGGGGCTGCGCGGCGGCCGCGTGCTGTGGGGCCATGCGCTGCGGAACGCCCTCATCCCCATCCTCACCATTCTGGGCAGCCAGTTCACCTATCTGCTCAGCGGCAGCGTGATCATCGAGGATATCTTCTCGCTCGCCGGCATCGGCCGGTACGTCGTGGAATCGATCACGCACCGCGACTACCCGGCGGTGCAGGGCGCGATCCTGTTCACGGGACTCGTCGTCGTCGGCGTGAACCTTGCCATCGACCTCGCGTACGCGTGGATCGATCCACGCATCCGGTACCAGTGATGATCGGGAAGA
>MENB01000152.1:5276-5750 GCA_001768125.1 Armatimonadetes bacterium RBG_19FT_COMBO_69_19
ACCCCGCGAGGTCGACGCGCGGGGGTTCTGCGGGCGTGGGTCCGCCGCCATCCCGCGGGCGCGGTGGCCGCGTTCGTGCTCGTAGCGATCTTGCTGGCCTCGGGGCTCGCGGCGCTGGTCAGCCCGCACGATCCCTACGCTCAAGACTACGAGGCCCTAATGCACGCGCCCGGGGGTCGGTACCTGCTCGGCACGGATTACCTCGGCCGCGACATCCTCTCGCGCACGCTCTACGGCGGACGCATGTCGCTGCTGATCAGCATCGCGGCGATCGCCGCCGGCACCGCGGCGGGGACGCTGATCGGGCTCGTCTCGGGGTTCTATGGTGGGTGGTTCGACGGCGTCGTGCAGCGAATCGTGGACGTGATGATGGCGCTTCCGTCGATCATCCTGGCGCTCGCGCTCATGGCCGTGCTCGGGCCCCGAACCGAGAACGTGATCCTGGCCATCGCTACGATCATCGTGCCAAGCCTC
>MENB01000152.1:5785-6926 GCA_001768125.1 Armatimonadetes bacterium RBG_19FT_COMBO_69_19
GGCGGCGAAGGCGCTCGGCGCCTCCGACGCCCGCGTGCTGTCGCGGCACGTCTTGCCCAACACCATCGCGCCGATCATCGTCGTTGCCACCAACGCGCTATCGGGGGCGATCCTGATCGAGGCCTCGCTGGGGTTCCTCGGCCTCGGGACGCAGCTACCGGTGCCGTCGTGGGGCAACATGCTGAGCGAAGAAGCGCGGCGCTACTTCGAACAGGCGCCGTGGATGGCGCTCCCGCCGGGCATCGCGCTCAGCCTCACGGTGCTGGCGGTGAACTTCCTCGGCGATGCCCTGCGCGACACGCTCGACCCGCGGCTGCGGAGGGCCCACGTATGAGCGCTTTGCGGGAGGGCGCACCTGCGATCGACGACGTCCTGTCGGTCCACCGACGGCGGCTCCCCGCCAGCATCGAGCAACTCGGCGCATTCTGCCGGATCCCATCGGTGGGTGGGGATGACGCGGCGATGGACGAGGCGGTCCGCTGGCTCGTCGCTGGGATGCGCGAGGCAGGGATCGAGACCGACGTGCTGCCGGGCGGGGGGAACCACTCGTACCTTGTGGGGACGGCCCGCGGAGCGGGCGAGCGGACTCTGCTCTTCTTCAATCACTACGACATTGCCAACTACACGAATCCGGTGGAGGTGCGGGCCGGCGAGCGCCAGCCGTTCTCCGGGGCGGTCGAAGACGAGCGCGTCTACGCGCGCGGCGTCGCGGATGACAAAGCCACGCTGCTCTCCCGGATCCATGCGGTCCGCACATGGCGAGAGGCCCGCGGGGAGCTCCCGCTGACGGTGACGTTCCTCCTCGAGGGCAAGCGCACCCTCGCCACGGGGGCGCTCGAGCGCTTCCTCGACCGCCACGCTGCTCGGGTGCGTGCCGATGCCTGCTGCTGGGAGGCGGGGTCGAAAGATGAGTCGGACCGGCCGCTCATCACGCTGGGACACAAGGGCCAGCTCTTCGTCGAGCTGACCTGCCGCACTGCGAACGCCGATTACCCGTCGCGGATCACGGTGCTGCCGAACGCCGCCTGGCGGCTGAGCTGGGCGCTCGCGTCGATCAAGGGACCGGATGAGCGCGTCCAGATCGCGGGATTCTACGACGACGTGCGGCCGATCACCGAGATGGAAGAGCGCGTGTTCTACC
>MENB01000152.1:6959-7572 GCA_001768125.1 Armatimonadetes bacterium RBG_19FT_COMBO_69_19
GGCGGGCCGGTGTCCGCAGGTTCATCAAGGGACTCTCCGGGCAGGACGTGATGCGCTTCGTGTACTCCGAGCCCACGGCCACCATCTGCGGCGTGACCGCGGGACATACCGGCCCCGGGCACAAGCTCCTCACCCCAGGAGAAGCCCGCGCGCACCTCGAGTTCCGGCTCGTGCCCGACCAGGATCCCGACCGCATCCTCGCCGCGCTGCGCGCGCATCTCGAGGCGCAGGGATTCGACGACGTCGAGATCAGCGTGCTCGGCGCGAACCCGCCGGACAGCATTCCGGCCGGTCATCCGTTCGTCGGTCTCGTGGCAGAGGCGAGCCGCGAGACCTATGGGATTGATCCGGTCATCGTGCCATTCGCCACGGGGATCGGATCCCGCTACCTGTTCCGAAAGTACACGGCGATGCCGATCGTCGGATTCGCCATCGGCTACGCGGGCTCGCTGCTGGAGACGAACGACGAGCACATCCGCATCCGTGACTATGAGGAGGGGATGCGGCACATCCTGCACCTCTTCGGCCGGGCCGACCGGATCCCGCGTCTGGAGGCCGTATGACGACGCTGCTCGACAGTGTGGACGCCTACATCGCGGAGCACCAGGAGCGC
>MENB01000152.1:7595-8879 GCA_001768125.1 Armatimonadetes bacterium RBG_19FT_COMBO_69_19
GCCGAGCACCCTGACGCCATGCACGCTGCGGCAGACTGGCTTGTCGCGCGTCTTGCGGCCGCGGGCCTGCGCGCGCGCCTCCTGCCCAATCCTGCCGGTTTCCCCACGGTGTTCGCAGAGCAGGCCGGGCGGTCGCCGCAGACGCTCCTCTTCTTCAATCACTACGACATCGCCGCGTACACCAACCCCCTGGTCGTGGACGGCCCGACCCTGCCCGTGGCGATCCGCGACGGCCGCATCTACAATCGCGGGGTGGCCGATGACAAGGGCTGCTGCTTCTCGCGCATCGCCGCGGTCGAGGCGGTGCTGCGCAGCCGGGGAGAGCTGCCGGTCGGCGTGAAGTTCCTCATCTTCGGTAAGCGCAAGCCGAACGACAGCGTGATTGACGACGTCCTGGCACAGTACCCGCAGGAAACGGCCAGCGACGGCGTGCTGTGGGAGACGGGCGCGAAGGACGATCGGGACAGGCCCACCGCGTCGCTGGGCGCCAAGGGGTACGTCTACGTCGAGCTGCGCACGCGCGCTCTCCGGACCCCGCAGCCATCACGCTTCACCATCCTCCCCAACGCCGCCTGGGATCTCGTCTGGGCGCTCGGGGCCCTCAAGAACGACAAGGAGCGCGTCCTCGTCGAGGGTTTCTACGACGATGTCATGGTCCCGACGGCAGAGGATCTCGAGGCGGTTGACGAGTTCGGGACATCGGTGGGGACGGAGATGCTCGCGCGCACGGGAGCGCGGGCGTTCGTCCTGGGAGAGACGGGGCCTCAGGCCGCACGCCGGTGGCTCTTCGAGCCGTCGTGCGCGATCTGCGGGATCACGGCTGGATATTCAGGGACGGGCGAGCGGCTCGTCATCCCCGCGGAGGCGTCCGCGAAGGTGGAGTTCCGCCTGGTCGCACGTCAAGATCCCGACGACATCGCGCGCAAGGTCCGGGCGCATCTCGACCGGCACGGGTTCGCCCACGTCGAGATGGAGGTGCTCTCCCACACCGCTCCTTACCGCACGCTGATGGCCGACCCGCTCGTTCAGGCCGCGAAGCGCGCGGCCCGACGCGTCTACGGGCAGGACCTCGTCATCCGCCCCACCTCGATCGGGATGAGCCCGAAGTACAAGTTCGCCCCGCGCCCGACGGTGGGGTTGGGCGTGGAGTACGCCGGCGCCCAGCTCGAGGAGCCCGACGAGCACATCCGTATCGCGGACTGGCTCGAAGGGACAAAGATGATCGCCGCCGTGCTGGAGGAATACGCGCGATGATCGTCCGCCCGCAACAAGTGCGCGGGCAGG
>MENB01000152.1:8941-9271 GCA_001768125.1 Armatimonadetes bacterium RBG_19FT_COMBO_69_19
GTTCGCGCGGCCCACACCGCTGGAACCATTGGTGCTGGCGAGCGCGCGGCATGACGAAGGATGGCGGGAGCAGGACGAGCAACCATTGTACGACGCGCAGGCGAAGGCGCCTGTGCACTTCCGCACCCTCGACGTCCGGACGCACATCCCGTTCTACCGTGAGGGGATCCGCCGCATCGTGGCCCTGGATCCGTACGCGGGGCTCCTCGTGAGCATGCACGGCTCGGGCATCTACCAGGGGCGCTACGGCGCCGGGCCCATCCGGATGACCACCCAGACAGATGAGGTGCGCGCCCTCATGGACGCGTTCGTCGCCGAGCAAGAGGCGCT
>MENB01000152.1:9306-10163 GCA_001768125.1 Armatimonadetes bacterium RBG_19FT_COMBO_69_19
GGCGGCGTCTCTTCGAGCGCACGGTCTGGTTCCACTACGAACTGCTGCAGGTCTGGGATCTCCTCTCCCTGTTCATTTGCATCGATCGCGACCAAACCCCCACGCAGCGTATCGGCCCGGTGCCAACGACCGTCGAGGGGGGCGACGTCGAGCTGGACCTCAAGGCCGACGGCGATACCGTGCGCATCACCCCATGGCCGTTCACCGCGGCGACGCTCGACGCGGTGGTCCCCGCCCGCGCCATCCCCGACCGGCCCTACGAAAGTCAGCATGAGCTCCGGCAGATTCTGGACGAGGCCCCCGACGCCTCGATTCACTGCCGCCTCCTCCCGGGATAGCCGGCGTGGCACAGCAGCGATCAGGGTACGTCGGACGGTCCGTTCCACTCCTTCACGGCGACCAGATCGTCACGGGGCAGGCGCGGTTCGTCGCCGATCTGATCCTCCCCGGGATGCTGCACGTGGCCATCGTTCGCAGTCCGCACGCCCATGCACGGATCCGCACCGTTGACGTGTCGGCGGCCACGGCTCAGCCGGGTGTCGTGGTGGCGATCTCCGGGGATGAGGTCGCGCGTCACATCGAGCAGATCCCCCACCGAGTCGATCCGACGATTTCCGGCGGCCGGCACGCGGACGTCCGCCCACTGGCGATAGGCAAGGTCATCTACACGGGCCAGCCGGTGGCCGCGGTCGTCGCGGAAAGCCGGGAGACCGCGAAGGCAGCGGCGGCACTCGTTCGAGTCGAGTACGATCGGCTGCCGGTCGTGCTGGACGGGGAAGCTGCGCTTTCGGGGGATGCCCCGCGCATCATCGATGAGTGGCCGGACAACGTCCTGCACCGCGGGCGCATCACGCATG
>MENB01000152.1:10206-10666 GCA_001768125.1 Armatimonadetes bacterium RBG_19FT_COMBO_69_19
CGCGACCCTTCGCCTTCATCGTTGCTCCACACAGCCGATCGAGACGCGCGCTTATGTCGCCGTCCACAGCAGCTTCGACGATTTGCTCACGCTGTACGCGACCTCGCAGAATCCGCACCAGCTCCGCCATCAACTCGCCGGCGCGCTGCGGCGGGCGGAGAATCGGATCCGCGTTATCGTGCCGAGGCTCGGCGGTGCCTTCGGGCTCAAGATGATCGGCCATCCCGAAGAATCGCTCGTGTGCCTGCTGGCGATCCTCACCGCGCATCCGGTGAAGTGGGTGGAGGATCGCGAGGAGTGTCTCATCATCACCGGGCGGGAGCAGGTGCATCACGTCGAGGCGGCGTTCACGCTTGAGGGGCGAGTGACGGCCCTGCGCGACCGCTTCGTCGCCAACGTCGGTGCCCCGTACGCCACCCCCGGATGGGGGATGGCGCCGCTCACCGCGGCCACGTTGCCG
>MENB01000152.1:10683-10982 GCA_001768125.1 Armatimonadetes bacterium RBG_19FT_COMBO_69_19
GGACGTCGACATCACGTACACGCTGGCCGCGACCAACAAGGGACCGTGGACGGCCTCCCGTGGCTACGGGAAGGAAGCCAGCAATCTCGTGATCGAGCGGGTGATGGACCTCGTGGCCCGGGAGCTGGGGATGGACCCGGCCGAGGTGCGTTCGCGTAACCTCATCCCGGCGACGGCGTTTCCGTACCGGACGGCGACCGGACTCGAGATCGACAGCGGCGACTACGAAGCGAGTCTGGCCCACGTCCTTGATCTCGGAGAGTACACAAAATGGCGAGCGGAGCAGCGTCGGGCCCGAG
>MENB01000152.1:11043-11289 GCA_001768125.1 Armatimonadetes bacterium RBG_19FT_COMBO_69_19
ACGATACCTCGACGGTGCGGGTCGATCCCTCCGGCCACGTGACCGTCCTCACAGGGGTGACGTCGCCCGGCGGCGGCAACGAGACGGGGATCGCTCAGGTCGTCGCGGACGAGCTCGGCATTTCGCCCGAGAGGATCCGGGTGATCCAGGGTGATACGGATCTGTGCCCCTACGGCTTCGGCAACTACAGCGGCCGGAGCATGATCGCCGGTGGCGGCTCAGCCGCGCTCGCGGCGCGCGACGTGC
>MENB01000153.1:0-180 GCA_001768125.1 Armatimonadetes bacterium RBG_19FT_COMBO_69_19
CACGTCGCCGCCGAGCGGCACCGTGGCTATCTCCAGGCGCTCGCCGCCGCAAGGGTTCCGAAAGCCGACGCGGTCATCGTCGGGGGCGACTTCGCCGCGGACGGCGGGCGCCGGGCGGTGCAGCGGCTGTTGGAGCGGGGGGGGCGCTTCACCGCGGTGGCGGCGGCGAATGACCTGATG
>MENB01000153.1:332-6392 GCA_001768125.1 Armatimonadetes bacterium RBG_19FT_COMBO_69_19
GAGCGGCTGCTGCAGCTTATGGACGGGACGGACCGGAGTCCCCGGCAGACGATCCTTGCTCCGCAATTGGTCATCCGCGACTCGTGCGGCGCACGAACAGCCGGCGACGTGGCTCCATCGTCTGCCGGGATGGCTAGTCGTACCTAAGAGGAGGGATCTGGGATGAAGGGGCTCGTCTTGACGGCGGAGTGGGATCCCCGCCCGGACTACACCGTGACGGAGTGGGAGCGGACGACCGGGAAGGCGGTGACGGGCAGCAGTGTCTGGCGCAGCCCGCGCCTCTCCGTGGAGTCGATCGCCGAGCCGAAGCTGGGGCCGGGAGATGTACTGATGAAGCCCCGGGCCTGCGGCGTGTGCGGCTCGGACGTGCACTTCTTCGAGACCGACCAGCAGGGCTACATGCTGTACCCGGGACTGACCCGCTTCCCGGTCGTCATCGGCCACGAGTTCAGCGGCGAGATCGTGGAGGTCGGCCGGGGCGTGACCGAGCTCAAGCCGGGCGACATGGTCACCGCCGAGGAGATGATCTGGTGCGGGGAGTGCACCCCGTGCCGCAACGGCTACCCGAACCAGTGTCTGCGGCTGGAGGAGATCGGGTTCACGATCAACGGGGCCCAGGCCGAGTATCTGGCGATCGGCGCGAAGTACTGCTGGAAGATCAACGCCCTCGTCGAGCGCTACGGGACGAAGGAGAAGGCCTTCGAGGCCGGGGCGCTGTGCGAGCCGACCAGTGTCGCCTACAACGCGATGTTCACCCGCGCCGAGGGGTTCAAGCCCGGCGGCCACGTCGTCGTCTTCGGCACCGGACCGATCGGCTTCGCCGCGATCGCGCTCTCGCGCGCCGCGGGTGCCGCGAAGATCATCGCCTTCGAGGTCAGCAAGATGCGCCACGAGCTGGCCCGGAAGGTGGGGGCGGACGTCGTGCTCGATCCGGTGGCGCTCGAGCGACAGGGCACGAAGCCGCGCCACGCCATCATGGAGCTCACCGACGGCGAGGGGGCGGCGATGCTGGTCGAGGCCGCGGGCGCGCCGCCGCGCACCATCCCTGAGATGGAGGCGGCGATGGCGGTGGGCGGTAAGATCGTCATGATCGGCCGGGCCAGCGAGCGGGCGCCGGTGTACCTGGAGCACTTCCAGACCCACGCCGCGCAGATCTACGGCGCGCAGGGCCACTCAGGGTACGGAAACTTCCCGAACGTCATCCGCCTGATGGCCGCAGGGCGCATCGACCTGACGCCGATCATCACGAGCCGCTTCCCCCTGGACCAGGGCGTCGAGGCCGTGAAGAAAGCCACGCACCGCGAGGACGGCAAGATCATGATCCGGGCCTAAGCGGATCGGGGGGACGAGGAGCCGGCGTCGTTGACCTCATGGCGAGCGGACGGCTGAATCTGCTCCTCATGGTCACGTCCCGGATCAGCCTCGATGATCTTCCCGCGGCGCTCCGGGAGGCGCGCCCGGGATCGGCAGGGAAGACGCTCGTGCGGCTTGACGCGGGTGATGGGACATGATGACGCAGACGATGCGGGCGGCGGTGTTCGAGGGAGAGGGGCGCCTGGGGATCCGTGAGGTGGACGTGCCTCGGGTCGGCGCTCCTGATGACGTGCTGCTGGCGGTCCGGGCGGCGGGGATCTGCGGAACCGATGTCCATATCCTCGCCGTGCCGCCGGGCCACCCGGCCACGGCGGGGGTGGTGATGGGCCACGAGTATGCGGCGGACGTGCTCGCGGTCGGTGATCGGGTGGACCACGTGCACCCCGGAGACCGGGTCGTGGTCGATCCCAGCGTGTGGTGCGGCACGTGCGCGTACTGCCAGATGGGGCTGACGAACCTGTGCGATCGGATGACAGGCATCGGGATATTCCGGCACGGGGGCTTTGCGCCGTTCAGCCTCGTCCCCGCGCGGGCCGTCTACCGCATCGCTGCTTCCGTCGCCCCTGAGACGGCCGCGCTGGCGGAGCCGCTGGCCGACGTCGTGAACGGCCTGAGCAAGGTGCGCGTCGTGCCCGGGGAATCCGCTCTAGTGTTGGGGGCGGGTCCGATCGGCCTGCTGTTCACCCTCCTCCTGCGCGCGGCGGGGGTGAGCCCGCTGCTGGTGGCTGAGGTGTCCTCCTTTCGGGCAGGTCATGCGGCCGCGTGCGGCGCGGACCTGATCATCAATCCAAAGGACGTGGACCTGGCTGCGGCCGTCCGGCGGGCGACGGTCCTGGGCGCAGACGTTGTGGTGGATGCCGTGGGCATGCTGCTGGAGGACGCCCTCCGATGCGTGCGCAAGGGTGGACGCGTCCTGCTGTTCGGGATGCATGAACATGCCAGGCCTGCTGTCAAGCAGTACGACATCACGAAATACGAGATCCAGATCCTGGGTACGTACATCGCCCGCGGCACTTTTCCCCTGGCGATCCGCCTCCTCGAAGCGGGCAGGATCGACTTTGGCGCGCTGGTGACACACCGTCTCCCATTGACACGGATTCATGACGGCATCGACCTGCTGCGACAGGGGCAGGCCGTGAAGGTGGCGATCCTTCCCTAGATGCGCCCATGATGCCGCTGGTGGAGATGCGCCAGATCGTGAAGACCTTCGGCCCCGTGATGGCCGTCCGCGGCGCCGATTTTTCCGTGAACCACGGGGAAGTGGTGGGGCTCGTCGGCGACAACGGCGCCGGCAAGTCGACGCTGATGAAGGTGCTGACGGGCGTGCATCAGCCTGACGGCGGCGAGCTGTGGTTTGCGGGCAGGAGGGTCCATTTTGGCTCTTCCGTCGACTCCCGCAGGGCGGGGATTGAGATGGTCTACCAGGACCTCGGCCTGGCCGAGAATCTCAACCCCATCGCCAACATCTTCCTCGGACGCGAGATGACGCACAGCTTCGCCGGCCTCCGGCTGCTCAGCGAAGCGGAGATGGATCAGGCCGGACGCCGGCACCTTGAGAACCTCCAGATCCGCCTGCCCTCCCTGGCCCTTCCTGTGGAGCGGCTGTCGGGCGGGCAGCGGCAGTCGGTGGCCATCGCGCGGGCGACGGCATTTCAGGCCCGCCTCGTGATCATGGACGAGCCTGCGGCGAGCCTGGCGGTGGCCGAGGCCGCGAAGGTCCTGCTGCTCATCAAGCGCCTGCGCGAGCAAGGCATCTCCGCGGTGCTGATCAGCCACCGCCTCCAGGATGTCCTGGACGTGTCCGACCGGATCGTGGTGCTCAACCGGGGTCTCAAGGTCGGAGACCTGCCCCGCGAAGAGGCGACGATGGAGCGCCTGGTGGGATTGATCGTTGGGAAGGCCTCGTGATGCAGATCGAACAGGCCACGCCAACCGAGCGCCCCAGGCTGCGCCTTTCGGCGGACCTTCTGGGCCGCATGGGGCTCGGGTTGGTGGTCCTGCTGATGATGACCGTGCTGACTATTCTGCAGCCCCAGTACTTCCCGACGCGCGAGAACCTGACGAACATCGCGCGGCAGGTGAGCAGCAACGCCGTGCTGGCCCTCGGGGAGTTCGTGGTGGTCGTGACGGCCGGGATCGACCTCTCGGTCGGTTCCGTGATGGGGCTCTCCATGATCGTCGTGGCGATGAGCCTCCATGCCGGCTGGATGTCCGGCTTCGCCCTGCTCGCCGCGCTCGCGGTGGGCACCGGGGTGGGGTTGTTCAACGGCCTGGCGCTGACCAAACTGCACCTGCCGCATCCGTTCATTGCCACCCTGGCCACGCTCAACATCGCGCGGGGCGCGACCTACCTGCTCTCGGGAGGCGTACCGATCTCGGGTCTAACGCCGACCGTGCGCTTCTTCGGGGCCGGAGAGGTCCACCTGTTCGGGGAGGGCGCGCTCGCCCTCACGTTCCCCGTGTCGTTCCTCATCGTCATGGCCCTCTACAGCCTGGTCTGGTTGTTCATGAGCAAGACGCGGACGGGCCGGCATATCTACGCCATCGGCGGCAGCCCGAAGGCCGCCCAGTACGCCGGCATCAACACGAACCGTAACCTGGTGCTCGTCTATGCCGTTTCCGGTGCGATGGCCGGCGTTGCGGGCATCCTCCTGGCCGGTCGTGTGAACTCCGGCTACCCCACCGCCGGCACCGGGGCCGAGTTGGATGCCATCGCGGCGGTGATCATCGGAGGAGCCAGCTTCTTCGGCGGGCGGGGGAGCGCGGTCGGTGTCTTCCTCGGCGCCATCATCATGGGGCTGCTGCGCAACGGCCTGAACTTGATGAACGTGTCCGTCTTCTGGCAGCAGGTCCTGATCGGACTGATCATCCTTCTGGCCGTCTACGTCGACGTGCTCCGTCGACGGGCCATGCGATTGGAGGACTAGGTGAGGAGTCCGGGGAGGTGAGATGCCGAGCGCCTGATGGCCGTGTGCAGTGAAAACAAAGGAGGCGAGGAGAATATGCTTCGAAGGCCTGCGAGCGTTGTGATGATAGCGTTGGCCCTCTCGGCCGTGCTGGCCGCCCAGGCCCTGGGCGGGGCGGGCCAGTTTACGATCCTGTTGAGCATGAAGGGACCGGGATCCGGGAATCCCTTCTGGGCGGCCGTGGAGCGCGGAGCCCGAGAGACTGCCAAGGCGCTGGGCGTAAAGCTGGTCGTGCTCGCCCCGCCCGCGGAGACCGACGTCCAGGCGCAGATCAGTCACATCGAAGACCAGATCGCAAAACGCGTGAACGCGATCGTGGTCGCTCCCACCGATGTCAGCGCGCTGAACACGACATTCGATAAGGCCCGTGCCCGGAAGATTCCCGTCCTCTTCGTCGACACCGACGGCACCTGGGCCTACAAACTGACCTTCATTGGCACCGATAACAAGGTGGGCGGCGCGCTGGGCGGCAAGTTCCTCTGCGACAGCCTGGGGCGCAAGGGTGACGTCGCCATCATCACCGGCGTCATGACCACGCAGAGCATCCGCGCCCGGGTGGAGGGGGCGCGTGAGACGATGACCAAGTGCGGCCTGAAGGTGGTGGCGGAGCTCCCCGCCAACAGCGACCGCGCGCTGGGGCAGCAGGTCATGGAGGACCTTCTCACGTCCAAGCCAACCGTCAAGGGCGTGTTCGCCGCGAACGACCTGATGGCGCTGGGGGCCGCGGAAGCGGTGAAGGCCCGCGGCAAGAAGGGGCAGATTCTGCTCGTCGGGTTTGATGCGATTCCGGAGGCGGGCCAGGCGATTCTCAAGGGTGAGATGGCGGCCAGCGTCGCCCAGAACCCCTACAACATGGGCAAGTTCGGCGTGCAGAACGCGCTGAACGCCCTGCAAAAGAAGCCGGTGGCCAAGCGGATCGATACGGGGACGATCCTGGTCACCAAGAAGAACGCGCAGCAGTACGCCAAGTGAGCCTCGGAGACCGGGGCGGGAAGCCTTCCCGCCCCGGTCTCACAGGGCGTGCCATGCGTTCCGGGATTCGGCCGTCGACGGTGCCCGCGTGGTAGACCGGACGAATCTGTCCGTCTGCCTGGACAGCGTCTTCCCTGATCCGTCCGCAGAGGCTTTGCGGATGGTCGGCCGTCTGGCGTTCACCCGGTTCGAATTCTGGGACTGGCGCGAGCGGGACATGGTCGGGCTGGCCCGGGAGGCAGCGCGGCGGGGGCTGTCCACGGTGATCTTCAGTGGGAACACCTTCGCCGAGCCGTTGGTCGATCCTGAGATGCACCGATTAGCCCTCGCACATTTCGCCGATTCGCTGCGGGTAGCCCGTCGAGTCGGCGCCGGGCTGCTTGTTGCGCACGTCGGATACAGCCGGTCCCATCTCAGCCACGCCATGCAATGGGAGGCGGCCGTGCAGGGGCTGAGGGCGGCAGGGACGCTTGCGGCCGAAGCGCGGGTCACTCTGGCGGTGGAACCCTTGAACTCAACGATTGATCATCCCGGATACTTCCTGGACTCCCTGCCCGAGGCGCTGCGACTGATCCGTGAGGTGGACCATCCGGCCGTGCGCCTGCTCGTGGACATCTACCATATGCGCGTGATGCACGGCGACCTGCTCACCCTCTTGCCGGCGGCGCTTCCATGGGTGGTACACGTGCACGTCGCAGACGTCCCGGGGCGCGGAGAACCGGGGAGTGGACGGGTCCCCTGGAGCGAG
>MENB01000154.1:0-6185 GCA_001768125.1 Armatimonadetes bacterium RBG_19FT_COMBO_69_19
CTCGACCTGAACTTTCAGGAGGATTCGCGCGCGCGGGTGGACATGAACGTGGTGATGACGGAGACCGGGCGGCTCGTCGAAGTGCAGGGCACCGCGGAGGGGCTCCCCTTCACGCGCGAGGAGATGCAGCAGATGCTGAACCTGGCTGAGCGCGGCGTCAAGCATCTGATCGCCCGGCAGCGCGACGTGCTGTCGGATGTGCTCGCCGGGATCCCCCGCTGATGGCCCGGTCATCCCTGCGAAGGCGCACGCCGGCGGTCCTGCGCCCGCGCAAGCGTCCGGCTTCTGTGCCGGTGCCCGTCACGCCGGGTTTCCTCGAGGTCGTCCTCGCCACCCGCAACCAGGGGAAAGTGCGCGAGTTCATCGAGCTGATGCGGGAGCTGCCGATCCAGGTGTACTCCCTGGACGCGTTTCCCCAGATCGGCGAGCTGCCGGAAGACGGGCTCACCTACACGGAGAACGCGATCAGCAAAGCCTTTGCCGTGGCGCATCTCACGGGCCGGATCGCCGTCGCGGATGATTCGGGGATCGAGGTGGATGCCCTCGATGGCGGGCCCGGCCCGCAGTCCCGGCGCTTCCTTGGGGATCATGCCTCTGATGCGGCGCGCAACGCACGAATCCTCAAGCTGCTGCACCCGGTCAGCTCGGAGCGGCGGACCGCCCGTTACCGCGCCGTCGTGGCCGTAGCGCTGCCCCGCGGCGACGTGCGCACCTTCGAAGGGACCTGCGAGGGGAAGGTCGCAACCGCCCCGCGGGGGTCGGGCGGCTTCGGCTACGATCCGATCTTCCTCGTGCCCGCGTATGGGAAGACGATGGCGCAGCTGCCGCTGGCGGTGAAGAACCGCATCAGCCACCGCGCGCGGGCGTTTGCCGCGGCGCGGCCGTTCATCAAGAAGCTCGCGGTGCGGAGCCGGGACGCGGTCGACTAGCTAGAGGTGCTGCTCGAGGCGCTGCCGGACGGCGAGCAGGTCACGCCAGGGATCTTGGCGCTTCCGCATCAGGTCCGGCACGGTCCGGAGCGTGAAGTCGAGGGGATCGAACCCCCGGTCGAGCTCTTTCCAGGTCACGGGCATCGCCACCGTGGCCTGCGGGGTGGGGCGGAGGCTGTAGGCGCCGGCCAGGGTGGCCCCCAGGCGGTTCTGGTTGTAGTCCAGGAAGACCTTGCCCACCCGTTTCTCCGCGGCCCAGGCGGTGGTGAGCTTCTTCGGGTACCGGCCTTCGAGGTACTGCGTCACCGTCTTGGCGAACTCGTGGACCTGCTCGAAGGTGTAGGCCCGCACGATCGGCACGAACACGTGCAGTCCGGTCTTCCCTGAGGTCTTCACCGAGCTGTCCAGCTTCAGCGTCTTGAGAAGATCGCGGACGAGGAACGCCGCCTCGCGCGCCGCGTCGAACCCCCGCCGCGAATAGTCGGGATCCTTCTCGCCCTTGCGCTGCGGCAGCTTGTTGTCGGGGAAGAGGTACGGATCGATGTCGAACGCCACGAAGTCGGGGCGGCTGAGGACGCTCTTGCGCAGGGCGTCCGGGGACTCCCCGAAGCTCGTCCCGGCCTTCCCGGCCCCCTCACTCCTCTTGACCGGCGCGATCCGGCTGAACCAGGTGTGGATCTCGATGTCGGCGAGCTGCGCCAGCCAGAGCAGGGTCTCCAGATTGTTGCAGATCGGAGCGCCCATCGTGTCGCGGCCGCTCTCGCTGGCGATGGGTACGATGGTGACGAAGGGCGGGGCGTCGGAAACGTCTTTCTGGTAGAAGCTCTCCCCGGTGATCCCGTTCGGGAAGCGCCGTAGCGTGACCGGGCGGTCGCGGAGGTGGGGGAGCATCAGCGGGCCGACCCTCAGGTAGTACTCGATGAGGTCCCCCTTGGTGTAGCCCGGCTCCGGCCAGAAGACTTTGGCGAGGTTCGTCAGTTCCACACGCAGACCGGCCTCCTCGAGCGCCTGCTCGAGAGGATGCGGCTTGCGGGGCTTCGCGGGTTTTACCACCGGTTTCACTCGGATGGCCGCGTCACGCCCACCGGGTGGCTCCTGTCCGTCGGCGGGCGGCGGAGGGGGGCTCGGCCGTTCCAGCTTCACCTCGCGGACGGGTTTGTCGTCCCTCAGGCCGTGATAGACCGGGAAGCGCAGCAGCCGGTCCGCGGTCCAGCCCCCGTATTCGATTCGTACCACCAGATCGGGCCGCACCCACGTGACCTTCTCGTTCGAGGGAGGCACGGCATCGAACGGGCACGTCTCCTGAACGCGCCCCGTGAGCAGCGCGTGGACGCGCCGAAGCTCGGCGTCGGTGAAGCCGCCGCCGCAGTGGCCGATATAGCGCAGGCGGTCACCGTCGTACGCGCCCACCAGCACCGCCCCGAACGTCTTCGAGCGGGCCCCCAGCCCACGCGTGAAGCCCCCGATGACCGCGTCCAATTGCTGTGTCACCTTGAGCTTCACCCAGTCGCCGGTGCGCTTGCCGGGCTGGTACGGGCTGTCCGCCCGCTTGCCGACGATCCCCTCGATCCCGAGATCACGCGCCGCCGCGTAGAACGTGATGCCCTCCTTCGGGACGGCTTCGGAGATCCGCACGAGCGGATGCTCGGGGAGCAGGGCGGCGAGAGCTCGGCGCCGCTCGCGCAGCGGCCGGCCGGTCAGGAGGTGGCCGTTCACGAACAGCAGGTCGAAGGCGTAGTAGGCGATGGGGGGTCTGGACGCGCCTTTCAGGGTCTCGCGCTGCTGCAGCAGGGGGAACGACGAGCGGCCCGAGGGATCCAGGGCCACGATCTCGCCATCCAGGACGGCGTCGGGCAGGTCGAGGGCATACAGGGCGTCCACGATTTCGGGGAACTGCTCGTTGACCACGTGACCGCCCCGGCTGCGGATGGTGACCTGACGCTGCGCGCCGTCCCGCCGGAGGTAGGAGATCGCGCGGATCCCGTCCCACTTGACCTCGAACAACCAGCGCGGATCGTCGAACGGGCGGTCGATCAGGGTGGCGAGCGTCGGCTTGATCTCCTTGGGAAACGGGTCCTTGCCGGCCTTCTCCCTGGGGCGGCCTTTGCCCGGCTTCGCGGCCGCGCCATCCCGGCTTTGCCAGCGATGGGTCTCCTCGCCCGCGATCTGCGCGATGGTCCTGCCCGTCTTCACCGACACCGAAGGCTCGGGCAGCGTCCAGGCAGGAACGGCGTCCTGGTCGCGCTTCTTGAACATCAGCCACTGGGTGGCGCCGCCCATCCGTGTGCGCACCAGGTGGAACTCTCCCCGCACCTTCTTGCCGTGCAGCACGACCGTGAGCTTGCCCTTCTCGTAGCCCTGGAGCGGGTCGCCCCCCAGCGACTCGTACGTGCCCCGGTCCCACACCATGACCGTGCCGCCGCCGTAGTTCCCCTTCGGGATCACGCCCTCGAACTCTATGTACTCGATCGGGTGATCCTCGACGGGGACAGCCAGGCGCTTCTCATCCGGGTCGAGCGTCGGGCCCTTCGGGACCGCCCACGATTTCAGCGTGCCGCCCATCTCGAGGCGGAAATCCCAGTGCAGGCGCGTGGCGTGGTGTTCCTGGATGACGAAGCGATGTCGCCCGGAGACGGCCTCGGGGCCGCCTTCGGGCTCTGGTGTCTGGCTGAATCGGCGCTTTCGACGATAGGGCTGCAGAGGCATCGGGATCAGCCCTCGACCATCGCAGCGAGCGTGCGGGCGTAGTCGTAGCCGGGGGTGTCTTCTTCGTGCGTGAAGTAGGCGTACACGTCGCGCCCGGCGGCGAGCTGCCCGCGGATCCACTCCGCCCGCTCCACGAGATCGGCCTCGGTGTAGCGGTACTTGTGGAGGCGCATGTACGCGATCGGGCCCACGGCCTCCCGCGGCTGGGATTCATCGTCGGTCTCTCCCGCGACGAGGGAGACGCGGTGTTCTTCCAGCAGGCTGTAGACGTCCTCGCGCCGCCAGGAGCCGTGCCGGAACTCGACCACCGCGACGGCGCCCGGGCGCAATTGCGTGAGGAACGTCTCGAGCAGCGTCCGATCGTAGCGCAGGGACGGGGGCAGCTGGAACAGCAGCACGCCGAGGCGCTCCCCGAGCAGCCGCATCCGCTCGTAGAGGAAGGCCAGGTCGGCATCCACGTCCGCCAGGCGTTTGAGGTGGGTGACGCGGCGGTGCACCTTGATCGTGAAGCGGAACGCCGGGGGGACCGCCCCCGCCCACTGCGTCAGCGTCTCGGCGCTGGGATAGCGGTAGAACGTGTTGTTGATCTCGCAGGTGGGGAAGCTGCGGCCGTAGTAGGCCAGCATCTCATCCGCGCTGAGGTCGGCCGGGTAGAAGGACCCTTTCCACTCGGGATAGCTGAAGCCGGAGGTGCCGACGAACGTCCGGGCCACCGCGCCTTAACGGGGCCGTTCCCGCAGCGCGGCGGCGCGCGGACGCGCCCGGCGGGTGCGGCGCGCCGGCTCCTCTTTGCGCGTGGCCTGGAGGCTGCGGCGCAGCGCCTCCATGAGGTCGACGACCTTCTCTTCCTTGCGCTCGGGGGCGGCCTCGACGGGGGCGCCCTCGACCTTGGCGCTGATCACCTTCTGCAGCGCGTCGCGGTACTCGTCCCGGTACTCCGCGGGATTGAACTCGGCGGCGAGCCCCTCCACCAGCTGCAGGGCCATCTTCTTCTCGTTGGGGTGGACCTTCGCCTGGACCGGGAACTCGGGGATATCCTCGGTCGACCGCACCTCGTCCGCGTAGAACAGCGTGGACATCACGAGCGCGCCGTCGAAGGGGCGCACCGAGACGAGGTGCTCCTTCTCCCGGATGACGACCTTGCCGATCGCCACCTTGGTGGACTCTTCCATCGTGTCGTGGAGGAGGCGGAACGCCTTCTGGCCGCCCTCGTCGGGCGCGAGGTAGTACGACCTGTCGTAGTGGATGGGATCGATCTGCGCCAGCTCGACGAAGGCGCTCACGCTCACCGTCCCGGCGGTCTCGAGCGGGACGTTGTCGAGCTCGTCCTCCGTCACCGGCACGAACTTGCCCCTTGCGTACTCGTACGCCCGGACCACGTCGTTCCAGTCCACGATCTCTTCGTGGGTGGGGCAGTATCGCTTGTTCTGGATGGGCGTCATGCAACCTCTGTGCAGCAGGCGGAACCGGATGTCCTTGGATTCGGTGGCGGTGTAGAGCTTCACCGGGATGGTGACCAGTCCGAAGGTAAGGTGGCCCTTCCAGATCGGACGCATGCCGTAGCTCCTCGGGGACTCCCGGCGCCTTCGGGGCGGCGGGAGCGATTTCGAGCGTAGAGCCTATTATAACAGTCTTTCCCCCGGAGGAAGCCCGGGCAGCTTCGCCAAATTCCCTAAGACGGTGATCGGTTGATGCCCTGGATGCCCCCCGCTCTGGCGAAATTTTTCACCTACTGGTCGCTGACGTTTGCGGTCTTCCTCATCTATATGTTCTCGATGTTCGTCGCCGGGCTGGACGTCTGGGAGTCGATCATGGAGTCGGTCCGCAAACGCCGGAAGGAGATGGCGCCTGTCCCGGCCTACGATCTGAATCCCATGGCGGGCAAGACCATCGCTGGGACGCTGGGCATCGGCCCCGGCCAGCAGCCGGACGCGAAGCGGCAGTGGGTGCTGGACCGCGCCGCCGCGGTGGCGCAGGGGCTGGGGCTGACGCAGATCCGCATCGTCGTGCTGGAGGATTCGAAGGAGCACCCGCTGGTGCACTTCCACGACGGGACGCAGATCCGGTCCTACCGCGTGGACAAGACCTGGGTGGCGGAGGCGCGCGCCGGGAACAGCGAGCGGGAGCAGCAGATCAAAGACCTGCTGGAGCGCTACCTGGCCTCGGACTTCCTCGGCCGGCACGCCGTCCGTCCCAAGCGCACCACGGAGCTCGCCCGCGGAAAAGACGCCTAAGAGGGGTGGTCGGGGCGGCCGGATTTGAACCGGCGACCTCGTGGTCCCAAACCACGCGCGCTGCCAGGCTGCGCTACGCCCCGATTCGGTCTCAGCCTAGCATGGGCATCCCCGGGGGTCAATTTCGTCGCCCGGAGGGAATGCGGCCCGCGGGCGAGCCGTTCGACCGCGGTGAGAGAGGGCTGGATGCGGCACGATCGAAGCGTAGACCCTGTCACGTTCATCATCATCGGGGCCACGGGTGACCTTGCCCAGCGCCTCCTGCTGCCCGCGCTGTACCGGCTCCGTGCGGACGGGCAGATCCCCGACCGGTTCG
>MENB01000154.1:6195-7792 GCA_001768125.1 Armatimonadetes bacterium RBG_19FT_COMBO_69_19
GAGCGACGATGCCTTCCGGTCCTTCGCCCGCGACGGCATCGCGCCGGGTGAGTTCGACGCGGAGGCGTGGCGGCGCTTCGCGGCCCACCTCTATTTCGTCCCTGGCGACTCCACGAAGGACGACGATCTCGGGTCGCTGGGCCGGGGGCTGGCCGCGATCGAAGAGCGCCACGAGACGGGGGGCAACCGGATCTTCTACGTCGCCTCACCCCCGTCGACCTACGGGCCGCTCCTGACGGCGCTCGGGCACACCGGGCTCGTCCGCCGCGACGGGCCGGGTCCCTGGACGCGCGTGATCATGGAGAAGCCCTTCGGGCACGACGAGGCCTCCGCCCGCGAGCTCAATACGCTGGTGGACCAGGTCGTGGGCGAATCCTCGGTCTTCCGCATCGACCACTACCTCGGCAAAGAGACCGTGCAGAACATGCTGGTCTTCCGCTTCGCGAACACCGTCTTCGAGCCCATCTGGAACCGCCGCTACGTCGACCACGTGCAGATCAGTTTCGTCGAAGACATCGGCATCGGCACCCGGGGACGTTTCTACGAGGAAGTCGGCGTGGTGCGCGACGTGGTGCAGAACCACGTCTTCCAGCTCTTGGCCGTGATCGCCATGGAGCCCCCGGTGATGTTCGACGCCGAAGGCTTCCGCAACGAGAAAGCCAAGGTCCTCCGCGCCATCCCGCCGGTCCGCACGGAGCACGCCGTGCGCGGGCAGTACGGACCCGGGATGGTGCGCGCGGAACCGGTGCGGGGATACCGCGAGGAGGAGGCCGTGGCCCCGCGCTCCGTGACGCCGACGTATGCGGCGATGCGCCTCTCGGTCGAAAACTGGCGGTGGGCGGGCGTCCCGTTCTACCTGCGCGCCGGCAAGCGCCTCGCCCGCAAGGACACCGAGATCGTCATCGACTTCCGCCAGCCGCCGCAGATGCTGTTCCGCGACTGGGACATGACCGAGACGGATCCGAACGTGCTGGTCCTGCGCACGACGGAAGACGAAGGCATCTCCCTGCAGTTCGCCGCGCGCGTGCCCGGCCACCGCCGGCAGATCCGGTCCGTCGCCCTCGACTTCTCCTACGCGGCGATGGGCACCGCCGAGCGCCCGGCCTACGAGCACCTGCTCCTCGACGCGCTGCGCGGGGTACAGACGTTCTTCGCCCGCCGGGACGAGGTGGAGCTGCAGTGGGCCATCGTGGATCCCCTGCTGCGGCAGTGGGCGGAGCAGCCCCCGCGGGATTTCCCGAACTACGCCGCCGGGACGGCGGGACCGGCGGCCGCGGACGAGCTCCTCGAGCGGGCCGGACGCCGCTGGCGGAGCGGGGCGGAGCTCGTGACACAGCCAACACACGGCGGTGGTTGAGTCGTCTCGAGTAAACCCGGGGGCGGAGTTCGCCGTCTAGCACAACATACGCCGGGTCCGGACAGACGCCGGCACGGATAGAAGGGGGATACACGCGGTATGCGCTGGTTCGCTGCAGTGCTGCTCGTCATCGTGCTCGGAGCGCCGGCCGCGGCGCAGGTGGCCCCGCCCTCCTCGCCGCTGGAGGCGGCGGACCACGCGGTCGTACTGGTCGCGGTCCTCACGGAGAGCGGGGGCCGG
>MENB01000154.1:7854-13935 GCA_001768125.1 Armatimonadetes bacterium RBG_19FT_COMBO_69_19
TCACGTCATCGCCCGCGCGCAGCAGATCGACGTCACGCTCTGGACAGGCGAGACGCTGCGCGCCCGCGTGGTCGGGACCGACCCCGTCTACGATGCGGCGCTGATCAAGGTTGACGCACGCCTGCCCCTGCCCACCGCGGCGCTGGGGTCGTCGTCGCTGCTGCAGCCCGGGTCGATCCTCACCGCGCTGGGGCGCTCGCCGCGGCGGCGCGCCGGTCCCACCAGTGGCACCTTCCTCGAGACCGACGTCGAGGCGCGTCCCGGCATCCCGCACGTGCGCGCCTCGGCCGTGGTCTGGCCGGGGGACTCGGGCGGGGCCCTGATCAATGACCGCGGCGAGGTGATCGGGTTGATCGTCGCGATCACGCGGGACGGCGCGGTGAGCCTCTCCGTCGCGATGGACGCGATCCGCCAGCACCTGAGCGACCTGCGCGCCGGGTTCGTGCGCCATCCCTGGCTCGGGGTGATGGGCATCACCATCACCGATCAGGTCGTGGCGGAGCTGGGGCTGGCCACCTCCGGGGGCGTGCTCATCCTGGAAGTCGTCGAAGGCGGCCCCGCCGCGCTGGCCGGACTGCGGGGCGGACGGGCCGCCGGGCCGCGGGACATCCCCCGGGGCGGCGACGTCATCGTCGCCATGGACGGTCATCGGGTGACGACGTTCGGCGCGCTCGCGGCCTACGTCCTCAGCCGCCGGATCGGTGATGCCGTCACCCTCGAGCTCATCCGCGACGGCCAGCCGTTCAGCACGACGGTTGTCCTGGGCGAGCGGCCGGGGATCTGAGCGGGTTGACCCTCGCCGCGCGCCGGGTGTAGTATGCAACCAATCTGTCAGATCTCACGAGGTGTTCCGTGACCCTTCCCATGGAAACGTTCCAGCAGGCCTCGGCCACGATGCGCAAGGTCCTGGTCGAGATCAAGCGGGTGATCGTCGGCCAGGACCTGATGCTGGAGCGGATCCTGGCCGCCTTGCTCGCCCGGGGGCACATCCTCATCGAGGGCGTGCCGGGGCTGGCCAAGACCCTGGCCATCAAGACCACGGCCCGCGCCATCGACTGCACCTTCAAGCGCATCCAGTTCACACCCGACCTCGTCCCCGCGGACCTCGTCGGCACGCGCATCTACAACCAGCACACCGGAACGTTCGAGACCGAGGTCGGGCCCGTCTTCGCCAACCTCGTCCTGGCGGACGAGATCAACCGCGCCCCGGCCAAGGTCCAGTCGGCGCTGCTGGAGTCGATGCAGGAACGGCAGGTGACGATCGGCAAGCAGACTTTCCTGCTGCCGGACCCCTTCCTCGTCCTGGCCACGCAGAACCCGATCGAGAGTGAGGGCACGTACCCGCTGCCCGAGGCGCAGGTCGACCGCTTCATGTTCAAGGTCGTCATCACGTACCCGAGCGTGCACGAGGAGATCACCGTTGTGGAGCGCATGACGGTCGAGCACCCCGAGGTGGCCCCCGTGCTCCACGTGGACGAGCTGCTGGAGCTTCAGCGCACGGCCGACCAGGTCTACGTGCACCCGAAGATCATGGAGTACGCCGTGACCCTGGCGAACGCGACGCGGCGCCCCAAGGACTACGGCATGCCCGACCTCGCGCCGTTCATCGCCTACGGCAGCAGCCCGCGCGCCTCGCTCAACCTCGTCCTGGGCGGCAAGGCCCTGGCCCTGATCCGCGGCCGGGAGTACGTGCTGCCGGAAGACGTGCGCGACCTCGCGCCCGAGGTGATGCGGCATCGCTTCGTGCTGTCCTACGAGGCCCTCGCGCAGGACATCACGACCGACCAGCTCCTCAGCCGGATCCTCGTCACGGTGCCGGCACCGCGCGTGCACATCGGGGATCCCTACGAGACGATGAAGGCGGCGCCGACGGCTCCGAGGACCTGACCGCGTGAGCCATCTGCAGACCCCCGAGAGGATCCTCCGCCGCCTCGAATTCAAGGTCATCCGGCGGCTGGACGGCTACTTCTTCGGCGATTACACCGGCGTCTTCTACGGCCCCAGCCTCGACCTCGCCGAGGTCCGCGAGTATCAGCCCGGCGACGAGATCCGCCGCATCGATTGGAACGTCACCGCGCGCATGAACCGGCTGTTCGTGCGCCAGTACCTGGAAGAGCGCGAGCTCACGGCCTGGCTCCTCGTCGATCTCTCCCCCTCGATGCGGTTCGGCACCCGGCGGCAGCTCAAGGGGGATACCGCGATCGAGTTCGCGGGCGTGGCAGGGTACATCATCTCGCGGCACGGCGATAAGGTTGGGCTCCTCGGATTCCCCGGACGCGAGACCTTCGTCCCGCCGCGAGGGGGGCGGACGCATGCCCTGCGCATCATCCACGCGCTGGAGCACGCCTCCGTGCGCGAGGCGGCGCCCGACCCCGGCGCGCTCGATCTCGCCGGGAGCCTGCGCCACATGGGCCGCATGCTGCGCCGGCGCAGCCTGATCTTCCTGGTCTCGGACTTCCTCGGGCCGCAGGGATGGGAGCAGCCGTTGCGCGAGTTGGCCCGCCGCCACGACCTCATCGCCGTGTGGGTCCAGGATCCCGCGGAGCGCGAGCTTCCGGACGTCGGCGGGCTATTCGTCCGCGATCCCGAAAGTGGCGAGCAGCTGTGGGTCGACACCTCCGATCCCACGCTGCGGCAGGCGTACCGTGACCTCGTCGCCCAGCAGCGCGCGAGGGTGGAGGGGGCGTTCCGGCTCGCCCGCGCCGACGTCCTCGAGCTCTCCACCGCGGAACCCCTCGTGGAGCCGCTCGTGCGATTCATCCAATACCGACGGAGGAAGGGACGTTGGAATTTGGCTGGCCGGTGATGCTCTGGGCCCTGGCGGCCCCTCCGCTGCTGCTGTGGGGCTATGTGCGCCTGCTGCGGCGGAGCGCGAAGCGCGAGACCGCGCTCGCCGACGCCCACCTGCTCGGCGTGCTCTGGTCGCGGCCGCCCGCGGTGAGGCGGCATGTCCCCGTGGCGTTCTACCTCGGGGCGGTGACCTTCCTGACCTTCGCCATGGCCAGGCCCATCGCGGCGATCCCGCTGCCGGTGAACCGGGCGGCCCTCATCATCGCCATCGACGTCAGCAAGAGCATGATCGGTGAAGACATCCAGCCCAACCGCCTGAAGGCTACGCAGACAGCGGCCCTGGAGCTCCTGCGCGCGATGCCGGGCTCGGCGAAGGTCGGGCTGGTCGTGTTCAGCGACTACGCCCAGGTGCTGGTCCCGCCCACGACCGAGCGGGAGATCCTGCGCGAGTCGATCGCCGGCTTGAAGGTGCTCCAGTCCACCGGCGTCGGCTCGGCCATCGTGGAGTCGCTGCGCGTGCTGCCCGGGCGCAGAGAGCTGCTCGGGGAGCGGCTCAACATCCAGCGGGACCCGCAGCAGCCGGCCCTGCCGTTCGCTCCGCCGCCCGCCGCGCCCGGGCCGGACCCGGGGCCGGTGGATCTGCCGCCCGCGGCCATCGTGATCTTCTCCGACGGGGTGAGCAACCTTGGCGTGAACCCGACCCTCGCCATCTCGCTCGCCGTCGACGGGAAGGTCAAGGTCTATGGCGTCGGCGTGGGGACCACGAACGGTAGCGTGATGACGGTGGACAACCAGCTCGTGCTCGTGCCGTTCGACCCCACCCTCCTCCAGCAGATGGCGCAGGCCACCGGCGGACAGTACTTCGAGATCAGCAAGAGCGAGGAGCTGCGCAAGGTCTACCGCCAGCTCGGCCGATCGATCGGGTGGGAGCGCCGGCGCACCGAGGTGACGTCGTTCCTGGCCGGCGCCGCGGGTATCTTCATGTTAGTGGGTGCGCTGTTCTCGATGATGTGGTTCCGGAGGGTGCCCTAGGCGATGACGTTCCAGTGGCCCTCGATGTTGATCGGGCTGCTGCTGCTGCCGCTGCTCGGGGCGCTGTACATCTGGATCCTGCGCCGCCCGCCGCGCCAGGCCGTTCGCTACACGCAGGTGGCGCTGCTGGCCCGGGCCGCGCAGCGGGCGCACACGTGGCGACGACACCTCTCCGCCGCGTTCGTCGGGGCGGCCCTGGTGGTCGTGATCCTCACCCTCGCGCGCCCCGTGGCGCCGATGCCCGTGCCGACGAGTCAGAACACGGTCATCCTCTCGATCGACGTGAGCCGCAGCATGCTCGCCGATGACATGCCCCCGAATCGGATGGAGGCGGCCAAGCTGGGCGCGAAGGACTTCGTCGAGTCGCTCCCGCGGGGGTTGAAGGTCGGTCTGGTGACCTTCAGCAGCTACGCGCAGCTTGTCGTCGCACCCACGGCCGATCGCACCCGCGTCCTCGAGGCGATCTCGCTGCTCACGACCGAGTACGCCACGGCGATCGGCGACGGCCTCGTGGAGGCGGTGTTCGCGCTCCCCGGGCGGGAGCGGCCGCGCGACCTGATGTCGCCCGCGCCTCCGCCGAAAGCGCCCGTGATCCCCGGCACCGTCGTCCTCCTCTCGGACGGCCAGAGCAACCGCGGCGTGGTGCCGCAGGATGCCGCCCGCATCGCGCGCGACCAGCAGGTGAAGGTGTACACCGTGGGCATCGGCACGCCGGAGGGGACGTTCCTGAATCTCGGCGGGCGCAGCATCTGGGTGCGGCTCGACGAAGACACGCTGCGCGAGATGGCCGAGATCAGCAGCGGCGCATACTACCACGCGCGCTCCGCGATGGAGCTGCGCCAGGTGTATCGCCGCCTCAGCCGCATGATCGGCTGGGAGTCCCGGCCCACCGAAGTGAGCGCCCTCGGCGCGGGGCTCGCCGCGGCCTTCCTCGTCGGCGCGCTGGTCAGCTCGCTGCTCATCAATCAGCGCATCACCTAAGCCCCTCGTTTCTCCCAGCGGTATACCGGCGCTATAGGGAATAGCGGAGTCAGCGTTCGGGGCTGAAGCGGCGCACGCAGTTGCGGCCCGCGGCCTTGGCCCGGTAGAGGGCCTCGTCCGCCCGGCGCACGAGCGTGGCAAGGTCCGGGCAGTCCTCTCCGCCGGCGACGCCCGCGGAGATCGTCACCGAGACCGGCTGTCCCGCGGTCCCGGCGCTCGACGCCGCGACGCGGGCCAGCAGCCGTTCGGCCGTCGCCACCGCCGCCTCCGCCGTGCTCTCCGGGAGCAGCGCAATGAACTCGTCCCCCCCGTAGCGGCCGATGAGGTCGATGTCCCGCAGGTCTTCGAGCATCCGGGCGGCCACCACCCGCAGGACCTCGTCCCCGGCGGCGTGTCCGAAGCGGTCATTGACCCGCTTGAAGAGGTCGACGTCGATCATGATCGCCGACAGCGGGCGATAGTACCGCTCCGTGCGCGAGAACTCGCGCCCGGCGAGCTCGAAGAAGTGCCGGCGGGTGTGGACCCCCGTGAGCGGATCGGTGCGGGCGAGCGCGCGGAGATCCCCCAGGAGTCTGATGTTCTCATTCATCAGGGTGAGCTGGCGGGCGATGACGATCGCCGTGACCGCGATGGCGCCGAAGATCAGTCCGCCGAGAGGGTAGACCGGCTCACCGCGCCCGGCGACAACGAGCAGGATGTAGCCGAGCCCCACCGCCGCGTAGGGAAAGGGACTGACGCCCTGGATCTCCTGGATGGGCGGGTGCTCCGGTGGGCCTTCCCGTGAGGCCCGCGAATACTGGACCTGCGCCCCGGCGCCGAAGAGCAGCGCCGCTACCATCCAGAACCCGTCCGGCCAGTCCCCGCTGGAATACGCGTCCTGCAGCGAGAGGTGGCCGAAGGCCAGATCGGCCACGAGAAAGGCCACGACGCCGCCAGCGAGGAGGGCGAAGGGAACCCGCTTGTCTTCGCCGGGAAGGCGTAGCAGCACGGCCGCGATGCCGAAGATGAGCACGAGGTCGCCGAGCGGATACGCCGCGGAGAGGATGGTGAGGAGCAGGGGCGCATCCTTGGCCACGGCCGTCGGGCCGAGGACGAAATACCACACGACCATCCATCCCCCCAGCAGCACCGTGCCCGCGTCCATCACGAACTTCGTCCGCTCGATGCGGCTCTGCGGTGCGTGAGGGAAGCTGAGCAGCCCCGCCATCATCAGCGGATAGAAGAGCAGGTAGGCTGCGTCGGCCGCCGACGGGAAGGGGGGCTCGCCCAGCACGACCT
>MENB01000154.1:13955-17060 GCA_001768125.1 Armatimonadetes bacterium RBG_19FT_COMBO_69_19
CCACCATACGGTCACCGCGGCCGCGAGGAGGCGCCACGCTCGGCGCGTGCTGTCGTTCAGTCTCCGATGCAGCGACGCACGCCAGGCGAGGACGGTGACGGCGAAGCCGGACGGGATGAAGGCGAGATCGCTGATGAGGGTCCGCGTGGCAGCGTCGCCGATGGGGGCGACGAGCCAGAGGACGAAAAGACCGGTATAGACCGCCAGGACGAGCGTGAGGATGCCGCCGGGGTCGCGGCCCCAGGTGCGGGGGAGGGAGGGCGCGGGGCCGGGGTGGCCGGCGGTCTGGATCATGTACCGATTACGTACCCGCGGGGTCGACGCTCCTGACCAGAGGGAAATGCGGGAAAGGGTCTGGCGGGCCCGGAGGGAGTCGAACCCCCACCCACACGGTTAGAAGCCGTGAGCTCTGTCCGTTGAGCTACGGGCCCGAAGATTCGCCCTGCTTGCGCGAACAATTCGGCAGGCCGCGTACGAGAACCTCATGACTCAGGACATAGTATACCTTATCCGTATCCGGGCAGAAGATCGCAAAGGCTTGACGTCATGCGCAGGCGTCTGTTTCCGGCCACCAAGGGCACAACGACCGGTAGCAGTCTGGTGACTGCGACCGAGGGGGGGAGCGGCATGGCCACTGAGCGGGCGGGAGCACCGCAGAAGGTCTCTGAGAAGGACGTTGCACAGAAGATCTTCCAGTTCGTGCTGCATCAGATGCGGTCGGGCGCGGACAAGCAGGCCATCGCCGCCAAGCTGGCGGAGATGGGCGTCGATCCCGTCGACAGCCGCCAGGTCGTGGAGACCGTCCACGCCGAGGTGATGAAGGCGGCCGAGGCGCAGCAGGTCACCTCGACGTCCATGATCTCGGGCATCCTCGGTGGCGGGATCGCGGCCGTTGTCGCCGGGTTCCTCTGGGCCCTCATCGTGCGCTTCACCGACTACGAGATCGGATTCATGGCCTGGGGGCTGGGGCTGCTCGTCGGTGCCGCGGTGGTGGTCTTCGCCGGCGGGCGCCGGGGCCGCGCCCTCCAGATGGTCGCCGTGCTGGCGAGCATCGGGGGCATCCTGGTTGCGAAATACTTCATCTTCGTCCACTTCCTGAGCCAGGCCGTCCTCCAGCAGTACGGCGCGGAGCAGGCCGCTTCCGTCACGCTCTTCTCCACCCGCATCCTCGGCTTCTTCTTCAAGGCGATCACGACGGTCCTCAGCGGGTACGATGCCATCTGGGTGATCCTGGCTGTGCTCACCGCGTGGCGACTTCCCCAGGGTCTCGGGATCCGGGTGCCGAAGCGCGAACGCGGCATGATCGTCTGACGGCTCACGCCGGTGCGCCGCCGGAGGGGTTTCCTCTGGCGGCGCGAACATTCCAGCCTCGTGGCCTCGCACGTCCCCCTGCTCGCGCTCGGTTCGGCCGTGTCCTGGGGTTCCGGTGATTATGTCGGCGGGCTCGCGTCCCGCCGCGGCAGCGTCCACCGCGTGACCGTCGCCTCACAGCTCATCGGCCTGGTTCTGCTCTCCGCTCTGGCCGTGGCGATGCGCGAGGCACTCGTTTGGAGGACGGGATTCCTCTGGGCGATCGGGGCCGGACTGGCGGGCGGCGCGGCGCTGCTCGCGCTGTGGCGATCACTGGCCATTGCGCCGATGGGCATCGGGGCGCCGGTCGCCGCGGTGGTCAGCGGCGCGCTTCCGGTGATCGCGGGCATCGTGGTCGAGGGCGCGCCGTCCGTGGTGACGATGGCCGGGTTCGCGCTCGCCCTGGGCGGCATCTGGCTGGTCTCGCGCACGCGTGACGTCCGCGGCCGGGAGGGATTTGCGCTGGCGCTGCTCGCCGGCAGCGGGTTCGGCCTCTACTACGTTCTCATCGACCGGGCCGTTCTGTCGGGAATCTTCTGGCCGCTTGTCGCCGGACGCGTGGCGTCCTTCTCCGTTGTTTCCATCCTTGCCGCGGTCGCCGGCGAGCTGCGGCCCCCGGGAGGGCGATCCGCAGGACTGGCGCTGCTGTCAGGTGTGTTCGACGTGGGAGGGAACGTACTGTTCGTGCTCGCCGCGGCGGCGGGGCGCCTCGACGTCGCCAGCGTGCTCGCGTCGCTCTACCCGGCGATGACGGTGGCGCTGGCCCGCGTCGCGCTCAAAGAACGTCTGGCGCGCCACCAGGCCCTGGGCGCGGCGGCGATCCTCGTCGCGATCCCGCTGATCGTCTGAGAGAACCTCAGCGGGCCAGGAGCTTGTGGAGAGCGGAATGGTCGAGGTCGCCGTCGCCCTGGTCCACCAGCGCCTGGTACCGGGCGGCGGCACTCTCGGCATGGGGGAGGGCCACCCGGGCCGCCTCGGCGAGGCGGAGGGCAAGGCGAAGGTCCTTGAGCTGAGTACGGACCTTGCCGCCGGGGGTGTACGCTCGCTCGATCATGCGCGTGCCGTGGATCTGCAACACCTTGGAGTCGGCGAATCCCCCGCGCAGGGCCGCCTGCACCAGGCGCGGATCGATCCCGCTCCGTTCTGCAAGCCATAGGGCCTCCGCGACCGCTTCGATCGTTAGACCGACGATGACCTGGTTGAGCACTTTGACGACGTGGCCCGCCCCGGCACCGCCGACGTGCACCACTGTGCCGAGCGCTTCGAGGATGGGGCGGACCCGTGCCACATGATCCTTCGTGCCGCCGGCCATGATGGCGAGCGTCCCCGACGCCGCCCCCTCGGGCCCGCCGGAGACCGGCGCGTCCACCCATCCGATCCCCTTGCCCGCGAGGCGCGCCGCGTGCGTTTTCGAGCGGGACGGATCCGAGGTGCCCATGTCGACCACAACCTGACCGGTCTTCAGGTACCGGCCGAGCGAAGCGAGCACCGCGTCCACGGCGTCCGAGTCGGACAGCATGAGGAGGCAAACCTCAGACGCCGCGGCGTCCTCGAGCGCCTGGCTCAGGGGGATCCCCTGCGTCAGCGCGGGATCGAGCGCGCTGCGGTTCCAGCCCGTGACGCGGAAGCCTTTGCCGACGAGGGTGCGCGCGATGGGGCGGCCCATCAGGCCGAGGCCGAGCACGCTCACGGAAGTGGGCATGCCTGCTGGGTTCGCCAGGCAGGACCCCTTTCCCCACCCGTCTAATCCGACTG
>MENB01000154.1:17112-17449 GCA_001768125.1 Armatimonadetes bacterium RBG_19FT_COMBO_69_19
GGCGGTTCCCACGGTCTTTGGCGTGCTGCTGGCGGTGTTTCTCCTGATCCGGCTCGTCCCGGGAGACGTCGTCACGCAGCTGGTCGGGCTGGAAGCGACGATCTCGCCCCAGCGTGTGGACGAGCTGCGCCGGTTGTTCGGACTCGACCGGCCGTTCCTCGTGCAGTTCACGGACTACGCCGGCCGCGTGGTGCGCGGCGACCTCGGACGCTCCCTGCGCACGGGACGGCCCGTCGCCGGGGAGCTGCTGCGGCGGTTCCCGGTGACGATCGAGCTGGCTCTTGCGGGGCTGGTGGTGGCGCTGTTGATCGGAGCGCCGGTGGGTGTGCTCGCGGCG
>MENB01000154.1:17496-18060 GCA_001768125.1 Armatimonadetes bacterium RBG_19FT_COMBO_69_19
GCTCGGGCTCTCCATCCCGTCGTTCTGGCTGGCCATTCTCCTCATCCTCTTCTTCGCGCTGCATCTAGGCTGGCTCCCGCCCACGGCGTACGTCGCACCGCAGGAGAACCTGCTCGGAAACCTGCAGCACATGATTCTGCCGGCCCTGTCGGTTGGATTCGTACTGGCCGCGGCGATTACGCGCATCATCCGCAGCAGCCTGCTCGAGGTGCTCGGCCGCCATTACGTCCGCACGGCGCGGGCGAAGGGGCTGGCCGAAGGCCGGGTCGTGCTGCACCACGCGCTGCGGAACGCCCTGATCCCCATCGTGACCGTGATCGGCCTGCAGTTCGGCACGCTGCTGGGGGGCACCGTGATCATCGAGCAGATCTTCAGCCTGCCCGGCGTGGGCCGCTACGCGTTCGAAGGCATCAACCTGCGCGACTATCCCGTGATCCAGGGCGCCGTGCTGGCCATCGCGATGGCGTTCGTGCTCGTCAACCTGGTGGTGGACCTGTGTTATGGATTCCTTGATCCTCGGATCCGCTACGAGTAAGCCGGTCCCCCGGCCCCGCTCGCGGCTGC
>MENB01000154.1:18126-18368 GCA_001768125.1 Armatimonadetes bacterium RBG_19FT_COMBO_69_19
GGGCCCTGCTCGCGCCGTGGCTGTCGCGATACGATCCGGTGGCCATCGCGCCCCAGGTCCGGTTGCAGGGCCCGACGGCAGCGCACCCGCTCGGCACCGACATCTACGGCCGGGACACACTGGCCCGCGTCCTGCACGGCGGGCGCATCTCGCTGGCCGTCGGCGTGCTCTCCGTCGGCCTGGCCCTTGCCGTCGGGGGGACGCTCGGGGCCGCGTCCGGGTTCTGGGGTGGATGGCTGGAC
>MENB01000154.1:18488-18691 GCA_001768125.1 Armatimonadetes bacterium RBG_19FT_COMBO_69_19
CGCCGCTCTCGCGGGTCGCGCGGGCCGCGGTGCTGTCCGTGCGGCACGAGGAGTACGTCGAGGCCGCGCGTGTGATCGGGGCAGGGGATGGGCGCGTGCTGGGCCGCCACGTGCTCCCCAATGCTGTCGCCCCGTTGATCGTGGAGAGCACGCTGCGCCTCGCCCTGGCCATCCTGGCGGAAGCCGCGCTGTCGTTTCTCGGC
>MENB01000154.1:18715-20705 GCA_001768125.1 Armatimonadetes bacterium RBG_19FT_COMBO_69_19
ACCTGGGGCCAGATGATCGCGGAAGGGCGCGCGGTGATGACCTTCACGCCGTGGCCGGCGATCGGGCCCGGCATGGCGATCACCTTCACGGTGCTGGGGTTCAACCTGTTCGGCGATGCCATCCGCGACGCGTTCGATCCGCACGCGGCTGGGAGATGAGCACGTCACTTCGGGGGAGGGAACATCGATGCGAAGGCTGGTGATGATCCTGCTCGTCGGTGCGCTGCTGGCCGGACCGGTGCTGCCGTCCGCGGCCCAGACCGCGGGGCCGCGCTACGGCGGGACGCTCCGGGCGGGGATGCAGACCGATCCAGTGGGGCTGGACCCCCACCTCTCGACCGCGACGGCGACCCGCAACATGATGGAGAATGTGTACGACACGCTGGTCATGTACAGTGCGGAAGGCCGATACGTTCCGGGCCTGGCCGAATCCTGGATCACCTCGGCAGACGGCATGACCTGGACGTTCCAGATCCGCCGCGGTGTGAAGTTCCACAACGGGCGGACGATGACCGCGGATGATGTGATCTACTCCCTGAACCGCATCCGCGACCCGAACATCAAGTCCCCACGGGCGGGAGACTTCGCCGAGGTGGACGTCATCTCGGCCTCGGGGCCCAACACCATCGTGATCAGGCTGAAGAGGCCCTTCAGCCCGCTGCTGGCAAAGCTGTCGTCCTCGCTCAACGTGATCGTGCCGAAGGAGATCGTGGCGCGGGACGGCGATCTGCACACCAACCCGACGGGCACCGGGCCGTTTCGCTTCGTCGGGTACGCCCCGCAGCAGCGCCTGACCCTTGTCCGCAGCGGAGACTACTGGGAGCGGGACAGCGGCGGCCGGCGGTTGCCGTATCTCGACCGGATCGAGTTCGTCTTCCTACCGGACGCCGTGGCTCGGGCAACGGCGCTGCGCGCGGGGTCGGTGGACTGGATCGAGTACGTGCCATCGTCCGAAGTGAAGGCGCTGCGGGCCGATCCCAACGTGCTGGTGGTGGGCGGACTGTCCGCCAACTTCCGCAGCCTGTACATCAACAACCAGGTCGCGCCGTTCACCAACGTGAAGGTGCGCCAGGCGATGTCGTACGCGCTCGACAAGAAAGAGATCGTGGATACGGCCCTGTTCGAGGTCGGCGGCATCGTCGCCACCGGCACCGCCATCCCGCCGGGCAACTTCTTCGCGTATACGCGCAGCCCGTACAATAGGGTCGACCTGGACCGGGCCAAGCGGCTGCTGGCCGAAGCCGGCCAGCCCAACGGCTTCGAGGCCGACCTGTACGTCACGAGTACGTACGACTTCCTGCGCACGCCGGCCGAGATCATCCAGGCACAACTGGCGAAGATCGGGATCCGGTTGAAGATCACCACGGCAGACTGGAGCGTGTACCTGCCGACGGTCTTCCAGAAGAAATACGCGCTGACCATCCTGGGGACATCGGGGCAGAGTGATCCCGATGACTTCCTCTACAACAATTTTCACAGCAAGGCCGGTCTGAACCTCGTGAACTACAGCGATCCGACGTTTGATCAACTGGTCGAGCAGGCGCGCGCGGTGAGCGCCGAGGCCGCGCGCAAGCGGCTGTACGAGCAGGCGCAGGCCAGACTGCTGGAGATGGCGCCGATGGTGTTCATCTACCACTCCACGCAGTTCGAGGCGGTGCGCAGGACCGTGCGCGGGTTTGAGCACTGGCCGAATACCTCGTACCTTGGACTGCGGCGCACCTGGATCACCGCTCCGTAGAGAGCGCGAGGGAGGGCAGGGTATCCCTGTCCTCCCTCGCGCGTGTGCGACATATGGCCCAGCGAGTGTGCGCCGCTAGCGATCGAGGTCGGCCAGGACCAGCTCGAGGCGCCGGTTGACCGCGCTGAGGATCGTCCTCGCCGCGGCCAGCGCCGGCTGACCGTCCAGACGGGCGATCCCCGGGAGCAGCTGTTCCTCCATGGGCGTGATGAAGATGACGTTGGCCCACACCGCGACCTCGGTGGCGGATGA
>MENB01000154.1:20738-22752 GCA_001768125.1 Armatimonadetes bacterium RBG_19FT_COMBO_69_19
CCCCGTGGGCAGGAACTCGATCACGGCGCGGATGGTGGCTTCGGCGGCCAGGGCCAGGTACTGATCCGGGATGTTCCGGCCCACGGCCTTGCCCACGGCGTGCCGGCTGCCGAAGGACAGCTCCACCGTCGCCGAGGCGGTGAATCCCGCCGTTTCAAGCTCGGCCTTCCGGAGGACAAGGCGCCTCGCCAGCTCTGTGGGTGCGCCCGCGGTCGTAGCCGGCTGGGGCGCGGTTGCGGGCGCGGGTGCCGGTTGAGGCGCGGCGGCCCGCGCGCCGGGCCGTACGGTGGGGGGCTGTGGCACGGACGCTGCGGGTGCTGCGACCTCGGGGGTGAGATACTCCCGGCCGGGATCCAGGATGCGGGTCAGGTGAGGCAGTTCGCGTCCCAGCTGCTCCATCCCGCTCGGTGAATCCGAGAGGTACACGACCATGGCGTCGTCGGCCACGGGGTCGAGGACCACGGCTTCACCGGACTCGAACTCGACGACGATACCCTTCACCGCGCCGAGCCGCAGCCCGGCGGCCTTCGCTCTGGCCACGTTCAGCGACGACGCCGCGGAGGCGGCGATCTCGTCCACGTCGAGCGTCTTCGAGGCGGTCACGGCATCGATGACGAGGCCGTCGCCGCCGGCCAGCAGGAAGTTGCGGACGCCCTTCGCGGCAAGACGCTCCAGGGCGTTGGGGTCCTCTCGCAACGCCTGAAATGCCCGCATGGCTTTCGTTTCGCTGTCGATCACAGGCATCCGGTGGTGGACCTCTTCTTCTCTCAACCTTCCATCAACCCATAGAGCAATTCCCGTACCACCCCCTGGTTCAGACCGGGGCGGGGAAATTTCTTCAGGGATCCCAGGTGGGGACAGGAATCATCCCGCCCCTGTTTCATCTTCTGCGGGGTCGAGACGCGTCCGCAGCCAGCCCGCGATGTCGGCGAGGCTTTCCTCCGTCACCTGGTGGCCCATCATGTACTCGCGATAGGTGAGGTCCACCGGCAGCGCAGATAGCCGATCCCGGATCGCGCGCCCGTGGTGAATGGGCAGGATCGGGTCGGCCACGCCGTGCACGACCATGACGGGGATTCCCCGCAGGGCCTCCGGCGGCGCCAACTTCGGCAGCACCTCCGGAAGGATGCGCCCGCTCATCGCGACGACGCCCGCCAGCAGATCCGGTCGCGTGAGCAGCACGCTGAGGCTCATGATCGCTCCCTGGCTGAACCCCATGAGGTACACCTGGCGGGGGTCGGTCCCGTACGCCCCCGCGAGCTCGCCGATGAACCGGATGAGGGTCTGCCGGCTGGATTCAGCCTGCTCCGGGTTGATCACCGGGTTGTGCGGATCCAGCTGGACCTCGAACCAGCCATACATGCCGGGCCCGAGCACGAGCGGAGCGCGCGCGCTGACGATGAAGAACCGCCCGTCGAGGTAGGGCGCGAGGCCCATCAGGTCGGCCTCGTGGCTGCCCACGCCGTGCAGCAAGAGCAGGAGGGGCGGAGATCCCGTGGCGACCACGGGATCCCGGGTCAGATGGACGAGCGAAGGGGGGCGCGTCATGCGGCCTCTTCATCATTCCCGCTCGGTCCGCGGAACGCCTTTCCCGGGCATGAGCATGTCGGAGAACGGTCATGACCCTGCGCACGAAGGTTGCCCTCATCCTGATCGGTACGATCTTCGGGCTGCTCGCGCTCGCCGCGCTGGGGCGGGCGATCGACCAGCAGCGCACCTTCATGGCCGAGCGCACCCGCGACGGCATCCTCCTCGCCCAGACCCTGGCGGACCTGATCGGACGGTCCCAGCAGGCCCTCGGTAGTCCGCACGTACAGGGTCTCGTCGAGGAGTATGGACGCGCGGCCGGCGTGTCCGGGGTCCGCGTCGTCGACCGGTCGTTCACGATCGTGGCCGCATCCCAGCGGCAGCAAATCGGGCGTTCCTATCGCGATCCGAACATCGTCGAGGCGGCTCGCCACGGTATCCTGACCCCGGAGGTGAAGCGCAGCAAGCCCCTCGCGCTCGGGGTGGC
>MENB01000154.1:22771-23409 GCA_001768125.1 Armatimonadetes bacterium RBG_19FT_COMBO_69_19
GGGAAGCTGGCCGGTGCCCTGGAGCTGCGCCTCGACATGCGCAGTGTCCGCGCCGACCTGACCACGTTCTTGCGCCAGGGGGCGTTGCCCGCCGCGCTCGCCGCGGCCGTCACCACGCTCCTGCTCATCTGGTCGCTCACCCTCGTCGTGGTCCGTCCCGTGACCCAGTACGCGCGGCTTACCCAGGAGCTCGCCCGCGGCGAATTCGGCGTGGAGATCCCCGTGCGGGGAACGGACGAGATCGGACAGCTCGGCCGGGCCTTGGTGCGCACGCGGGACTCCCTGCGTGAGCTCAGCGCCCTGTGGAAAGATCAGAATCCGCTCACCGGATTGCCCGGGAACCGGGCGATCGAGCGTGAGCTGCGGCGGCGCTTCGACGTGGGCACGGGATTCGTCGTGCTCTACGCGGATCTGGACAACTTCAAGTCGTTCAACGACCGCTATGGGTTCGACCGCGGGGACGAGGTCCTCCGCTACACGGCGGGCGTCCTGCAGAGCGCAGTCTCGGCCATCGGTGAAGGCGATTTCGTCGGCCACGTCGGCGGCGATGACTTTGTCCTCGCCGTCCGCTCCGACCGGGCGGAGCCCATCGCGCGAGAAGCGATCCGGCTGTTTGACCGTGACATCGGCAAGTTCTA
>MENB01000155.1:0-6121 GCA_001768125.1 Armatimonadetes bacterium RBG_19FT_COMBO_69_19
GCTCCTGGCCGAGCTCAGTGAGCGGGTGCTTGACCAGCTGTTCCAGGACGCGAAACGGCATCGTGGCGACGTCGGCGCCGGCGAGGGCCGCCTGGGTCACGTGCATCGGGTGACGCAGGCTGGCCGCCAGGACCTTCGTCGTGTAGCGCTGGGTGCGGTACACCTGCACCATCTCCCGCACCACCGCCATCCCATCCTGACCGATGTCATCCAGCCGTCCCACGAACGGGCTGACGAACGCGGCGCCGGCCTTGGCGGCGAGGATGGACTGGTTCACGGAGAACACGAGGGTGACGTTGATCCGGATGCCCTCCTGGCCCAGCAGCGACGCCGCCCGGATGCCCTCCTGGGTACAGGGGACTTTCACGTAGACGTTGGGCGCCCAGGTCGCGTACTCGCGCCCCTGGGTCACCATCTCCTCCGCAACCTCGGAGGTCGTCTCCACCGAGATGGGCCCGGACGTGATCGAGGCGATCTCGCGGATCAGGGCCCGGTGGTCCATCCCCTCCTTGCCGACCAGGCTCGGGTTCGTGGTCACTCCATCCAGGAGGCCCCAGCGGGACGCGGTGCGGATCTCCTCCAGGCTGCCGGTGTCGAGGAAGAACTGCATGGCTATCTCCCTGTGGCTTCGATGTAGGCGACGTCCCCGACGTCGCCGACGTTCAGGAACAGTAGCACATCACCGGGGCGCAGGTCCCGCAGCTCCGCCGACCGGTCATTGCGGTACACCGCGACGTTCCGCGCGACGCGGTACGTGCGCAGGGCCTTGCGGTCGTCCTCGAGGGTGATCTGCGGCGGGTTCCCGGCTACGGGATCCTTCAGCGTGCCCTTGGAGAAGTTGTACCGCTTCACGGCGTCCATCAGTCCGTCCAGCGCTTGAGCGACTTCCGCGCGGGTGGCCTTCTGGGCGGGGCGGAACTCCCGACCCACCAGCGCCACCAGCCGCTTCTCGATGGCGGCGGCGACGGTCCCCCGCGCCGGGGCCGGGACGGCATTGGCGTCGCTCGCCGCCAGGTTGTTCGCGGGCGCGTCGCTCAACCCGATCGCGCGCGCCGCGACGGTGGCCAGCTCGAGCCGGCTGATCTCTTCTTTCGGCCGGAAGGTGTTGTCCGGGTACGGCGCCATCACGCCCTTGTTGAAGAACAGAGAGAGCGAGGTGGGATTGGATTTCGTCGTGTGGATCGCGATGATCTCATACCGCCCCGGCGCCACGGGGTCGTCGCTCTGGTCGAGCTGCTTCCACAGCGTCGGCCAGGTGAACGCCTGACCCCCCGCGAGCGACACCGGCTGTTCCAGCGGCAGGAAGGGCCGGCCGAGCGACCACTTCGCGACCTCATGGCCGTCGGGGGCGCGGATGATGAAGTCGTACAGCTGCGAGTTGGTGTGGTCGAACCTGACGGCCTGCTCGCTCGTATTCTTCACCGCGAAGGTGACCTTGATCAGGTCGGCGGGGCCGTACACGGGCTTATCGGTGCTCAGTGTGTACACCAGCGCGCCCTTCTTGAGCTCGACCTTCTGCGGGGAGACGCTGCCAAGGCTCGTCACCGCCGCGATGGCCGCGACCTGATCCCGGGCAATCTCGGGCGCATCCTTGAAGGCCGGCAGGGCCACACCCTGGGCGTCCAGGCCGAGCGTCCGGACGAGGAGCACCGCGAAGTCGGCGCGGGTGACCGTGCCGTTGGGGTTGAACGTCGTCCCCGAGGTCCCGCGGAAGATCCCCTTCGCGGCGAGGCGCTCGATCGCGCGCTGCATCGGGAGCCCCTGGATGTCCGTGAAGATGGCGGCGGCGACCGGGGCCGCCGCGACGAGGACCGCCAGGACAACGGGCAACGCACGCCTGCCCCATCGAAATGCGCGATGATCGATCATACGGTCTCCTCTAGGCATACAAGATTGGAAGCATCGAGTGGTGATGGCGGACACCCGGGGCAGGGTTCAGGGTGCCGGTATACTTACAGCGGCCAGGTGTCCGGGTGATCCGGGTGATGCGGCCGAATCCGGTGGGGGGGGTTCGCTCCTCCCCTGGCAAATCCCTCCATTCCCGCAGATCGTATTATACCCCCTAATGCGTACCCCTGCCGCTACATCCGCTCGGGGACGCCGATGCCGAGGAGGCCGAGCCCGGTCTGCATGACCTGGGCGGCCCCGTGGACGATGCTCATCCGGCTGGCCCGGAGGTGCTCGTCCTCGGCCTGGAGCACGGGGACGTTGTGATAGAAGACGTGGAACACCTGCGCCAGCCCGAACAGGTAGTTCGCCACGATGTGGGGATGGTACGTCCGCGCCGCCTCGCGCACCGCCTCGGGAAAGCGCGCCAGGTGCTTGATCAGGTTCCACTCCTCCGCGGTCTCCATCGCCCGCCGGTCGATGCCTCCGGCCGGATACGGGGCCGCGCTCTTGCGCATGATGCCCCGGGCCCGGACGTACGTGTACTGCAGGTACGGCGCACTGTCGCCGTCGAGCGACAGCATGCGGTCCCAGTCGAAGACGACGTTCTTCACCCGGCTCTGGGAGAGGTCCGCGTACTTGATCGCCCCGACGCCGACCAGGCGCGCGACCTCCTCTTTGTCGACCTCGGGCAGCTCGGCGTTCTTCTCATCCACGAGCGCCCTGGCGCGCGATATGGCCTCCTGGAGGACGTCCTCGAGGAAGACCACCCGGCCCCGGCGCGTGCTCATGCGTCCTTCCGGCAGCGTGATCAGCCCAAAATCGACGTGGGCGTACGTGACGTCCGTGAACCCAAGCTTCCGGAGCGTGGCGAACAGCTGCCGGAAGTGCAGTCGTTGTTCAGCGCCGACAACATAGATCAGCTGCGCGGGGCGGTAGGTGCGGATGCGGTAGATCGCCGCGGCGAGGTCCCGTGTGGAGTAGAGCGTGCGGCCGTCCGAGCTGCGCAGGATCAGCGGCGTCTCCATGCCGGCGTCCTTCAGCGGGACGATCAGCGCGCCCTGGTCCTCGACCGCGACGCCCTTGCGCCGGGCCTCCTCGATGACCTCCTGCGACATCTCGAGGTAGGCGCTCTCGCCCCGCCAGGAGTCGAAGGTCACACCGAGCACGTCGTAGATCTTGTCGAACTCGGCGAGGCTGTGGCGGACGATCTCCTCCCACATCCGCCGGGCCTCGGGATCGCCCTGCTCCAGGCGCAGCGCCCACTCGCGCGCCTGGTCTCGCAGGGATGGATCGGCCCGGGCCTCCTCGTCGAACTTCACGTAGATCCGCAGCAGCTCCCGCACGGGGGCCTTCCCGTACGCCTCGCGGTCCAGCCACTGTGTCATCCCATATAGGAGGGTCCCGAACTGCGTGCCCCAGTCCGCGTAATGGTTGACACCGACGGCCGTGTAGCCGGCGAAGGCGTACAGGCGGTGCAGTGCGTCCCCGATGATCGTGGAGCGGAGATGCCCCACGGACATCGGCCGGGCCACGTTGGGCGAGGAGATGTCGAGGACGACGGTCTTCCCCTCCCCCTCCTCGCTGCTGCCGAAGCGGGCGCCGAGGCGGTCGAGGTCTTCCATGACCATCTTGCCGTAGGAAGCTCGATTGAACCGGAAGTTCAGGTAGCCGCCCTCCGCGCGGGGCTGCTCCAGCAGCCCGAGCGGGGGCATGTGGTCGGCCAGTCGACGTGCGATCTCCTCGGGCTTCTGCCGGAGCTTCGCGGCGAACGGGAAGCACGGCACGGCCAGGTCGGCGTCGACGCCGTGCGGAGGGGTGGTGACGTTGACGTCGAGGGGCTCTCCCAGGACCTCACGGACCCCGGAGACCGCCTGCGAGGCGGCCTGATCGACGGCGTAGGTCGGCATCCCCTACTGCGAGCGTTCCCCGAGCGTCACGTCCACGGTGCGGCGGCTGCCGTCCCGGACGATTCCGATCCGGACCCGCTGGCCAGGGCGCTTCGTGAACAGCTGCCGGATGAAGTCGTTCCAGTTGTTGACCGGGCTACCATCCACCGAGATGACGATGTCCCCCGGCCGGATCCCCGCGCGGGCGGCGGGACCGTTGGCCTCCACCTCGCGGACGATGATCCCCCGGTCCACCGGCAGGTTGTACTGCCGGGCGATGTTCGCGTCCACGTCACCGCCCCAGACGATCCCCACGAACGGCCGGGTGACGTGGCCCCGGCTGATCAGCTGGTCCATGATGGCTCGGGCGGTATCGATAGGGATGGCAAAGCCGATGCCCTGGGCCTGCTGCACGATCGCCGTGTTGATCCCGATCACCGCACCCGCGCTGTCGGCCAGGGCCCCGCCGCTGTTGCCCGGGTTGATCGCAGCGTCGGTTTGGATGAGGTTTTCGATGACGAGCCCGGGGACCTGGATGCTGCGGTTGAGCGCGCTCACGACGCCGACGGTCACGGTATGGCCCAGCCCGAAGGGGTTCCCGATCGCCACGGCCATCTGCCCGACGCGCAGGCTGCTCGCCTGTCCGAGCTGCGCGGCCGGGAGGGATTCGGGCGCATCCACCTTGATCACGGCCAGGTCGGAGAACCGATCCGTGCCGACGATCTTGCCCGCGTAGCTCTTCCCCGAGAGCAGGGTGACCTTGATCTGCTGCGCGTTCTCGACGACGTGGTTATTGGTGAGGATGTAGCCGTTCGGGCTCACGATCACCCCCGAGCCTGCGCCCTGCTGCGGGAACACGCCGAAGACCGTCTGCACCTGCGCCACCGTGTCGATGTTCACCACGGCCGGGCGGACCCGCTCGACGACCTTGATGATCGTCGACTCCTCCGAGACCAGGGGGGTCGGCCCGGCGGGCGTCTGCGTTGTCGCGGGTGGGGACGAGGGCGATGGGGCAGGGGTGGGGGTTGGGGTCGCGGGCGCCTCCGGCGCGGCGCGGCCGGCGAGCCCCGGGAAGTACTGCGGCAGCACGCTGTTCCCGAGCACGACGGCTCCCGCGACGATGAAGAGCAGCACGGTGAGGATCGTGCCGGGCGATGTGCGATTCCTCATGATGGCGCCTCCTCGGAATAACGATACCAGATGACGGGAAGGGGGATAAGGGTACGCTATCGTTATCCCCGGTTTCTCGGCAGGCGGCAAGTACGCTATAATCGAGAGACTTCACGCCGCCCTCTGGCGAGGCGATCTGTGCTCAACTGGCTCCGGCGTCCCAAATACGGCTCGCTGCAGCGGCGGGAGATGCCCGCCGGCATCTGGGCGAAGTGCCCGCGCTGCAGCAATCTCATCTACCGCAAGGAGCTGGAGCGCAGCCTGCGGGTCTGCCCGAAGTGCACCTATCACCACCGCCTCTCCGCGGAAGAGCGCCTGGCCATCACGCTGGATGAGGACGGCTTCGTTGAGTTTGACGGTTCTCTCACCTCCGCCGATCCCCTCAGCTTCGTCGGCTACGCACAGAAATTGGAGGAAGCCAGGCAGAAGACCGGCCGGCCCGAAGCCGTGATCTGGGGCGAAGGCACGATCGAGGGGTGGCGCACAGTCGCCGCGGCCCTGGATTTCTACTTCATGGGCGGCTCGATGGGCTCCGCCGTGGGTGAAAAGGTCACCCGCGCGGCGGAGCACGCCCGGGAGGCCCGGCTCCCGCTCATCATCTTCTCGGCCTCCGGGGGCGCCCGCATGCAGGAAGGCGTCCTGTCCTTGATGCAGCTTGCCAAGACGAGCGCCGCGGTCGGACGCCTCCACGACGCGGGGCTGCCTTACGTCTCGATCATGTGCGATCCGACGACCGGCGGCGTCACGGCGAGCTTCGCCTTCCTCGGCGACGTCATCCTGGCCGAGCCCGGCGCGACGATCGGGTTCGCCGGGCGGCGTGTCATCGAGCAGACCATCCGGCGCAAGTTGCCCGACGACTTCCAGACTGCGGAGTTCTGCCTGCACAAGGGCCTCATCGACATGGTCGTAGCGCGCTCGGAGATGCGCCGCACGCTCGCCGGGCTGCTCGCCTTCTTCGGCGGGCCCCGGCTGGAGAAGCCCGTCCCCGAGGTCGCCGCGCCGCAGGGGGCCCAGACGTGACCTCCCCCACGCCGGCCGACCACGACCGTCAACTCGCGGAGGTGGAAGCGGAGATCGAGCGGCTGCGCCGCCTCTCCCGCGAGCAGAACCTGTCCCTGGATGGGGAGATCTCGGTCCTCGAGGAGCGGGCCGAGGACCTGCGGCGGGCGATCTTC
>MENB01000155.1:6140-8695 GCA_001768125.1 Armatimonadetes bacterium RBG_19FT_COMBO_69_19
CGCCACACCCAGCGCCCGCATCTGGTGGACTATGTCGCCGCGCTCTTCACCGACGTCCTGGAGCTGCACGGCGACCGCCGGTTCCGAGACGATCCCGCGATGTTCGCCGGCATGGCCCGGTTCGAGGGCCAGCCGGTCGTCATCATCGGCCACAACAAAGGAAAGGACACGAAGGAGAACATCGCCCGGAACTTCGGGATGCCCTACCCGGAGGGATACCGCAAGGCCCTGCGGGCGATGAAGCTGGCCGAGAAGTTCACCGTACCGGTCGTGGCGTTCGTGGATACGCCGGGCGCCTTCCCCGGGGACGCCGCCGAGGAGCGCGGTCAGGCGGAAGCCATCGCCCGGAACATCCAGGAGATGAGCCGCCTGCGCACGGCGGCGATCGTGGTGATCACGGGCGAGGGCGGGAGTGGCGGCGCCCTGGCGATTGCCGTGGGGGATGTCGTCCTCATGCTGCAGTACGCGGTCTACACCGTCATCACGCCCGAAGGGTGCGCCGCGATCCTCTGGCACGACGCGACCCGGGCGCCCGAAGCCGCCGCTGCCCTGCGGCTCACGGCCAAGGACCTCCAGGCGCTGGGCGTCGTGGACGAGGTCCTCACGGAGCCCTTCGCCGGCGCGCATCGCGATTCGGACGCGGTCTTCGCCGAGGTCCGGGACGCCCTGCGCCGCCACCTCGGTGTGTTGCGACAGGTGTCTCCTGAGGAGTTGGTGAATCGCAGGTATGCGAAGTTCCGGCAGCTCGGCGTCCTGCACGAGACGGGCGCCCCTGCCGGCCAGAGCCGATGAGCGACAACGAGAAGTTCGACTTCGAGCAGATCCGTGCGGTGATCCGGCTGGCCGCGGAGTCGGATATCGCCGAGCTCGAGGTCGAATCCCCGACGCTGCGCGTGCTCGTGAAGAAGACCCCGGGCGGGGTCATCCACGTCTCCACGCCCCCGCCGCACGCCTCCCGCCAGGCCTCGCCCCATGTCGCCGAGGGTCTGGGCCCCACGGGCACGGCACCCGAGGCCGCCGGGCCCGAATCGAACCATCTTAAGCCGATCACCGCCCCGATGGTCGGGACCTTCTACCGCGCGGCCAGCCCCGACGCCCCGCCCTTCGTGGACGAAGGCGACGTCGTGGAGCAGGGCCAGACGGTGTGCATCATCGAGGCGATGAAGCTGTTCAATGAGATCCAGAGCGAACTTCCCGGCCGTGTCGTCAAGGTGCTCGCCGAGAACGGCGTGCCGGTGGAGTACGGCCAGCCCCTCTTTCTGATCGATCCCGGCCCGAACGGGGCCTGACCCCCGCCGCATGTTCCGAAAGCTCCTGATCGCCAACCGTGGGGAGATCGCCGTGCGCGTCATCCGCGCCTGCCGGGAGCTCGGCATCCGGACCGTCGCGGTGTTCTCAGAGGCGGATCGGAACGCCCTGCACGTGCGCCTCGCCGACGAGGCGTTCTGCATCGGGCCGCCCGCGGCCGCGGACTCCTACCTCAACATCCCCAACATCATGAGCACGGCGGAGCTCCTCGGCGTCGACGCGATCCATCCCGGCTATGGCTTCCTGGCTGAGAACCCGCATTTCTCGGAGATCTGCGAGGACGTGAAGATCACGTTCGTCGGCCCCACGCCGCAGGCCATCGGTGCGATGGGGAACAAGTCCGAGGCCCGGGAGCGGATGAAGTCGGCCGGGGTGCCTGTCATCCCCGGCAGCGACGGCCCGATCCGCAGCGATCAGGACGCCCTCGACGTGGCGAAGCGCATCGGCTTCCCGCTGATCGTCAAAGCCTCCGCCGGCGGGGGCGGCCGCGGGATGCGCCTCGTGCACACGCGCGACGACCTGCGCCGCGCCCTGCAGGCGGCCCAGGCGGAGGCGGAAGCGGCGTTCGGCAGCGGCGAAGTCTACATCGAGAAGTACGTCGAAGAACCGCGGCACATCGAGCTGCAGATCCTCGCCGACAAGCACAAGAACGTCGTGCACCTGGGCGCGCGGGACTGCTCCATCCAGCGCCGGCATCAGAAGCTGCTCGAGGAGTCGCCGCCCCCGGGCCTGCGGGAGCGCTTCGTCCGCACGCTCGGCAAGGCCGCGACGCGTGCCGCGCACGCCATCGACTACACCGGCGCGGGCACGGTCGAGTTCCTCGTCGACCGCGACGGCCACTACTACTTCATGGAGATGAACACGCGCATCCAGGTGGAGCATCCCGTGACGGAGATGATCACCGGGATCGACCTGGTGAAACAGCAGATCCTCGTGGCCGCCGGGGAGAAGCTGCCCTTCTCGCAGGGCGACATCGCGTTCCACGGCCACGCCCTGGAGTGCCGGATCAACGCCGAGGACCCGCGGCTGGACTTCCGGCCCTGCCCCGGCACGATCGGGCAGTTCGTCCCGCCCGGGGGCCCCGGGATCCGGGTGGACACGCACGCCTTCGGCGGCTACGCGATCCCCCCGCACTACGATTCCCTGATCGCGAAGGTCATCGCCTGGGGGACCGATCGCAACGAGGCGATCGTCCGAATGCGCCGCGCTCTGACCGAGTTCGTCATCACCGACGTCCCGACGACGAT
>MENB01000156.1:0-1556 GCA_001768125.1 Armatimonadetes bacterium RBG_19FT_COMBO_69_19
CCACGCCCTAAGAGAGCCAGACCGTCTTTTCTGCCGCAGGAGTCCGCCGTTTCTGCGGAACCACCGCGGGATGGCCGAGATACAGCGCGCCGATGACCCGCCGGTCATCGGGCAGGCCCAGAAGCGCGCGCAGTCTGGGGGAGTCCACGACCGCCTTTCCCGTGCGGAAGTAGGTGCCGATCCCGCGGCTCCAGGCCCCCAGCATGACGGCGTAGGCGGCGCCGAACGTGGACCAGTAGTTCTCCTCCTGAATCTCGGGATCGGCGTGCCCGGCGGACGTGAAGACAACGATCACGGGTGTGTTGACCGTATCGTCGTAGACCTTCTGCAGCGCCGCCTGTACCTCGGGTGCGTCGGGGTTCGGCAGGGCCGCGCGGCGGGCGTCGCGGCGGATCTCCGCAAAGCGCCGTTTGCTCTCCCCCTCGAGCACGAAGAACTGCCACGGCTCCGTTAGCCGGTGGTTCGGGGTCCACACCGCGGCCTCGAGCAGTTCCTCGATGACCGTGCGCGGGATCGCATCGGGCTTGAACTGCGGAATGCTGCGCCGGGTACGGATGGCCTCCAGGACGTCCATGGATGGAGTATTCATCCGTCCGCCGCCCTATTCTCCTTCGTCGGACTGGTGATAAGGTGAACGCGTGAAGACGCTGGTACGCCTGGCCTGGCGCAACGTGTGGCGGCACCGCCGGCGGACCATTCTGTTGGTCCTCGTCGTCGCCTACTCGGCGTTTGCCACCATCTTCTACTGGGGATTCCTGGACGGCTTCACCACCTCGGTGATCACGGCCCAGGCCCGTTTCGTCGGTGCGCCGGTGCTGATCACGAAGGTCGCGTACCGGGACGACCCGGACCCCGAGAACGCCTTGCCGGAGCTGTCGTTCGCCTCGGCGCTGCGGAACGATCCGCGCGTGCGCGGTGTCGCCCCGCGGCTGGAGTTCCCCGCCCTCATCCGCTCCGCCTACACCGCGGAATCGGTGCTGGCCCGCGGGATCGACCCCGAGCGCGAAGCGTCCGTCAGCGCCGTCCCCTCGCACGTCGTAGAGGGACGGATGCTGCGGGCGCCGGGTGAGCTGGTGCTGGGGCGCGGTCTGGCCTCCCGCATCGACGTGCGCGTGGGCGAGCGGGCGGTCCTCGATACCGCAGGTGAAGCCGGGCCGCAGGCGGCGGGACTCGTGCTGGTCGGCCTCGTCGAGACCTCCGCCCCGGCCGTGGACGACCATGCGGTCCTCGTACACATCGACGATGCGCGGGCGCTCAGCGGGGCCCGCACCGCGACCGGCCTCGCCCTCGACGTCCCGCGCGGCGAGGAGGATGCGGTCGCCCGGGCGGTGCGCCTCCTGCTCCCACCCGGCGTGGGGGCCTACGGGCCACTGGAGATGCTCGGCGCGATCCGCAAGGACATCGAGGCGAACCGCTACTCATCGATCCCGATCATCTTCATCTTCTCGCTGGTCGCCGCCGCGGCCGTGACGAGCACGGCCGTGGTGAGCGTGATCGAGCGCACCCGCGAGTTCGGCATGATCTCGGCCCTCGGGCTGGCGCCCGCCCGTCTGGCC
>MENB01000156.1:1592-4182 GCA_001768125.1 Armatimonadetes bacterium RBG_19FT_COMBO_69_19
ATCGGCTGGGTGGTCGGGCTGGCCGGCGGCTACGCCACGATCGCCGTTCTGGCACGTGTCAACGTGATCGGCGGGCTGCTCGGCTCCACGTACAGCCGCGCCTTCACCTCGCTCCCCCTGACCGAAGAGATCTACGCCGCGGTCCACCCGGTCTACGCGCTGTATGCCTCGCTGACCGTGGGGATCGCCGCGCTGCTCGCGCTGCTCATCCCGGCCCGCAGGGTCCGGCGGCTGCGACCGGCGCAGGCCATGCGCATGGAATGAGGAGGACCTGATGAACCGCAAGATACGCGTCACAGCCCTGGTGTTGCTGGCGGCGCTCGCCACGGCCACCGCCAAGGCCGCGCCGGATGCCCGCACCGTGCTGCGCGCGATCGAGGACAACCATCGGGGCGGCGCTGGCCGGGCGACCATCACGCTGACGGTGTCGCGTCCGGATCGCCGGACCGAGTACGTCCTCGTGGTGTGGAGCGATGGCGAGGAGCGGGGGCTCGTCCAGGTCAAATCCCCGGCGCGGGATGCCGGGCAGGCGTTCCTCAAGGTCGGCGACAACCTGTGGGTTTACACGCCGCGGCTGAAGCGCACCCTGCGCCTGCCGCCCAGCGGCCGCAGCGAGAGCTTCCTCGGCTCCGACATCTCATACAGCGACCTGAGCGGCCGCGACATCGAGCAGGACTACACCGCCCGCGTCGCCTCCGCGGACGCGAAGAACGTGGTCCTCGAGTTGATCCCGAGACCCTCCGCGCCGACGCCGTACGGCAAGCTCACCGTGACCGCCGACGCCTCGACCTTTGCGCCCCAGGAGTGGCTCTTCTACGACCAGCGCGGCCAAGCCGTCAAGCGCGTGGCGTTCTCGCAGCACACGAAGATCGGGGACCGCCTCTTCCCGACCCGGACGATCGTCGAGGATCTCCTGCGCTCAGGGTACCGCACGACTGCGGTGTATAGCGACTACCGCTTCGGGGTGAAGGTGCCGGAGGCATGCTTCACCCTGCAGGCGCTCGAACAGGGGTGTGAATAGTGCTGGTCCTGGCGTGGCGAAACCTCTGGCGCCACCGCACCCGCAGTCTCGGCGCGGCCGTGGCGGTTGGCTTCGTCGTCTGGATGAGCATCCTGTACTTCGGGCTAGTCGGAGGGACCCGGGACGGTTTGTACGTGAACCTCACGGACGCGGTCGGTCACGTCCAGATCCACGTGCGGGACTACCGTGACATGCGCGACTTCCGGCAGGCATTGATCCCCGCCGCGGGAGCGCTGAGGGCTCGCATCCAGGCGGCGCTTCCCGGCTCGCAAGTCGCCGCCACGCTCGAGGTCCCGGCCCTGCTCTCCGGCGAGGACCGCGCGCGCGGCGCGATGCTCGCGGGACTGGACCAGCCTCCCGCGATCCGCGAGCGATTCGGTGAGAAGTATCTGACGGAAGGGCGGCTCCCCGGAGCGGCCGACCTGGACGGCATCGTCCTCGGCGGGGGCCTGGCTCGGACCCTGCAGGTGGGCCTGGGCGACCCGGTCTACGCCTATGCCCCGGGCACGGACGGCACCGGCGCATCAGCGTACACCGTCGTGGGCATCCTCCACTTCCCAGAACCTGCGCAGGACGCGCGCGGGGCGATCCTGTCTCTCCCCGCGGCCCAGGAGCTCGCCGCCCCAGGCGCGGTGACCCGCTTCGAGCTGCACGTCCCGGAGTTCCGCCGCACCACCGACGACGCCGGATTGGTCCCCCTGCGCGACCGGCTGCAGGAGGCCCTGGGACAACAGGTCGTCGTGGAGACCTGGCGGGAGACGTACCCTGCCCTGAGCGACCTCGAGCAGGCCCTGCGGCCGATCGTGCTGATGTTCGTCGGCATCTTCTTCGTCCTGACAGGGCTGCTGGTCGTGAACACCATCTACCTGAGCGTCATCGAGCGGACCCGGGAGTTCGGCGTCGTCATCGCCCTGGGAGCCCGGCGCGGGCGCATCATGCGCATGGTGCTCACGGAGAGCCTCGTGCTGTGCGGGACCGGCGCCGCCGTGGGACTGGCGCTGGGGCTCCCGATCGTCGCCCGCATGGCCCGCGGGTTCGCGTATCCGTTCGACTGGGGCGACATCGCTGAAGCCTACGGGCTGCCCCGGGTGATGTACGCCAGCATCGCGCCGGTCGAGGTCGTGATCATCGTGGCGTTTGCGATCGGCATCGGCGTGCTTGCCGCGCTCTGGCCGGCGAGGGTCGCCGGTCGGCTGGCGCCGGTCGAAGCGATGCGGTTCGTCGCGTAGGAGGATAGGATGGACTCGTTGGTGCGGGTGCGGGGACTGACGAAGATCTACCGGCTGGACGGGCAGCAGACCACGGCGCTGAACGACGTGAGCCTCGACATCGCCCCCGGCGAGTTCACCGCGATCGCCGGGCCGTCGGGCAGCGGGAAGAGCACGCTGCTGCACCTGATCGGCGGTCTCGATCATCCGACCGCGGGCGAGGTCTGGCTGGCGGGGGAGCGCATCGACCGGCTCGACCACAACCGCCTCGCGGAGCTGCGCCTGCGGTCGTTCGGCTTCGTGTTCCAGGCCTACAACCTGATCCCGGTCCTCTCCGCGGTCGAGAACGCCGCCTTCGTCC
>MENB01000156.1:4224-4511 GCA_001768125.1 Armatimonadetes bacterium RBG_19FT_COMBO_69_19
CCCGCCGGGCGCTGACCGACCTCGGCATCGGGGACCTGTGGCGGCGCCGGCCCAACCAGCTGTCCGGCGGACAGCAGCAGCGCGTGGCCGTCGCGCGCGCGCTCGCGGCCGAGCCGAAGGTGATCCTGGCCGACGAGCCGACGGCGAATCTGGACGGCACCACGGGGATCGCGCTGATCGACGAGATGAAGCACCTCAATCGCGAGCACGGCGTCACCTTCGTGGTGGCCACGCACGACCCGAGGCTGCTCGAGCGCGTCAACCGGATCGTCTACCTGGAAGACGGG
>MENB01000156.1:4634-4914 GCA_001768125.1 Armatimonadetes bacterium RBG_19FT_COMBO_69_19
CGGCACCATCGCCACGGTGGGAGCCGGCGGTCCGCCGGTCATCCAGTGGAAGGCCGCGGCGCACATCGACGCGCGGTTCACGGTGGGCCCCGCCGCGTTCGTGCTCACCCTCGATCCGGGGATCCTCCTCGATGGGCCGTCACAGTCATCGACTGGACTGACCGAGGCCTATCTGCAGTACCGGCGCCTGCCCTTCGACCTGCGCGTGGGCGTGGAGCGCATGCCGCTCGAGACGGCGCGCCTGACGCTGCCTTTCTCGATCGAGCCCGTGGACGTGGTC
>MENB01000156.1:5021-5321 GCA_001768125.1 Armatimonadetes bacterium RBG_19FT_COMBO_69_19
GAGCCTGCGGCATGAGTTTCCCTCCTTCGAGGTGGAAGCGCACGTGCTGTCGATCAGCGGAGCGAGGACGGCGTACGGGGCAGGCGTGAGCGGCCTGGTCGGGGACCTTGTCGTCTATGGTGAACTCTGGACCCTCACGTCTCCGTCCGAGTCACGTTATGCTCTCGGAGTAAGCGGCAGCTTCGCGGATGGAATCTGGACGATTGAAGGAGGTTACGCGGCGGCGCTGCCTGGGGCAGCGCCGCGACTCCAGCTCGCCGGGCAGATCGCCTATCGCCTGACGGAGGAACTCACGGTCAC
>MENB01000156.1:5377-10492 GCA_001768125.1 Armatimonadetes bacterium RBG_19FT_COMBO_69_19
AGCTCTCTTGGGCGGCGGGCAACACGGAGTACTCAGTGAGCCTGGCAACCCTGCTCGGCCCCGAGCCGATGCAGGGCGTGATCACCGCCGGCGTCAGCGTCTCGTTCTAGTCGAGCCCGAGCGCTAATCGAGCCCGAGAACCGCGGGGACCCGGGCGAGGTCGGCGTCTCCCTGGACGCGGAAGAAGGGAACGCCGTGCTCGCGCGCCGTCGCTTCGTCGTGGGGCGTATCCCCGACGAAGAGGACGACCTTGCGGCCTTCCTCCTGCAGCCGGCGCAGCGCGCGGCCCTTGTCCCCGCCTTCGATCAGGACGAAGAACCGGGCCAGCCCGCGCTCCGCCGCGTCGGCCATGAGCAGCTCCTGAGGCAGCCCGCTGATCAGCGCCAAATCGAAGCGGGCGCGCAGGGTCTCGAGCACCCCGCGCACTGAGGGGAATTCCACCATCCGGGCCTTGGCCGCGTCATTGTAGGCAGAGTAGCGGCCGGAGAACGCCTCCTGCTGCGCAGGCGTCACCTCGAGGCGCAGGGCCCGGGCCGTATCCTCGAGCTGCTGCAGGCGATGCGCCCCGCTGGTGCGGGCGTAGGACGCGTCGACGACCGGCCGGTGGCGTTCATCCAGCCCGAGCGTCTCGGCGACGGCGCGCCAGTAGGACTCGCGTTTGATCTCGTACGCATCCACGAGGGTGCCGTCGTAGTCGAAGGCAACGAGAGATCGGGGCACGAGGACTACTGTAGCACGTTCTGCATCAGCATCATGACGAGGAAGCCGGCCACCGCTGCGGCCGCCGCGTTGCCCCGCCCGCCGTGCTCTGCGGCCTCGGGCATCATCTCGCTGAACACCATGAAGGCCATCGCCCCCGCCGCGAACCCCAGCCCCAGCGGAACCAGCGGCTGGAAGAACGCCACAGCGAGGGCCGCGGGAACGGCCATGACCGGCTGGGGCAGGCTCGTGAAGATGGACCACCAGATGCACGACCAGCCGCTGAACCCCTCCGCGCGCAGCGGCAGCGAGACGGCGATCCCCTCGGGGATGTTGTGGATCGCGATGGCGATGGTGACCAGCGCCGCGAGCGTCATGTCCCCGGTCCCGAACCCGACGCCCACTGCGATGCCCTCCGCGAAGCTGTGCACGAACATCGAGCCGATGAGCAGGATCACCCGCCGGGCGACGGCCCCCTCGAGGTGATAGAAGTTGAAGTGCGTGTGCCCGAGGCGTTCCGAGGTGAGCCAGAACAGACCCGCGCCAAGGCCGATCCCCAGGGCCACCTGGTTGTACCCTGCGCGCCTCACCCCTTCGAAGACGAGGTTGAACACCGAGGCGGAGAGCATGAGCCCGCCGCTGAAGCCCCAGGCCAGTCCGACCAGGCGCTCCGACATCCGGCGGGTGAACAGGAACGGCACCCCGCCGATCCCCGTGGCAATTGCGGTCCCCAGGGCCGCGAGGAAGGTGATGATGACGAGCTTGAGCATGCCTTTAGCCTACTGAGGGGGCAGTCCCGGGGCCATCCGGTGGGTGCCCGATACTGCCCACCCCCACATGAAGATGGCCAGGACGGCGATCCAGGTGCATGGGCGATGAATATTGGCTTGCGCCCCCTCGATTCCCTTGCAGCGGAGGCGCGCTTTGCAGCGTTGACTCGAATGCAGGGGGCGCTAAGGCCTGTCTTCTTCTTCCACGGCATGCCCGGCTCGAGGCGCCTGCGTGACTGGCCGGATGACGTGGACACGCGTAGGACGAACGCATCCTGGTCCACCCGTGGGGTTTTCCGGCAGAAGCACTGGCCCGGAGGATCCCCACCGCGCGCCTCACCGTGCATCGCGGCGCGCTGAGCGATTCGCCGCTGCCTGAGCGCGATTCAGAGTATAATGGGCTGAAACCGCGGAGGGGTGCCGGGAACCTGGCTATCCGCGCGGTCTTGAAAACCGCTGGGCCGCAAGGCCCGTGTGGGTTCAAATCCCACCCCCTCCGCCACCCCCGATGAGTGAGCGCCTCCTCGCCCCGCGCTTCTCATCACGCTCCCGCCCGACCTGGAACCCTTCGCCGTGTCGGCGAGATGGTCGCTCCGGCAGCTCGGCGCCGAGCGCATTGCCTATCTCAGATCACTCCCCGCCGCCGGATGCTGGGGGATGGACGCGCCGACGTCGTCGTGCACGGCCATATCCACTCCGCGTATCATCGCGTGCTGCCCGAAGGCGCGTCCTTCACATCGTCAGCCAACCCGGCCCATGGCCGGTCCGATCCGCCAGCGCTCCTGGGACGACAACCCACCTGCCGTGGGTCCCGTTCCCGGCCAGACCATCGATATAATGGAGGTATGGCGCTTCCTGAGTTCCGCAACGAGCCCTTCACCGACTTCACGACCGAGCCCGGCCGCTCCGCGATGCTCGGGGCCCTGAAGAAGGTCGCCTCCGAGCTCGGCAAGGAGCTGCCGCTCGTCATCGGCGGCAAGCGGGTGACCACGAAGGACAAGTTCACCTCGACCAACCCGTCCCAGAAAGACGAAGTGGTCGTGGTCTGCCAGAAGGCCACCGCCGACCACGTGCAGCAGGCCGTGGCCGCGGCGGACGAGGCGTTTCGGACCTGGTCGCGCGTCCCCGCGGAGGAGCGCGCCGCGATCGTCCTGCGCGCGGCCGAGCGGCTGCGCCGGCGCAAGTTCGACGCCGAAGCCTGGCAGGTGTACGAGGTCGCCAAGAACTGGGGCGAGGCGGACGGCGACGTCGCGGAGACGATCGATCACCTCGAGTTCTTCGCGCGCGAAGCGCTGCGGTACGCGCAGGGCCGGCCGATGGCCGCGCATCCTGAGGAGTTCAGCGAGTACCTGTACGTGCCGCTGGGCGTCGTGGCCGTCATCCCGCCCTGGAACTTCCCGCTGGCGATCCCCGTGGGGATGGCCTCCGCGGCGATCGCCGCCGGCAACACGGTCGTGATGAAGCCGTCCTCGGACTCGCCGGCCAATGCCTACGTCTTCCTGGAGGTCATGGAGGAGGCTGGCCTGCCCCCGGGCGTCCTCAACATCATCACCGGTTCGGGCGGCAGCGTCGGGGACCCGCTCGTGCTGCACCCCCGCGTGCGGATGATCGCGTTCACCGGGAGCAAGGACGTGGGCCTGCACCTGTACGAATCGGCGGCCAAGGTCTCGCCGGGACAGATCTGGTTGAAGCGCTGCATCGCCGAGATGGGTGGCAAGAACGCCGTCATCATCGACGATGAGGCCGATCTGGACGAGGCCGTCACCGCGGCCGTCGTGTCCGGCTACGGCTTCCAGGGGCAGAAGTGCTCGGCGGGGTCGCGCCTGGTCGCCACGGCGGCGGTCTACAAGGACGTCGTCGAGGCGTTCGTCGAGAAGGTCCGCGCGCTCGAGCAGGGACCGGCGAAGGACAACTACTTCGCGGGACCCGTGATCAACGAAGGCGCGAAGCGGACGATCATGGAGTACATCCAGATCGGGAAGTCCGAAGGGCGGCTGGCCGCGGGCGGGGAGCCCGGCGATCCCTCGGGGCACTACATCCAGCCCACGGTGTACGTCGACGTGGACCGGAAGGCCCGGATCGCCCAGGAGGAGATCTTCGGCCCGGTCGTGTCCGTCACCAAGGCGAAGGACTTCGACGACGCCCTCGCCATCGCCAACGGCACCGAATACGGCCTCACCGGCGCCGTCTTCTCCCGCAATCCGGAGAAGCTGGCCCAGGCCCGTCGCGAGTTCTTTGCCGGCAACCTGTACCTGAACCGGAAGTGCACCGGCGCCCTGGTCGGCGTGCATCCCTTCGGTGGCTTCAACATGAGCGGCACGGACGCCAAGGTCGGCGGGCCCGACTACCTCCTGTACTTCCTCCAGCCGAAAGTCGTGTCCATCAAGCACCGGTGATCGCGGGCAAGGATCCGCGCCTGCTGGTGCGGTCGCAGGAACCGTTCAACGCAGAGCCGCCGCGGGAGGTCCTGCGTCACTCGTTCATCACGCCGGTCCCGCTCTTCTTCGTGCGCAACCACGGCGCGGTGCCGGCGGTCGACCCCGGCGCGTACCGCGTCAGCGTCGGCGGCCTGGTGCGGCGCGCGGCGTCGTACCGGCCGGACGAGCTGCGGGCACGCTTCGGTGACGTCACCGTCGTCGCCACACTGCAGTGCGCCGGGAACCGCCGGCAGGAACTGATGGCGGTACGGCCGATCGAGGGCGAGATTCCCTGGGACGCGCAGGCCATCGGCACGGCGGAATGGACCGGAGTGCGGCTGCGGGATGTCCTGGAGGATGCGGGGATCGCCGCTCCGGCGGCGCACGTCGCGTTCCTCGGCCTCGACGCGATCGAGCACGGCGGTCGGACGGAAAAGTTCGGCGGGTCCATCCCGCTGGCCAAAGCGCTTGGCGCCGAGATCCTCGTCGCCCATGCGATGAATGGCCGCCCGTTGACCCCGATCCACGGCTCCCCCCTCCGCGTCGTGGTCCCCGGCTACATCGGCGCCCGCAGCGTGAAGTGGTTGGAGGCGATCACCGTCCGGGCCGACCCATCGGAGAACTACTTCCAGGCACACTCGTACAAGCTGTTTCCGCCGGAGGTCACTCCTGACATCGTTGATTGGGCCACAGGTGTGATGCTGGGCGAAGTGGGCATCAATGCGGTGATCTGCCGTCCCCTGGACGGCGAGACGGTTCGGGCTGGCGCCGTCACCTGCATGGGGTATGCGCTCAGCGGCCGGCATGAGGTGGCGCGCGTCGAGCTCTCGATCGACGAGGGCGCCACGTGGACACCGGCCGCGCTGAAGGGACCATCGGAGCGCTGGGCGTGGCGGTTCTGGGAAACGTCTCTGGCCCTGCCTCCCGGACGCCATGAGCTGATCGTCCGCGCAAGGGATACGGCGGGCGGGAGCCAGCCGGAAAACCCGGCTCTCATCTGGAACTTCAAAGGCTACATGAACGCCGCCCGCCACCGGATCGGCGTGCGCGCGGCCTGAGCACCCATCGGAAGGGGAGAAGCCGGGATGGCAGCCACTCATGGCGTCGAGATCCGTGGGAGCAAGGTCGAAGGCGCTGAGCGCATCCTGACCCCGGAGGCGCTGCGCTTCGTCGCGGATCTGCAGCGGGAGTTCAACGCGACCCGGGAGCGGCTGCTCCGGCGGCGCCGG
>MENB01000156.1:10511-24345 GCA_001768125.1 Armatimonadetes bacterium RBG_19FT_COMBO_69_19
ACCAGGGAGCCCGCCCCGACTTCCTCAGCGCCACGAGACACATCCGGGAGGGCGATTGGAAGATCGCGCCGACGCCGAAGGATCTCCAGAAGCGGTGGGTGGAGATCACGGGCCCCACCGACCGGAAGATGCTGATCAACGCCCTCAACTCCGGCGCGTCGACCTACATGGCCGACTTCGAGGACGCCAACGCACCGGCGTGGGGCAACATGGTCACGGGACAGGCAAACCTCATCGACGCCGTGGAGCGCACGATCACGCTCCAGACCCCGGAGAAAGTGTATCGGCTCAACGACGAGACCGCCGTCCTCATCGTGCGCCCGCGCGGCTGGCACCTGCTGGAGAAACACGTGCTGGTGGACGGGGCGCCGGTCTCCGGGAGCCTGTTCGACTTCGGGTTGTTCCTGTACCACTGCGGCCCCCGGTTGCTGGACCGGGGCAGTGGCCCGTACATCTATCTGCCGAAGCTCGAAAACCACCTCGAAGCGCGCCTGTGGAACGACGTGTTCAGCTACGCCGAAGACCGCCTGGACCTCGGCCACGGGACGATCAAGGCCACGGTGCTGATCGAGCACATCCTGGCCGCCTTCGAGATGGACGAGATCCTCTACGAGCTGCGGGACCATGCCGCGGGCCTGAACGCGGGGCGCTGGGACTACATCTTCAGCATCATCAAGTGCTTCGGGGGCAGCAGCGATTTCATCTTCCCCGACCGCGCGCAGGTGACGATGACGGTACCGTTCATGCGCGCCTACGCGCTGCTGCTCGTCCACACCTGCCACCGGCGGGGAGCGCATGCGCTGGGAGGCATGGCGGCCTTCATCCCCAGCCGGCGCGATCCGAAGATCAACGAGATCGCGCTGGCGAAGGTGCGCGAGGACAAGGTCCGCGAGTCCACGGACGGCTTCGACGGCACGTGGGTGGCGCACCCCGACCTGGTGCCGGTGGCGATGGAGGTCTTCGCGGACGCGCTCGGCAACCGGCCGCACCAGCTCGAGCGGCTCCGCGACGACGTCCGCGTGCAGGCAGGCGACCTGATCGACGTGCGCGTGCCCGGCGGGGAGATCACGGAAGGGGGTCTGCGCAACAACACCAGCGTGGGGATGCAGTACCTCGAGTCATGGCTGCGCGGGACGGGCGCGGCGGCGATCTTCAACCTGATGGAGGACGTCGCGACGGCGGAGATCGCCCGCTCCCAGGTCTGGCAGTGGGTGCACCACAAGAAGTTCAGCGCGCAGCAGGTCCGGGCCATCGAGGACCAGGAGCTCGGAAAGCTGCGCGACGCCTACGGGGAGCACTTCCCGAAGATGAAGTTCGCCGACGCCCAGGCGGTGTTCGAGCGCGTGGCGCTGCACGAGCCCTTCACCGAGTTCCTGACCCTCGTCGCCTACGACCGGCTGGAGTGAACCCTCGCGGCACGAGCGCCCCACGCGCCTAGCTCTCGGGATGCGGCCGCCATCGCCGGCGGGTGCGCTCCACCGTGCGCAGCATTGCCCGCATCACCGGCACCCCGCCGACGATGAGGATCGCTTCACTCGCCAGCAGCGGCGGGAGGAGCCCCCAGAAGGTCAGCTTGAGTAGGACCGACAGCATGAGGCTGACCGCGATGCCGATCACGAGCGCGTACAGGGCGGCGCCGGCGTATGGCCAGCGCCGTCCCAGCGCATAACAGCCCCACGCCCCGATGAGGTTGGCGAAGGGCATGAAGACGAGCTCCCACGGACCGGCGTACGGACTGGCCAGGTTGGCGAGGAAATTGCCGAGGACGAAGGCGGCGATGAGGTGCGGCTCCCAGATGACGAGCGACTTCAGCACCTCCGCCACCCGGAATTGCAGCGGGCCGTAGCTCGCCGGCTGCAGGACGACGGTCAGTGCCGCGTACAGGGCGGCGACGACGCCGACCTCGGCTATGGTCGGGCCCGGCCTGAGTCGCCCCATGACACCCTGCAAACCGTGTGGATGCCCCCGCGGATCTTGTAGTCCAGCGTGATCTCCATCCACGCCGGCTCCACGACCCGCACCAGGTCTTCCAGCATCCGGTTGACGGCGTGCTCCTGGTAGATACCGACGCTGCGGTAGGAGAGCAGGTAGAACTTCAGGGAGCGCAGCTCCAGGATCTTCGTCCGCGGCAGATAGTGGATCGCGACCGTCCCGAAATCCGGCAGCCCCGACCAGGGGCAGACCGCGGTGAACTCGTCGGTATCGATGTCCACCGCCGTCGCCTTGCCGGGGTATTCATACGGGAACGTTTCGAGCACCGAGGCGTCGATCGCCTCGTAGCCCTGGACGGCCAGCCCGCGGGGCGTGACGCCCGCCGGCGCATCAACCATCGTGGATCCCTCCGCGCACGCGTCGACCACAGTATAGCATCGGGGTCCCTCACAGCGGCGGCATCCCCAGCAGCTCGTCGTAGGCCGAGGCGATCTCACCACCCAGGCTGGCGAGGTGTTCGCGCATGCTGGTCTCCGCGCGCGGCGCATCGCGGGTGCGGATCGCGGCGACGAGCTTGGCCATCTCCCGGAAGGTCTTCCTGGCGCGGCCGCGGAGCCGGAAGCTCTTCCCGTGGAACTGACGCACGCGCTGCCGGGCGACGTTGATCGCCTCTTCCAGCCGGCGATTCTGCGCCATCTGAGCCACGGCCTCGTGCAGGGCGTCGTCCGCCGCGACAACGCGGCCGAGGTCCTCCTGCTTGAGTGCGCCACCGTAGGTCTTGATCAAGGTGTTCAACTGCACCTGGAAGGCCGGCGTGGCGCGCTCTGCCGCCCGGCGTGCGGCCATGCCTTCCAGTGCCTCGCGCAGCCCGTACAGCTCTTCCAGGTCGGGCCGCCGCAGCATGGGAACGACCATCCCCCGGCCGGGGGCCGCCTGCAGCAGCCCTTCGGCCCCCAGGCGCCGCAGCGCATCACGGATGGGGGTGCGGCTGATCTGCCACGCCGACGCCAGCTCGAGCTCGTTGATCCGCGCACCCATGGGGATCCGACCCGTGAGGACGGCTTCCCGTAGCCGGCGGTGGACCGCATCAGCGATCGTCTCACGCTGGGGCGGCGGACCCAGCAGGACCTCACGCACCTCCGCCTCGTGCCCTTCTGCGTTCATGCCCACACCTCGTTCCTTTCTCGCGCGGATTGCATTTATGGATATCGTACTGGATACTCTGTTTTTGTCCTACACTTAGAATTAGTTCGGAATCGCATGGCTGAGGCCTCCCTCCCCTTGTGACTCTCGCAGAGCCGATGCTACGCTGAAATCAGCTGGACTAGGGAGGTGAACAGGTGACGTACATCATCGCGGAGCCCTGCATCGGAGTCAAGGACCGGGCCTGCGTCGAGGTCTGTCCCGTGGACTGCATCTATGAGTACGTGGATGACGTCGGCGCCTATGTGGTCCCGGACCCCTCCACGGGAGCCGGCATCGACAAGCAGGTGATCCCGCGGGGCGAGGCTACCCATGTCCCCCCCGAGACCGGCATCACCAAGGAGCAATTGAGGGCCATGCTCTTCATCCACCCCGAGGAGTGCATCGACTGCGGAGCGTGCGAGTCGGTCTGCCCCGTCACGGCCATCTTCCCGGATGGCAGCGTCCCGGACCAATGGCAGTCGTACATCGGCCTCAACTACGCCGCCTTCGGCCTGAAGAAGTAGGCGCCAAAACGACGGGCTGAGCAGGACCCAGGGTCCGCCACCTTGAAAATGGGGCCTGAGCGGAGGAGTCATCCATTCGATCAAGGGGGGACTGAGCGTGGCGAGAAAGGCGGCGAAGAAGCGCAAGGCACCGGCCAGGAAGAAAGCGACGCGGCGAAAGGCCACCCGGGCCAAGACCGCCCGGAAGAAGCCCGTGGCGCGCAAGCGGACCACCGCGCGGAAGAGGGCTCCGAAGAAGGCGCCCGCGATGCCCGAGACGCCGGGCCAGTCTCCGACGCAGCCCTGGACGCCCTCGGGAGAGGGTTGGTTCCCCACACAGTAAGGACACCGTGATCCGCGACCTGGCGAAGACCCCGGGCGACCGGGGTCTTCGCCTTTACCGCACCGCCTCGCGCCCGTTGAACGTTCGTTACATTCTACGGTGATGATAGTCGCCATCCCGGTTTAGGAGGGGACCACTGTGAGAATGATCGTGACACTCGGGGCTGTCATGGTGCTCGCGACGCTCGTCGCCGCACCATCCGCGCCGGCCCAGAGCCCGCTGGCGAACGCAAAGAAACAGCTTGAAACCACCATTTTCCATTCAGGGGAACTGGCCCAGCGGGGGTCGGCTGTGGCCGCGTCCAAGACGCACCTCCAGCACACGCTGAACTGCCTGGAGGGGCCGCGCGGACAGAACTTCAACGCCGCCCCAGGCTACCCATGCCAGGGCCAGGGCAACGGACTCATCCCCGACCTGCGGGCCGCGGAAGCCGCGGGCGTGGGCGGGGCCGGCAAAGCCCTGCGCTTCGTCGGCGCGGCCCACACCCTCATCACGACGGCGCTGCAGAGCAACGACGTCGACCTGGTGCAGCCGTACGCGATCGTTGTCTCGAACCAGCTGAAGCAGGCGCTCGCGGCGCTGCCCTAAGCGGCTCGCCGATCCCGGGAATGAGTTAGCTGTCCCAGCATCCAAGTAAAGCAGGGCCATGCGACACCGGATGCGCCCTGCTTTGCTGTTTATGGCCGCCCTCATGGCGACCCCGGCCGTCCTGGTGCCTGCCACGCCGGGACACGCCTACGCCCCAGCGCTCACGCCGGCCCTCGTGCGCGAGGCGCAGACCCATTACAAGTGGATCGCCTCGGATTTTCTGCCCTACCCTTCCGAGTGGTCCCAGGCCCTGCCGGGGAACGCGGGGTTCGTGATGGTCGTCACGCCCTTCATCCGTCTGTGCATGGGGATCGCCGCCGACGAGTACATCGCCCACTACAACCACACCGAGGCGGAGCATCTCAATCCGATCATCGTCGAACGGCTCAACCTGTTCTTCGCGGACACGCTGCTGCTGTATGTCGAGCTGCCCCACCCCTCGGTCGAGCCCATCCCCGCGCGTCCGTACGTCGAGCTGGTCACCCCGGCCGGCAAAACGCTCGAGCCCCGGTCGATGACGGTGGAGCGCCGGCCGCGGGAGCTGCTGCGCGGTGGGAAGGACGTGGGGTATACGACGCGCTTCCACGTGCAGTTCGCGCTGAGCGACGGGATCACACCCTCCGACACGATCCGCGTGACGGTCCGCCAGAGCGGGCGCGTCCTGGGGACCCTCACCTTTGACCTCCGCGCCATGCGGTAAAGGGAAGCTCCACCCGCGCGAGAAATCTCATACCATTCCCGGATCCAGAGGGGGGAGTTCATGCGAACCGCACTGCGAGCGCTGTTGATCGTGGCGCTGCTCACGGCTTTCGCGGGCGTGGGGGGCGCGGGGCCGGCGTTTCCGGACCGGCCGATCGAGATCATCGCTCCCGCCGGCGTCGGCGGCGGCTGGGACACCCTGTCCCGCCTGACCGCCCGGACGCTCGCCGAGGAGAAACTCGTCACCCAGCCCATCACCGTCGCGAACATGTCCGGAGGATCCGGCGCGGTGGCCATCGCGCACGTCGTGACCCGGCGCAAGGGCGATGCCTACACCCTGATCGCCTTCTCGCCCGCGCTCACCCTCACCATCGTCAACAAGAACACGCCCTACGCGTACAAGGACGTCGTGCCGATCACGGCCCTCAGCGCGGACTACGGCGTCCTCGTCGTGCGCAAGGACTCCGCGATCAACAACCTGCGGACCCTGATGGAAGTGCTGAAGCGTGACCCAAATGCGGGCGTGGTCGCGGGCGGCAGCGCCCCGGGCAGCCTGGACCACGTCATCTTCGCCAAGGCGGCGAAGGCGGGCGGCGTGGACCCGCTCAAGGTCCGCTACGTCCCCTTCCAGGGCGGCGGCGAGGCGCTGGCGGCACTGCTCGGTGGGAGCGCCACGGTCCTCTCTACGGGCGCCTCGGAAGTGCTCGGACAGCTGCAGGGCGGCACGGTGCGCGTCCTGGCCATCTTCTCCGAGCAGCGGCTGGGGGGCATCTTCCGGAACGTCCCCACCGCGGTCGAGCAGGGTTACAACCTGACCTTCCCGATCTGGCGCGGCTTCTACGGGCCGCCGGAGATGCCGGCCGCGGCCGTCAAGTTCTGGGAAGAGACGCTGACGAAGATGACGAAGACGAAGGGCTGGGACAAGGTCCTCAGCGACACACAGTGGTTCCCCTTCGTCATCGGCGGCGACCGATTCCGGCGCTTCCTGGACGAGGACACGAAGAACTTCGAGACCCTGCTGCGCGAGCTCGGGTTCGTCAAGTAGGCGATGACGGCTGAACGCGAGCCGGTCGCTCCCCCCGTCCAGCGGGGCGGGCGCAGCGACCGGTTCGCGGCCGTCTTCATCTTCCTCGTTTCCGCGCTGTACGTCCGCTACTCGCTGACCTTCCAGCCCCCGCGCTTCCGGAGTGAAGTCCTCGGCCCGGCCACGTTCCCCCTGATGGTCGGGGGGCTGATGCTGGTCTGCAGCACCCTCCTGTTCATCGAGTCGTTCCGCGCCGAGGACAAACCGGGCGCTCCGTGGGCGGTGTACCTGCCCGCCCTGCTGCTCTGGGCGGCACTGCTGGCCTACATCCTCGTCTTCGACCGGCTCGGCTTCCCGCTCAGCACCGCGCTGTTCCTCCTGGCCGCACTGCGCCTGCTCGGGGTCCGGCCGTGGTGGAAGATCCTGCTCTACACCGCCCTGTTCACGGCGGCGCTGTTCTACGCGTTCACCGCACTGGATGTCCGCCTGCCTCCGGGGGAGTGGTTCCGGAGATGATCGAGGTCTGGCAGCATCTCCTCTTCGGGTTCGGGGTGGCGCTGCGCCCGGAGAATCTCGGGCTGGCCCTGGCCGGGGCGCTGCTTGGCACGATCGTGGGCGTGCTGCCCGGGATCGGGCCGGTGGGGGGCATCGCGATCCTCCTGCCGCTGACGTTCAAGCTGCCGCCCGCCTCCGCGATGATCATGCTCACCGCGGTGTACTACGGCACGATGTACGGGGGCTCGACGACCTCGATCCTGATGAACGTCCCCGGCGAGGCGTCCTCGGTCGTAACCTCGTTCGATGGCTACGCGATGGCGCAGCAGGGCCGGGCCGGCCCGGCGCTGGCGATCGCAGCGGTTGGCTCGTTCATCGCGGGAACCCTCTCCATCATCGCGCTGACCTTCTTCTCGCCGCTGTTGGCCTCCTGGGGTCTGACCTTCGGGCCGCCCGAGTACTTCGGGCTGATGCTGTTCGGCCTCTCCGCGGTGAGCAGCCTCGCGGGCGACTCGCTCGTGAAGGCCCTGCTGTCCATGGGCCTCGGGCTAATGCTGGCCACGGTCGGCACCGACCTCGTCACGGGGGTGCCGCGCTTCACCTTCGGCATCCCCTACCTGCTGGATGGGATCGACTTCGTGGTCGTGGTGATCGGGCTCTTCGCGATCTCCGAGGTGCTGGTCTCGATCGAGGAGGCACGCGGCGAGGTGCGCGTCCCCATCAAGCTTGGACGCATCTGGTTGAGCGTGAAGGATTTCCTGGAGTCGTTCTGGGCGATCGTCCGGGGCAGCGTCATCGGCTTCTACATCGGAATCCTGCCGGCGGCGGGGGCGACGATCGCGTCCTTCCTCTCGTACAGCGTGGAGAAACAACTCGCCCGCGACCCCAGCACCTTCGGGAAGGGGGACATCCGCGGGGTCGCCTCACCGGAATCGGCCAACAACGCGGCCGCGGTCGGCAACATGATCCCCATGCTGACGCTCGGCATCCCCGGCTCCTCCACCACTGCGCTCATGCTCGGGGCGCTGCTCGTCCTCAACGTCATCCCCGGCCCCCTGCTGTTCCAGGACCATCCCGACGTGGTGTGGGGGCTCGTGGCAAGCATGTACGTCAGCAACCTGATCCTGCTCATCCTCAACCTGCCGCTCGTCGGCCTGTTCGTGCGCATCCTCTACGTCCCGGAGCGGCTGCTGCTCCCGCTCATCGTGGCGATCTGCGTCATCGGCACGTACGCCGTGAACTTCAGCGTGTTCGACCTGCAGGTGATGGCGCTGCTCGGTCTGGTCGCCTACTACATGCGGAGGAACGACTACCCGCTCGGGCCGGCGATCCTGGGGCTGGTGCTGGGAGACCTCATGGAGCAGAACCTGCGGCGCTCGCTCATCATGAGCCGTACGGGCGCGATGATCTTCTTCACCCGGCCGTTCACGGCTGTGCTGATCGCGCTGTCGGTGCTCTCGATCCTCGCCCCGGCGTTGCTCCGCGTCCTGCGCCCTCGGCACAGACCCGCGTAAGCATTCGGGACATGGCCTCGCGAACTCGGTCCGGACCGAGTTGCTTCCCCTTCTCTGCCGGGGAAGGACAGGATCACCGAACGCGTTGTAGACTAAGACCATCATGAGCGTCCCCGCCTTGCTCCGCTGCGTCCAGTGCGGCCAGGAGAACCCGCCCGAAGCGCGTTTCTGCATGCGCTGCGGGACGGCGCTTTCCCGCCGTTGCCCCAACTGCGGCACCGCCAACACGCTCGCCGCTCAGTTCTGCCTCCGCTGCGGGGCGCCGCTGGTCGGGACCTCGGCCACGGAGCGGCGCGTGCTGAGCGTGCTGTTCGCCGATCTCGTCGGCTCCACGCAGCTGGTCCTGCGCCTGGATCCCGAGCCGATGCGCGCGCTCATCGCGCAGTATTTCACCGCGATGCGGGAGGAGATCGAGCGCTACGGCGGGGTCGTGGAGAAATACATCGGCGATGCGGTCATGGCCGTCTTCGGCCTCCCCTCGGCCCATGAGGACGACACGGACCGCGCCGTGCGGGCGGCGGTCGCGATGCAGCGGCGGATGGCGGACCTGAACGCGCGCGGCGGGGGCGACCTCCACATGCGGGTGGGCATCGCCACCGGCGAGGTCATCGCGGATCCGGCGGCCGTCGCGGTCGGCCAGTTCATGGTCACGGGCGAGGCCATCAACCTCGCCTTCCGGCTGCAGGCTCAGGCGCCGACGGACGGCATCGTCGTGGACGAACGGACCTTTCGCGCCCTACGGCTGCAGGGCGAGTTCAAACCGCTGCCGCCCTCCCCGGACGGCGACTTCGCCTCGCTGCCGCGGTGGCAGGTCTTGATGATCGCCGAGGGACAGCCGGCCAAGCGCCTGCGTGCGCCGCTCGTCGGCCGGGACGATGAGCTGCAGTTCCTCCTGGCGCTGCATCGGCGGGTCGTGGATAGCCGCCGGCAGCATCTCGTCACCGTGATGGGTCCGGCGGGCGTGGGCAAGAGCCGGCTCATCGAGGAGTTCGTGCACCTGGTCAAGGCCGAACCCGTGCCGCCCCGGGTGCTCCGCGGCCGCTGCCCGTCGTACGGTGAAGGCCTCACCTACTGGCCCCTCGCGCAGATGGTGAAGCAGGAGTGCGGGATCAAGGACAACGATCCGCCGGCGGAGATGCTGGAGAAGCTGGCCGCGGCGGCGCAGCGCATCTACGCGCCGGCCATGGGCGCCGAGGAGGCGGCCGCGGTGACGGCGGACCTCGCCGCGCTGCTCGGGCTCTCCGTGACCCGCCCCTACGAGGCGATGTGGCGCGAGCGGCTCACCGCGCTCAAGCAGGTCGTCGAGAGTCCCCCGAGCGCCGAGGCGCCGCCGGGCGAGTCCCGCCGAGGACCCGACGTGCTCATCCCGTCCATCCGCGCGTTCTTCGTCGCACTGGCGGAGCAGGCGCCGCTCGTGCTCGTCTTTGAGGACCTGCACTGGGCACAGGAAAGCCTGCTCGACCTGCTGGAGCGGGTGGCGGTGCGCGGGCCCGACGTCCCCATCCTCACCCTGTGCCTGGCCCGCCAGGAGCTGTTCGAGCGCCGGCCGGACTGGGGGGCGCGGCTGCCCAGCCACACCGGCCTGCTGCTGGAACCACTACGGGAGGACCTCAGCCGCTCGCTGATCACCGAGCTGCTCAACGGAGAGTCGCTGCCCGCCGACGCGCGCGAGGCGATCCTCAGCCGCGCCGAAGGAAACCCATTCTACATCGAGGAGATCCTGCGCCGGCTCATCGACGGCGGCGAGCTGGTGCACAGCGAGAAAGGCTGGCGGCTGGCCTCGCCTGCGGTCGAGATAAGAATCCCGGACACCATCCACGGCATCCTGGCCTCACGGTTGGACCTGCTCACGCCATTGGAGAAGCGCGTCATCCTCGACGCATCCGTGGCCGGACGAGTCTTCTGGCTGAACGCGGTGGCCGTGATGAGTGACCTGGATCCCGCCGAAGCCGAAGCGGCGCTGGAGCGGCTCGCCGACCGCGACCTCATCGAGGAGCGCTCCGCCGCCTCGCTGGCCGGGGAGCGCGAGTTCTCGTTCAAACACGCGCTGATCCGTGAAGTGGCCTATGCGATGATGCCGAAGCTGGCCCGCAGCCCGCGGCACCTGCGCTTCGCCCGGTGGCTCCAGGACACGACGCGCAATCCGATCGAAGAGTGGCTCGACATCCTGGCCTTCCACTATGAGCAGGCCTGGCGGAACGCCTTTGACACCGGCGACCGGGCGGAAGATCTGGCCCGGCAGGCGGTGGAGGCGCTGCGCAAGGCCGGAGGGCGTGCGATGCACATCCGCACCCTGCCCGAGGCCCGGCGGCTGTACGAGCGGGCGCTGGCGATCGTCCGCAACGCCGGCCTGACCGCGGACGCGCCGCTGTACCTGGAGCTCCTGGTCGACTACTCGGAGGTCATCAAGTGGATGCCGGCGCAGGACGCCGTGTTCGAGATCACCTCCACCGTCCTGGACCAGGCGCCGGCGATCGGGCGCGACGACCTCGTGGCCCGGGCGTGGCTCAACCGGGCCTATGCGGAATACGACAAGAACCGGCTGCGAGAAGCGGACGAGGCGCTGCGGCGCGCGCTGGAGATCTTCCGGCGGCGCGGCGACCGGCAGGGGGAGGCGGAGGCCCTCGAGGTCCTGGGCGGCGTGACGAGCGACCTACGGGGCAGCCTGCGCACCGCGGAGGAGGCATACCGGCGCGTGCTGGAGCTCTACCAGGATATGGGCGACGGCATGGGCCAGGCGCGGACGCAGTCCTGGCTCGGCCGGGCCCAACTGAGCGCCGGGCGGCTGGCCGAGGCCAGAGCGACGCTCGACGAGGCGCTGCGCCTGGGGCGCAAACACCACGAGCGGATCAGCGAAGCGAAGACGCTGTTCGGGCAGGCCATCATCGCGCACCTCGAAGGCCGGCCCGAGGATTCGATCGCGCTCCACCACAAGGTCATCAAGGTCGTCGGCCAGCTGGGCAATCCGCTGGACGAGGCCGCCGTCCGCCGCCACCTGGCGATGGTCTACCTCCGCCATGGCAAGATCGCCGAGGCCGAAGAGGAGACGCGCAAGGCGCAGGTCGTGCGGCGCCAGCACGGCATGAAGACGGAGTCCGCCCAGATCCTCCGCACGCTTGCGGAGATCGCCCTGGCCAAGGGGGAGCTCCTCGCCGCCGCGGACCATGCGGACCGGGCGGTGACCCTCGTCACGGACGCCGACGACGTGGGCCTGGCCACCCATACGGCGACGCTCGCCGGGGTGCGCGCCGCGCAGGGGCGCCTCGAGGAAGCGGAGGAACTGTTCCGCCGGAGCGTGGCCTTGCTGGAACGGCAGGAGTACCGTATCGACCTGGCCCTCGTCCTCATGAAGTACGGGGAGGCGCTCGGCCGGCGGGAGATGCTCGAGCGGGCCAGGGCGGAATTCGCGGCGATGGGGGCGATCCACTTCGTCGGCGAGATCGCCCGGCGGCTAGAAGAGCTTCCCCCGCGTCCCGCCCTCTCGACCGGAAGCGGGACCTAGCCCGTCCACGTCCACGGACAGCTCCTCGGTGTAGATGGGCAGCGAGGCGTTGGTGTTCGTCAGGACGACCTGCACGCGTTCCTTCGGATAGAGGTACACCGCGGTCTGCCAGCTCACCATCAGATTGCCGAGGGCCTGCGCCATCACGTAGTACCAGCGGTCTCCGGGCAGGCTGCGGAACTCGAAGCGCCCCTTCGCGTCGGTCCGCATCTGCGCGTAGGCATTCTTGGTCTGCGTTTCCGGGTTGACCATGACGTACTCGATGTACATGTGGGCCAGCCGGAGGTTGAAGGAGCCGTTCTGGGCCGCCTTCTTCTTGATGCTGTCGAGGTCGATGGGACGCACCAACAGGTACACGCGCGCGTCGTGGCACGGGACGACCCTGCCGCCGCTCTGCAAGAGTCCGATCCAGCCTTCGATCGTCCCGTTGAGGGCGGCGGCCGACTTGGCCAGCTGGGTAATGGGGGACCGTCTCCGGAAGATCGTGCGCCTCCTCCGGCTGCACCGATAGTATGCCCCTCACCTGCTGATCGGTAGTCGGCGCATCCCCATAAATGGGGGAGGAGCCGCGCGTTGCGTGGGGTAATTTTGTTGTCATTCCTGTGGAAGCCGAGCGCGTGGTCAAGTCGCACCCAACCGGCGTGCATCCCGCATCCGGAGCCCCGGGCCCTGTCGTCGTGCGGCGGCGCCCGCCGCATGCGACCACGCTGTGGTCGCGGGTGAAGCGCAGCCCGGCGGCGCTGCTCGGCATGCTCGTCGTCGCGACCCTCGTCGCGGTGGCCGTCTTCGCGCCGTGGGTCGCGCCCTACAATCCGTCCGAGCAGTTCTTCGACGGGCTGACCCTCGAGGGCCGGCCGCTCGGCCCGAACGCGCGCTTCTGGCTCGGCACCGACCTCCTGGGCCGCGACCTGCTCTCCCGCCTGATCTATGGCGCGCGGGTCAGTTTGCTCATCGGGGTCGCCGCGAACACCGCGGCGCTGTCCATCGGCACCCTCTTCGGCACGATGGCCGGCTACTTCAAGGGCTGGACGTCGATCGTCTTCATGCGGCTCACGGACATGATGATGGCCTTCCCCGCGCTGATCCTGGCCATCGCGCTCGCCGCCATCCTGCGCCCGAGCCTGTGGATCGTGGCGTTGGTCATCGGCATGGTGAACTGGGTGTGGATCGCGCGCATCGTCTATGCGCAGGTGTTGTCGATCAGCGGGCGGGAGTTCATCGACGCGGCGCGGGTACTCGGCGTCCCCACGCCCCGCATCTTCTGGCGGCACCTCTTCCCGCATCTGCTGCCGACGCTGCTGGTGTGGGGGACGCTCGGCATCTCGACGACGGTGATGTTCGAGGCCTCGCTCTCCTTCCTCGGTGTCGGCGTCCGGCCGCCGACCCCCAGCTGGGGCGGGGCGATCAACGAGAGCCAGTCCTACTTTCTGGCAGCGCCCTGGCTGGTGGCCTTCCCCGGCATCGCCATCCTCCTGACGTCGCTGGCCTTCAACCTGGTGGGCGACGCGATGCGCGATGCGCTCGATCCGACGCTGCGGGGCCGAGGATGAGCGCCTACGTGCTGCGGCGCCTCACCCAGTCGGTGTTCATCCTGCTCGGGGTGACGCTCGTCACCTTCGTGCTGTTGTTCGCGCTGCCGGCGGATCCGGCACGCATGATCGCCGGGCGCAGCGCGACCGTCGAGACGGTCACCCGCATCCGCGCTGAGCTGGGGCTCGACCAGCCGCTGTTCGTCCAGTACGGGCGCTATCTGGGCCGGCTGGCGCACGGGGATCTCGGCCGCTCCTACGCGCAGAAGGTAGAGGTCGGCGAGCTACTGCGCTCGCGGCTGGCCGCGACCTTCTGGCTGATGCTCGGGGGGATCTTCTTCGAGCTGCTGATCGGGCTCCCCGCCGGGATGCTCGCCGCGGTCGGCCGGCGCGGCCGCGTTGACCGCTCCGTGATGGTCGGCGCATTCCTCGGCGTCTCCGCCCCGCAGTTCGTGGTCGGGCTCCTCCTCCTGTACGTGCTGGCCTACAAGTGGCCGGTGTTCCCCCTCGGCGGCTACGG
>MENB01000156.1:24508-28173 GCA_001768125.1 Armatimonadetes bacterium RBG_19FT_COMBO_69_19
GCGCTGCGCAACGCGCTGCTGCCGGTGGTCTCGATGATCGGGCTGGACTTCGGCACCTTCATGGGCGGCGTGGTCATCGTCGAGTCCGTCTTCAGCTGGCCCGGCATCGGCCAGCTGGCCTGGCAGGCGATCCAGATCGTGGACATCCCGGTGATCATGGGGGTGGTCCTCGTTTCGGCGATGGCCATCTTGTTCGGCAACCTGATCGCCGATCTCGTCTATCCACTGCTCGATCCGAAGATCCGGTATGGCTGAGCCGGAACATCCCAGGGAGGTGAGGCAATTGAGGAGTCGGTGGCTGATTCTGGTGATGGTCCTTGCCCTGCTCGCGCCCCTCGTCGCGCCCACGTGGGGCCAGGGGCGGGCGACGATGATCGTGACCTTCAAGGATGACGTGAGCACGCTCGACCCCGCGATCGGGTACGACTGGCAGAACTGGTCGATCATCAAGTCCATCTCCGACGGCTTGATGGACTACGAACCGGCGACGACGACGCTCACGCCTCACCTCGCGGAGTCGTACACGGTCTCGGCGGACGGCCGCACCTACACGTTCAAACTGCGCCGCGGCGTGCGCTTCCACAACGGGCGTGAGGTCGTAGCCGCGGACGTGAAGTACACCCTGGAGCGGGTGCTCAATCCCAAGACACAGAGCCCGGGCGCCGGCTTCTTCGGCGGCATCAAGGGTGCTGCCGCGTTCAGCGAGGGCAAAGCGAAAGAGGTCACCGGCATCCGTGTCGGCGACAAGTACACGGTGAGCATCACGCTGGACAAGCCCAACGCCGCCTTCCTGCACACGATGGCGCTGAACTTCAGCCACGTCGTGCCCAAGGAAGAAGTCGCCAGGCTCGGCGCCGACTTCGGCCACAAGCCGGTCGGAACCGGCGCCTTCCGGGTGAAGGAGTGGGTGCTCGGCCAGCGCCTGGTCCTCGAGCGCAACCCGAGCTACTTCCTGCGCGGCCGGCCCTACCTCGACCAGATCGTCTTCCAGGTGGGCGTGGAGCCCAACGTCGCCTTCCTCCGGCTGCAGCGCGGTGAGGTGGACATCCTGGGCGACGGGATCCCCTCGGCGGACTTCGTGAAGGTCATGGGGAACAGCAAGCTCAACAAGCTCGTCGCGGTTGGGGATCAGCTGCAGACCGGGTACATCACGATCAACACGCAGGTCGAGCCGCTCAACGACGTGCGGATCCGCCGCGCGCTCAATATGGCGATCGACAAGTCGCGGATCGTGCGCCTCATCAACAATCGGGCCACGCCGGCAAACCAGGTCCTGCCGCCGCTGATGCCCGGCTACGACAAGGACTACCAGGGGTACCCGTTCGACCGGGAGCAGGCGAAGAAGCTCCTGGCGGAGGCCGGGTATCCCAGCGGGTTCCGCACCACCCTCTACGCGAACAACACGGACCCCAACCCGCGCATCGCCCAGGCCATTCAGCAGGATCTGGCGGCGATCGGCGTGCGCGTGGACCTGAAGACGCTGGCCCAGAGCACCGTGATCGAGGCCGGCGGCACGAAGGGCGGCGCGCCGCTGCTGTGGTCGGGCGGCATGGCCTGGATCGCGGACTACCCCGATCCGAACAACTTCTACTGGCCGATCCTGTCCTGCGCGGCCCTCGCCCCGGGCACCTGGAACTGGTCCTGGTACTGCAACCGGGACGTCGAGAAGCTGGTAGAGCAAGCCGACGCCATGGTGCAGCCCACGCAGGCCGCCGCGCGGGCGGCGAAGTTCCGCGAGATCTACCGGAAGGTCATGGACGACGCCCCGTGGATCCCCATCTTCAACGAGCGCCGCTACACGATGCACAGCGCCCGCATGGGCGGGCTGCCGGGGCTCTTCGTGGACCCGATCCACATCCCGGTGCACTACGACGAAGTGCGGATCCTCGGCCGATGACGCACCGCACGATCCACCGGCAGGCCCATCACTTCGGGTGGAACAACGCGAACGAGCCGGTCCTTCGCGTCGCGTCGGGGGAGACGGTGGCGTTCGAGGTAGTGGATGCGAGCGGCGGCCAGTTGAGCCGTTCCTCCACCGTCGCCGATGTGGCGAAGCTGGACTTCGCGCGCGTGAACCCGGTGACCGGACCGATGTACGTCGAGGGCGCCGCGCCGGGGGATGCCTTACTCGTGGAGATCCTCGACTTCGAGCCCAGCGGCTGGGGCTGGACCGCGATCATCCCCGGTTTCGGCCTGCTGGCCGAGGACTTCCCGAAGCCGTTCCTGCATCTCTCGCAGTATGGAGCCGGGGGCGTCGAGTTCGCCCCCGGCATCCGCCTGCCGGTGCGGCCGTTCCCGGGCACGATCGGCGTCGCTCCCGCCGCACCGGGGCTGCACTCCATCGTCCCGCCCCGCGAGGTGGGCGGGAACATGGACATCCGTGATCTCACACGGGGGACGAAGCTGTGGCTGCCGGTGCAGGTTGCCGGTGCGCTGTTCTCCGTCGGGGACACGCACGCCGCCCAGGGCGACGGCGAGGTCTGCGGTACGGCGATCGAGTCGCCGATGACGATCAGCCTCCGCGTCACCCTGATGAAGGCGGCGCATTTGCGCCGCCCGCAGTTTGCCCTGGATTCCGCTCCGACGCGCCACATCGATGAACGAGGATATCACGCCACCACCGGCATCGCGCCCGACCTGATGGCCGCGGCCCGGGACGCGGTGCGGGACATGATCGACCACCTCGGCCGCGAGTACAAGCTCGCCCCGGATCTCGCCTACGCCCTGTGCAGCGTCGCGGTCGACCTGCGCATCAGCGAGGTCGTCGACGCGCCGAACTGGCTCGTCTCCGCCTATCTCCCCAGGGCCATCTTCCACTGAGCGTCCCACCGGGGCATCATAACGACGCGGGGTGAGCGGGGCGGGCGCGATCGGATGACGAGGGGGCTGCGCGGGCTGCTGGGGGCGGCCCTCGCCTCGCTTGCGCTCGCCGCAGGCGCCGGCGCGGCGGCATACGAGCCTCCCCCGAAGTCCGGCGACGCGACCGTCGTCATCGAGATGAGCGACAACGACTTCACCCCGGCGGTCGTGCGCGTCGCGCCCGGCACCACCGTCGTCTGGCGCAACACCGGGCGCAACCCCCACACGGTGACCGCCGACGACGGCTCCTGGGATTCCGGCGACATCATCCCTGGTGCGGAGTACCGTAGGACCTTCCCTGACCCGGGCGTCATCCGATACTTCTGCGTACCGCACGGATTCCGACGCGGGCGCGGAATGGCCGGAGTCGTCCTCGTTGGCGGAGAGGGGACGCCGACGCCGGACATCGCGCCCCCGGTTGACCTGGCCGCGGGACCATTCCGCACCCTACATGTCCCGGCGCAGTTCGCGGCCGTGCAGGACGCTGTGGATGCTGCGCGGGCGGGTGACCTCATCCTCATCGCCCCCGGGGTGTACCGGGAAGAGGTGGTCGTGACGACGCCGCGGCTGACCCTCCGCGGGGAGGATCGGAACCGCGTCATCCTCGAGGGGGACTTCAGCCGGCACAATGGGATCAAGGTTCTCGGGGTCGAGGGTGTGGTTGTCGAGAACATGACCGCGCGCCACTACACCATCAACGGGTTCTTCTGGACGGGGGTGCGGGGCTATCGCGGGAGCTACCTCACCGCCTACAGCAACGGCGACTACGGCATCTACGCGTACGACTCGGTCTTCGGGCAGTTCGA
>MENB01000157.1:0-2075 GCA_001768125.1 Armatimonadetes bacterium RBG_19FT_COMBO_69_19
CCTTAACCTTCCGGCGGCTACCCGTCAAACCAGCTGACGACGTCCGACCCGCGATGCCGGAGTAACCACCCTCCGGGCCGGTCCGGCGCGCGCCCGGACGGCCAGATCTCGATCCGCAGACGGTCCAACCCCATCTGGCCCATCTCCACCCATTCCACCGCGCGGGCCCGGAGCCTGTCGGCCGCGCGATCCGTGCCGTAGACAACCACCGCGTCGCGGCGGATCAGGCACAGGCTGCGCGCCGGAACGTCGAGCAGCCCGCTCACGGTGTGGAACCCCCAGCGCTGCGGCTCGGTGGTGAAGATGTCCACAACGCCCGGCTCCTGGAGCGCGAGGTACACGCCGAGCCCGCCGCCCAGGCCGAAGGAGTTCACCGGGACGATCAGGCCATTCACGCGCCGCGGGGTCTGCGCGAGCAGCCCGCCGAGGAGATCGAGGGGCACGTCGTCCGCCCGCGGGCCGCTCAGAAACAACCCATCACCCATGCTCACCACCGGATCCGCCGCGCCGAATGCACCCCGCAGATGCATGAAGCCGCAGCACTCGACCTCCCGGCTCCGCAGCACGTCGCCGTCGCGCACCAGGGCCACGCTCAGGCACTGGGTGCGCAGCCGCAGGGGGACGACGAGGATTCCGCCGTTCACCAGCTGGTCGCGCCAGTACGGGGGGATGTCCGTCACGCCGGCGGTGGCGATGATCCGATCAAACGGGGCACCTTCCGGATGTCCGAATCCACCGTCCGCAGCCAGCACCGCGACGTCGGAGTACCCTGCGGCCGCGAGATGCGTCACCGCATCTCGCGCGACATCAGGCTGGATATCCACCGTGACGACGCGCCCGGAGGGTCCGACGATCTCGCGCATCACCGCGGCGTTGTACCCGGTGCCGGCGCCGATCTCCAGGACCCGGTGGCCCGGACGCAGGTCCAGCTGCTCCAGCATGATCGCCATGATCCCCGGCTGTGAGCTGCTGCTGCTCGGGAGCCCATCTGGCTCCCAGCGCGTGACGATGACATCGTCCCGGTAGGCATCCACGGGGGCCGTGTTCGGAAGGAAGACGTGGCGCGGGACGCGCCGGAACGCGGCTTCGACGGCCGGGGAACGAACGACGCGGGCACGCCGAAGACGATCCACGAGAGCGTTCCGCAGCTTGTCGGGGTCGACGGCTACAGACGACATGGCTACGTAGACCATCATACCCCACCGCATGGCCGTGCCTCGCGCTTCGCGCTATGATGGTGCAGACATGGCGAAGAAGACGGCCGAAATTACGGCGCTGCGCGCGATCAGCCGCGCGATCGGCCAGGCCCTCGACCTGGACAGTACGCTCCACCTCATCACACGCACCACGGCGGACGTGCTGGGGATGGATTCGTGCTCGCTGTACCTCCTCGATCCCGCCGGCGAGTACCTGGTCCTCAAAGCGACCACGGGATTGGCGACGGAGGCGGTCGGCCTGGCCAGGCTGCGCTTCGGGGAAGGGCTGACAGGCTGGGCGGCGCGTGAGGGGCAGCCCGTGGCGAGCTCGGACGCTGCGAGCGACCCCCGATTCGTGTACCTGCCGGAGACGCGGGAGTACACGTTCCGGTCGCTGGCCGCGGTCCCATTAGTCACGGCCGGGCGGGTGATCGGGGCAATCAACGTACAGACCGCGGCCCGCCACGAGTACGGGGCGGACGAGATGGAGCTCCTGGGCGTGATCGCCGACCTCGCCGCTGGCGCCATCGAGAAGGCCACCCTCTACGACGACATGCGCCGCCAGATCCGCGAGCTCAGCACGCTGGCTGAAGTGAGCGAGACCCTCACCTCGCCACTGTACCTCGAACAGGTGCTCCGGCTCATCGTGGAGATGGCCTCCCGGACGATGGAGGCCAAGACCTGCTCGCTCATGCTGATCGACGAGGAGACGAAAGAGCTGGTCATCGCCGCGGCGCAGAGCGCCGGGGAAGCGTACCTGAACCGGCCGACCCTCAAGGTGGGCGACGGCATCACGGGGACCGTGGCCCGGGAGGGGAAGCCCATCACCGTCGTGGACGTCCAGACCGACCCGCGCTACCTGTCCCGCGAGATGGCGGC
>MENB01000157.1:2187-2502 GCA_001768125.1 Armatimonadetes bacterium RBG_19FT_COMBO_69_19
AAGCTCTTCACGACGCTGGCCAACCAGACCGCGCTCGCCATCGAGAACGCGAACCTGGTCGTCCGCTCCGCGGTGATCCGCGAGATGCACCACCGCGTGAAGAACAACCTGCAGACCGTGGCGATGCTGCTGCGCCTTCAGCTCCGGGACGGGCGCGAGGTCTCCGGCCGCGAGGTCCTGACCGAAACCATCGCCCGCATCTTGAGCATCGCCACGGTGCACGAGATGCTCTCCGTCGAGGGGTTCCGCCTCGTGAACCTGCGCCAGCTGCTGGAGCGGGTCACCCAGAACGTGACGCAGACGATGACCGCTCCG
>MENB01000157.1:2529-6104 GCA_001768125.1 Armatimonadetes bacterium RBG_19FT_COMBO_69_19
GGCGAGGACATCCATCTGAACTCTCACCAGGCGACCTCGCTGGCCCTGGTCGTGAACGAGCTCCTGCAGAACGCGATCGAGCACGCCTTTCCGGACCACACCGAAGGACGGATCGAGATCCGGCTGGCCCAGCGGGACGGCGGGCTCGTCCTCGAGGTCGAAGATGACGGCCGCGGGCTGCCCCAGGGCTTCGATCCGGCCGGCGGCGAGGACTTGGGCCTCAAGATCATCCAGGCGCTGGTCACCGAAGATCTCGCGGGGACGATCAGCTTCACGGAGGGACCGGGCACGCGCGCCGTCATCACCGTTCCCCACATCGAGCGCCCACGGGCATGACCGAGCCCATGCGGATCGTCATCGCGGACGACGAGGCCGTCATCAGGCTGGGCCTGCGGGCGATGCTGGAGGATCAGGGCTATCAGGTGGTGGGTGAGGCCTCGGAGGGCAAACGGGTGCTCGACCTGGTCGGCAAGCTCCACCCGGATCTGGTCTTCCTCGACATCAAGATGCCGGGTCTGGACGGCCTCGCGGCGGCCCGGGCCCTGCTCGCCGACCGCACCGTGCCGGTCATCATCCTTACGGCGTATGCCGACCGCGAGTTCGTGCACCAGGCCCGCGAAGCGGGCGTCCTCGCCTACCTCGTCAAACCGGTCCGGGAGAGCGACCTTCGGCCGGCGATCGAGATGGCGATGGGCCGGTTCCAGGAGATCCAGGCCCTGCGGGGGGAGATCGGGGACCTGGAGGAAACCCTGCGCACGCGCAAGATCGTCGAGCGCGCCAAGGGCATCCTGATGCGGCGGTACGGGCTCCAGGAGGGCGAGGCGTTCTCGCGCATCCAGAAACAGGCCCGGGATGCCCGGAAGACCATGCGCGAGGTGGCCGAAGCCATCGTGCATAGCGATCAGCTGTGATCGCGCCGCTCCCCGTGCACATTGTCCCCGTTATCCACAACATGTGAACGACAGTTCCGAATTGACCGAGAAATCCTCGCATGGTACAAACATCTTCGCCAGCGGTAAGCGGTTGTTCGAGATGGGAGTGAGGTACTGGGTCTACCGGCAACGCCTCCGGCGTTTCCAGTAGTCCGGCAACCCGGCCTAACTCAGCGAAGCGCAGCCGCTGGCGCTGCTTTTTGCCATATAATGGGCTGTGGACCCGATGCTCCGCATCGGCATGGCCCAGCTCAACACCACGGTGGGGGATCTCGAAGGCAATACCCGCCGTCTCTGCGAGGCGATCGACCGCGCCCGGGACCTGGGCGTCGACATCGTCTCCTTCCCCGAGCTCTCCATCCCCGGTTACCCGCCTGAAGACCTGCTGCTCAAGGCCGATTTCGTCCGCGGGAACCTCTCCGCGCTGGGGGAAGTGGCCGCCCGCACCCAGGGGATCACGGCCGTGGTGGGCTTTGTCGACCAGGACGCTACCCGGCTTTATAACGCCGCCGCGGTCCTCTCCGAGGGCGAGCGGGTGGGCGTGTACCACAAGCAGCGTCTACCCAACTACGGCGTCTTCGACGAGAAGCGCTACTTCCACCCGGGCCACCGGGCGCCCGTCTACGTCATCCGGGGGGTCCCGGTCGGGGTCACCATCTGCGAGGATATCTGGTTTCCGGGAGGCCCCTGCCAGGCCGAAGCGTCCGCCGGAGCGCTCCTGGTCATCAACATCAACGGCTCCCCCTATCACCGGGGGAAGTGGGAGCAGCGGGAGGAGATGCTGCGGACCCGCGCCCGCGACTACGGGGTGGTCGTCTGCTACAACAACCTGGTCGGGGGACAGGACGAGCTGGTTTTCGATGGCATGGGGATGGTGCTCGACCACACGGGAGCCCTGATCGCCCGGGGCCGGCTGTTCGAAGAAGACATGGTGATCTGCGACGTCGACCCCGAAGCCGTGCGCCGGCACCGGCGAGTCATTCCGGTCGCGGCTGCCGACGACGGTGAGGCGATTTCCACCCCGACGGTCCACGTCTCGGATGCCTCGCCCCGGACCCGGCCACCGGTCGAGCCCCACGTTGCCCCCGCCCTCGATCCGGTCGAAGAGGTGTACCGGGCGCTCGTACTCGGGACCCGGGACTATCTGCGGAAGAACCGCTTCACGGACGCGGTCGTCGGCCTCTCCGGGGGCATCGACTCCTCGCTCGTGGCGACGATCGCCGCCGACGCCCTGGGGCCGGGGCACGTCCACACGGCGTGGATGCCCTCCCGATTCAGCTCAGAGGAGAGCCGCCGCTACGCGGGCGAGGTCGCCCGCCATCTGGGGGTCCAGCAGCTCGAGCTGCCGATCGACCCCATCTTCCAGGCGTACCTGGACAGCCTGAGCCGAACATTCGCGGGCCGCCCCCACGATGCAACCGAGGAAAACGTCCAGGCCCGCATCCGCGGGACGCTGCTCATGGCCTTATCCAACAAATTCGGCTGGCTGGTGCTCACGACGGGCAATAAGAGTGAGATGAGCGTCGGCTACGCGACCCTCTACGGCGACATGGCCGGCGGGTTCGCGGTGCTGAAAGACGTGCCAAAGACCCTGGTCTATGATCTGGCCCGGTGGCGGAACCGGCAAGAACCGGTCATCCCGGAGGGGGTCATCACCCGGGCGCCGACGGCCGAGCTGCGGGCCGGGCAGACCGACGAGGCGGCCCTCGGAGTCGCCTACGAGGTCCTCGACCCGATCCTCAGGCTCTACGTCGAGGAGGACACGCCCCCGGAGGAGATCGTGGCCCAGGGGTACCCGGCCGACGTGGTGGCACGGGTCGTGACGATGGTGGACCGCAACGAGTACAAGCGGCGGCAGGCGCCGCCCGGGGTAAAGATTACGCCGAAAGCGTTCGGGAAAGACCGGCGCCTCCCCATCACCAACTGGTACCGGAACCCCTTGACGACGCGGCCGACGACAACCGGGTCTCGATGAGCGCGCCCGGCGCCTCGCGCTACCACGTCTCGACCACGCCGGCCCCGCTGCCCTTCGCCTCGCCCGCCCGTTTCCGCCTCGTCGAGAACGACGAGTACGTCAAGTACGGCAAACCCCCGTTCACGACTCCCGAGCGTGGGGACGCCTACTGGACGCCCGAGATCATCACCCAGACATGGTACATGGCCGAGCGGGGGAAGATCCCGATCTCCGGCGCCGGGTACGGCGGCCCCTTCGCCGGCCCGGGCTTCGATGCGCTCTGGCTCGATATGTCGGAGATCGTTCGCCCGACCCGCGACGGCATCCACGGCCGTGAGTACATCAACACGGGCGTCGACCTGGGCCGAAAGCTGCCATACCTGCGCTTCGCCGGGCTCAGCCCGGACGGAGCCGCAATGCCGCCGCTGGTCGAACTCCCCATCCCGGTCATCCTCAATCCGTTCCCCTTCCCGCTCGCCGGTCGCAGCCAGATCGAGGCCATCGCCCGCGCCGCGCAGGCGCTGCGCACCCTCGCCGTAGTCACCCCGGAGACGTGGGGCGATGACCTGGTCTCCTACGGGCCCTGGCTGGCTCCGCGGCTCGGGCCCGGACAGGTCGCCGCACACGCAGCATTGTGGCTGCACGCGCGGTACGTGGAGCTCGATGCTCCGGAGCTCACGACGGATATG
>MENB01000158.1:0-325 GCA_001768125.1 Armatimonadetes bacterium RBG_19FT_COMBO_69_19
CACGCTGATCTGCAAACCGGCCCGGTGGGCGCTCTGGAAGAAGTCCTGCAATTGCTCATCGCTGAAATACAGCGACCCGCGCTCCCCAGGCCGGTCGTGATAGGGTTCGAGCAGGCAGGCCGTGTGCGGGGTGAAGGCGCCGTCCACCCAGCAGGCTCCGCACCCGCCAATGCGCGGCAGCCCGAGCTGCACCGCCGCCTCCACCGCCCGGGTCTGGTAATACACCACCAGGCGCGGCGCGCCGCGCTCGCCGTGGTCCATCAGCGCCCGGACACCCGGATCGCCGGTGGGTGACGTCCCATCCAGAGCGTGGATCGTGGTCACG
>MENB01000158.1:331-5524 GCA_001768125.1 Armatimonadetes bacterium RBG_19FT_COMBO_69_19
GCCAGCGCCTCCTTGCAGGCGGCCTGAACGATGCGCGGGTATCCGACCTGAGCGGCGAATCCATCGTCGATGCGAGCGGAAGCCAGGGTGTTGGCCTCGGCCGTGAGGATCCCCAGCGGTTGCCCGCGGCCATCGCGCTCTCGGCCGGCCACGTTTTCCGGGATCGACAACTGCCGCAACCCCAGTCCGTTCGCGGAGCAGGCATGTCCGGTGCGTTCACCCACGAAGATGGGGCGATCTGCCGCCAGGGCATCCAGCTCCTCCCGGGTCGGCAGGCGGCGCTCGCCTCCCTCCAGAAGCCCGGCCGCCAATCCCTGCGCCACAACCCACTGCCCGGGCTCGCCTTGCTGCACAGCCGCCCGCAGCTTCTCCAAGGCCTGGCTCAGGTTCCGGGCACCGGTCAGGTCGACCGCGAAGTGCGCCAGGCCGGTGCCGATCACATGCACATGGGCGTCGATGAATCCCGGGAGCACGGTCCGCCCGGCGAGATCCACCACCTGGCGGGCGGCCACGATCTCCTGCTCCAGGTCGGCCGCCCGGCCCACCGCGGCGATGCGGTCGTCCTGGATCAGAAGCGTGTCTCCGGAGGGGTGTTCCGGATCGAGGGTAACCAGGTTGGCGCCGGTCAGTGCCAGCGTGGGAGTGTTCATCGGGTTCCGATCGGTGCGTTCGATTGAGCTGAGCCTGTTCCCGCTCGGCCCCAGCAGTATTACTCTAGTCCAGCAGGATGGTCGTGCTGGCCGGAGCCCACTCCACGGGGACCGACTGGCCCACCTGGATGCGGTTGCCCTCGGCCGGTGGGGCGTCATTCTGTTCTCGGACCATCACCCGCTCGCCATTTGCCAGGCGCACGAAGTACTGCGTGTCATCCCCGACGAAGACGATCTCCGCGACGGTTCCAGGCACCTGATTGGCGGGGCCGTCGCCGCTGATCCGGCCCAGCCGCATGCGCTCGGGCCGGATCGCCAGGGTGAGGGTACGGCCGGGACTGAGGTCACTCGGCAGCGGCGCCAGCACATCGCCCACGCCTTCCACCTCCACGGTGGCCAGGCCCCCCTCCCGCGAGCGAAGCCGCCCGCTCAGGAAATTGGTGGTGCCGATGAAGTCGGCCACGAAACGGGTCGACGGCCGATCGTAGAGGCTGCGGGGATCATCCACCTGCAGGGCCCGGCCCAGGTTCATCACCGCGATGCGGTCGGACATGGTGAGGGCCTCCTCCTGATCATGGGTGACGTAGATGAAGGTGATCCCCACCTCGCGCTGCAGGCCCTTCAGCTCCAGCTGCATCTCCTTGCGCAGCTTCTGATCCAGCGCCCCCAGCGGTTCATCCAGCAGCAGCACGGCCGGCCGGTTGATCAGGGCCCGCGCCAGCGCCACCCGCTGCTGCTGCCCGCCGGAGAGTTGGCCCGGTTTGCGGCGTTCGGTCCCGGGCAGGCGCACCATGCTGAGCGCCTCCGCCACCCGCCGCCGGATGTCCTGAGCCGGCACGCGCTTGACCTGCAGGCTGAATGCTACGTTGTCGAAGACGCTCAGGTGCGGAAACAGTGCGTAATTCTGGAAGACGATGTTGATGTTGCGGCGGTTGGGCGGCACATGCAGGACGTCCTGACCCAGCAATCGGACCTCGCCGGAGGTGGGCACTTCGAATCCGGCGATCATGCGCAGGGTGGTGGTCTTGCCGCAGCCGGAGGGCCCAAGCAGGGAGAAGAACTCGCCCTGGGCGATGCTGAGCGAGACCTCCCGGACCGCTACAGATCCCTCGAATTGCTTGGCGAGCCGGACCAGCTCGACCGCCGGAGGTTTGCGCTGGTCCATAGCGAGCTAGCTGCCGTTCTCCGCGGCCGGCTCCGGGGGGCGGAGGGAGGCACCGGTTCCCAGCCGCTGCAGCCGCTCCGCCAGCACCACCAAACTCAGCGAGACCAGCATGACGAGCATGGCCAGAGCCAGCACCTGGGGAAAGCGGTTGGCGAAGCGAAGCTGGCCAAACAGGAAAACCGGCAGCGTGGGCGAACGCCCGATCAGAAAGGAGGCCAGCACGAACTCATCAAAGGAGATCGTAAACGCCACCAGCCAGGCGGCCAGCATCGCCGGGGCGATGAGCGGAAGCACCACCCGCCGCAAGGTGTAGAAGTAGGAGGCCCCCAGATCCTGGGCAGCTTCTTCCAGATGGTCGTCAAAGCCCACCAGGCGCGCCATGACGATCAGCAGGGTGTACGGCATGCTGACCACGGTGTGCGCCGCCCCCACCGTCCAGAGCGAGCGCGGGACATCCAGGGCCGCGAAGAGAATCAGCAGGGCAACACCCAGGATGAGAAATGGGACCAGCAGCGGCATGAGCGCCACGGCCAGGAAGCCCGGCTTGCCCCCGAACTTGAAGCGCAGCAGTGCGATGGCAGCCAGGGTTCCCAGCGCCGTAGCCGTCAGGCTGCTGCCCACGGCGACCAAGGCACTGCTGCCCAGCGACTCGAGCAGCTCGGCGTTGCGCAGCATGTCCCGGTACCAGTGCGCCGTCAGCCCATGCAGGGGAAAGCCGAACACGGTGGCGTCGTTGACCGAGAAAAGAAACAGCACCCCGATGGGAACATAGAGCAGGACCAGCAGCACCGCGTAGTACAGGCCCAGCAGGCCCGGGCGTCTGAGGGAGGGCATCTAGCCGGCCAGCCTCCTCAGATCGACCAGGCGCGCCACCACGCCGGCCAGGGCGAAGACGCCCAGCAGCATGATGAAGGCCATGGCTGCCCCCAGCGGCCAGTTGATCCCGTCCCCGAAGAAGATCTCGATCAGATTGCCGTACAGTGCGCCGCGGCTGCCGCCGACCAGCAGCGGCGTGACGAACTCCCCCACCGTGGGGATGAACACCATGAAGAAGCCGGCGATCACCCCAGGCAGGCTCAGCGGAAAGGTGACCCGCAGGAAAGCCAGCCAACGCGGCGCCCCAAGAATCGTGGCGGCCTCCAGCAGCGAGGCATCAATGCGCTGCAGCGCGGCGTAGATCGGCAGCGCAACGAAGGGCAGCCAGACGTAGACCAGAGTAACCACCACCGCCAGCCGGCTGTAAATCAGGAGGGGGACCGGTTGGTCGACCAGGCCAATGTACGTCAACAGGCTGTTGATCACCCCGTTCGATCCGAGGATGACCTTCCAGGAGATGATGCGCAGCAGATAGCTGGTCCAGAAGGGGAGGATCAGCAGGGTGAGCAGCAAAGGCGCCCGCAGCCGGGCGCGGAAGACCAGGAAATAGGCCAGCGGGTAGGAGAGCAGTGTGGCGCAGAAGGCCACCACCAGGGCGACCCGGATGGAAACCCACAGCAGGGGCAGGTACGATTCCCCCTGCAGGATGGTGCGGTAGTTCGACAGGGTGGGCTGCCAGCCCCAGGCGAACAAGCCGCCCTCCATGTTCGGCCGCAGGCTGTAGAAGGCCATCAGGGCCAGCGGGGCCACGAAGAAGATGGCCAGCCACACGGAGGGCGCCGCCATCAGCAGCCAGGGCAGCAGGTTGCGCCGCGCCATCCCCGCAGCCCTCAAGTCCCTACCGCGGCGTGGGGCCGCCGGTTCAGGATCACCGGACGGCCCCACGGGTAGAGCGTGTCAGACTGCTTGGTCTTGGCCAACTCAAGGTGCGGCTTTAACCTCCGCCCAGAGTTGGTTGAAGCGATCGCGATCGCGGGCGGAGATGGGCAGCGTGAAGTTGGTGCGCTCCAGGATCCCAGGATCATTCAGAGACAGGGCCTCGATCAGCGCCTCGTCCGTGACCGCATCGTAATACTCGGGCACCACGTGCCCGTAGGCATAGTCCACCAGCAAGTGGGTGGCCGTTTGCTCCCCCAGCTTCCCGTCCAGGAAAGCCAGGGCCAGGTCATAGTTCTCGGTCGTGGCCGAGACTGCGTATTGCCCGATCCAGCTGTTGCGGCCCTCGGACGGATCGGCATAGGCCACGGGGACCCCGGCGCTGAGCAACCGGTAGTAGGCGCCATTCCAGGCGTAGGCCACCCAGACGTCTCCAGAGGTGATGGCGGCCTCCAGTTCGGGCTCATCGGTCCAGTAGAACAAATTGAGGTCTCGCTGGTCGATCCACATCTGTTTCATTTCGGCCAGCTGCTCGTCGCTGATGTTCTGCTCGTCGTAGCCCAGGATGTAGCTGGTGACCGTGACCGCCCCATCGCCGGAATCCCACATGGAGACATGACCGGCGAAGCGTTCGTCGAACAGGGCGTCCCAGGAATCCACTCCCTCCGGAACCATGTCGGTTCGGTAGAGGATGGAGGTGAAACCCCAGTCCCAGGGCACGCAGTAGACCACCCCGTCGAGGGTGCAGGACTCGCGGAATCCCTCGGGCACCTTCTCCCAGTTGGTGAGCTTGGCAGTGTCGATGGCTTGGATCAAACCCTCGTCCACATAGAACTGCAGCCACGGAGTATAGAAGTGGACCAGGTCCTCCCCCGATCCGGCCAGATACTTGGCGTAGATGTCCGGATCGGAAGCTCCGAAATTGAAGATGGGGGTCACTTCCGGATACTGCTGGCCAAATTCGACCCACATCTCGGGGACCTCGTAGTAGGCCCACTCAAGGACCGAGAGCTCGGTGGCTGCCGGCTCGGCAGGCTCGGCCGGGGCGCTGGTCGGTTCGGCCGGTGCGGCGGTGGGCTGGTCGGCGGGAGGTGGCGGCTCGGTCGCCGCGGCCTGGCAGGCCGTGAGGGCCAGGGTCACCCCGAGCAGAACGGAGAGCACTCGCCACGATGGGCGCATAGCGTGGAGCATTTTCTCCTCCTTGGCGATGGGCCGCGGCGGTGGGGCACGGACGATCCGCCGGGGACCTGAGGTCCAGCACAATGGGGCAATGCGAAGGGGGTGGACTTAGGGGCGTATCACCTCCGGGAAACCGCAACTCCCTCCGCCTGGGAGTTGAGTGAGTTCGCAAGCAAGATCAGGTGGGAGAAGGCGCCGTGCATTCGACGCCGGGGTCTGGGCGCAGGTTTGGCCCGCAGGTGTCAGTGCGTTCCCCTCACCGCAAGGTGGACGCATTCCCGCGGTCGATGCCCGCCGCCGGCGAGTGCCGCGAGTATAGCCGCTCCCCGGACGCTGTCAATGCTCTCCCAGCTCGAGCGCCTCGATCGTCTCGCGCACCCGTCCGGCGGAGGCCTCCAGCGCGGCGCGCTCCTCGGCGTTCAGGTCATACTCCACGATCTTCTCCAG
>MENB01000158.1:5530-5875 GCA_001768125.1 Armatimonadetes bacterium RBG_19FT_COMBO_69_19
GGCCCCCAGCTGGACCGGCACCCCGAAGAAGATCCCCCGCTGCCCATACTCCCCCTCCAGGTAGGCCGCGGCCGGTACCGTCAGGTGGCGATTCCGCAAAATGGCCTCCACCATCTGGGCCAGCGCCGCCGCCGGGGCGTAGAAGGCGCTGCCGGTCTTGAGCAGGCTGACGATCTCTCCCCCGCCCTTGCGGGTGCGCTCCACGATCGCCGCCAGGCGCTCGGGCGCCATCGCCTGGGTCAGCGGGACACCGGCGACGTTGGAGTGGCGGGTGAGCGGCACCATGTCGTCGCCGTGCCCGCCCAGCACGTAGCAGTGTACGTTCTGCACGCTTACCCTCAGCTC
>MENB01000159.1:0-1844 GCA_001768125.1 Armatimonadetes bacterium RBG_19FT_COMBO_69_19
GGAGGAGCCGAGCGTCGAGGACACCATCTCCATCCTCCGCGGCCTGAAGGAGCGCTACGAGGTGCACCACGGCGTGCGGATCACGGATTCCGCGGTGATCGCGGCGGCCACTCTGTCGGACCGGTACATCAGCGGGCGGTTCCTGCCGGACAAAGCGATCGACCTCATCGACGAGGCGGCCAGCCGGCTGCGCACGGAGATCGACAGCAAGCCCACCGACCTGGACGAGGTCGACCGGCGCATCATGCAGCTGGAGATCGAGCGCGAGGCCCTCCGCCGCGAGATCGACCCGGCAAGCAAGGAACGACTCCAACACCTAGAGCAAGACCTGCAGGCGCTGAAAACAGAGAGCCAGCGCCTGCAACTTCAGTGGGAGAAAGAGAAGCGCGCGATCGGCGCGATCCAGGAGACCAAGCAGCGCACCGAGGAGACCCGCCGGCAGATCGAGGAGGCGGAGCGGAAGGCCGATCTGGAGACCGCGGCCCGCCTGCGCTACGGGACCCTGCGGGAGCTCGAGCAGCAGCTCCAGCAGCAGGAGCGCGCCCTGACCGAGGCCCACCGGGACGGGCAGCTCCTGAAGGAGGAGGTGGCCGCGGATGACATCGCCGAGGTGGTCAGCAAGTGGACCGGCATCCCCGTGAACCGTCTCCTCGAGGGCGAGATGCAGAAGCTGCTGCGCCTGGAGGAGCGGCTGCACGAGCGCGTGATCGGCCAGGACGAGGCGGTGCGCGCCACGTGCGACGCGATCCGCCGCGCCCGCGCCGGCCTGAAGGATCCGAAGCGGCCGATTGGCTCCTTCCTCTTCCTGGGACCGACCGGCGTCGGGAAGACCGAGCTGGCCCGCACGCTGGCGGCCATCCTTTTCGACGACGAGGACGCGATGGTGCGCCTGGACATGTCCGAGTATCAGGAGAAGCACACCGTCTCCCGTCTCATCGGCGCGCCGCCCGGCTACGTGGGCTATGAGGAGGGCGGGCAGCTCACGGAAGCGGTGCGGCGGCGGCCCTACCGCGTTGTGCTCTTCGACGAGATCGAGAAGGCGCACGCCGACGTCTTCAACATCCTGCTGCAGATCATGGACGACGGGCGCCTCACCGACGGCCAGGGCCGCACCGTGGATTTCAAAAACACCGTGATCATCATGACGAGCAACATCGGGAGCCAGTACCTGCAGCGCTTCGAACCGGACAGCCAGGCGCAGTTCGAGATGGCGCGCGTGCAGGTCCTGGACGAGGTGCGGCGCAGCGTCCGGCCGGAGTTCCTCAACCGCATCGACGAGATCGTGGTCTTCCGGCCGCTGACCCGCGGTGAGATCCGCGCGATCGTCGACCTCCAGCTCCGCCAGCTGCGGGAGCGCCTGGCCGGACAGAAGATCGACATGGAGGTCACAGACGCCGCGCGCGACTACCTCAGCCGCGAAGGGTACAGTCCCGATTTCGGGGCGCGGCCGCTGAGGCGCCTGATCCAGCGCGAGATCGAGAACCGTCTGGCGAAGCTGGTCCTGGCCGGTGAGCTCCGGGCCGGACAGCGCGCCGACGTTGACTATGCGAACGGGGAGCTGACCTTCCGAGTGCGCGAAGCCGTGCCCGTGTGATGCTGGCCGTCATCGTCTTCGTGAGCGGGGCGGTGCTGCTCGCCCTGGAGATCGTGGCCAGCCGGGTCGTCGCGCCGTATCTGGGGAACTCCATCTACGTCTGGGGCGCCCTGATCGGCGTCTTCCTCGGCGCGCTCGCCGTGGGCTACTTCCTCGGCGGCCTGCTGGCCGACCGATATCCGAGCGCCGCGCTGTTTGCGGCGCTCGTCTTCCTGGCTGGTTTCCTCGTCTTCCCGATCCCACTGCTTGC
>MENB01000159.1:1969-9802 GCA_001768125.1 Armatimonadetes bacterium RBG_19FT_COMBO_69_19
GCCTGCGGGCAGAGACAATGGCCACGATTGGCAACGTCGCCGGCTCGCTGTACGCGCTCTCCACCCTGGGGAGCATCGCCGGCACGTTGCTGGCCGCCTTCGTGCTGCTCTCCTGGATGGGCGTGCGCACGATCGTGCACCTGCTCGGCGCGGTGATGATGGTCCTCGCCGTGCTCTCCTGGCTGACGTCGCGGCGGATCGGGCCCGCGGCAGTGGGCAGCGCCCTGGCCGCCCTGCTCGTCGTGGGCGTGCCGTTTGCGAGCACCCGGGATGCGCCCCAGGGTCTGCGCTTCGAGCGGGACACGGTCTATCACCGGATCACCGTCAACGACGAGGCCGGCGTGCGGTACCTGCGGCTCGACGCCTACTGGCAGAGCGGCATGGACCTGGCCGACCCTCGCCGGACGGTCTTCCCGTACTCCGACTACCTGCACCTCCCGCTCGTCTTCCGGCCGGACGCGCGCCGCGTGCTCTTCGTCGGCCTGGGCGGGGGGACCGCGCCCCGCCGCTACCACGAGGATTACGCGCAGATGACGATCGACGTCGTGGAGATCGACCCGGCGGTGATCGACGCTTCGCGCCGCTACTTCGGCGTCCCCCGGGACGCGCGGATGCGCCTCGTGGCGCAGGACGGGCGCCTGTTCGTATCGCGCGCGCTCGACCGTTACGACGTCATCATCCTCGACGCCTTCCTCATCGATACCATCCCGTTCCATCTCGCGACGCGGGAGTTCTTCGAGACCGTGCGCGCACACCTCACGCCCGGCGGCGTGCTCGCCAGCAACGTGATCGGCGCCCTGGACGGTCCGCGCAGCGGGTTCTTCCGCGCCGTGTACAAGACGTTCCGCGAGGTGTTCGGAGCGGTGTACGTCTTCCCCACGGACTGGAGCCTCTACGACAGTGAGGAAAGCCTCCGAAACATCATCGTTGTGGCCGTGAATGGCTCCGCGCCGCGCTCGCGCGGTGCGGTCCTTGCCGCGGCGGAGGCCGCCCGCGCGCAGGCCGGGGTGACCATCGAGCGGTTCGTGGAGGCGGCCGGCGATCTCTATCTGAAGCCGATCCGAATCGACGACGTGCCCGTGCTGACCGACGATTACGCGCCGGTCGAGCTGCTGGTCCAGCCGCGCTAGAGCGATGCCCGTCATCAAGCTCTACATCGGCGACGTCGTGCAGACCAGGAAGACGCATCCCTGCGGCAGCGACCAGTGGAAGGTGGAGCGTCTGGGGGCGGATCTCGGCATCCGCTGCCAGGGTTGCGGGCGGTACGTGCTGATGGACCGGGTGAAGTTCGAGCGCCGCATCAAGCGATTCGTCAGCCGGCCGCCCGAGGCGGAAACCCGCTAGGAGTACGCGTTCTGTATCTCGGGCAGAGGAAGCATTGATGCTCTACGCCTGGGGCACGGCGGTGGCGGGATGGGGGATCCTGCTCGCGCTGCTGGCGGGGACGACCCCGCTGCCGTTTCCGCTGCTCGCCATTTTCGCGCTGCTCGCCGTGGTCACGGAGTGGCTGATGGTGCCGCTCCCGCGGGGCGGGTTTCAGTCCGCCGGCCTGGCCGTGGCGTCCGCGGCGCTACTCATCGTGGGGCCGGTGTACACCGCCCTCGTCATGGCGATCGGCGTCATCGCCGGCAACGGGCTGCTGCACCGGCGTCCCTATCTCAACACGATCTTCAACAGCGGCCAGTACATCCTGTCGCTATTGCTCGCCGGCGGCGTCTTCATCGTCGTCGACCGTCAGGCCACGTCGCTGCAGGCGCCGCTGTTCTCGGGCCGCATCGACGTCACCTTCTGGGCCGCGTTCCTCGGCGCCATCCTGACCTACATCGTGGCGAGCAGCCTGTTCGTCAGCGGCATGGTCTCCCGCCGCGGGGCGGCGCCGTTTGTCGCCGTCTTCCGCGCCAACATCGCCTGGGAGCTCGTGAACAACCTCGCCTTCGCCACGCTCGGCCTGGTGCTCGCGCTGATCTACGTCCGCTCCCTCCCCCTCGGCGCCGTGATCCTCACCGTGCCGCTCATGCTCGTCGGCTACATCCTCATGCTGTACACGACGCGCGAGCAGGCGCACCGGGAGCTGGAGATCGTCGAGCGCATCGGCCGTGCGGCGATGACCCTGAACCTCGAGGAGCTGTACGCCGCCCTGTACCAGGAGATCAGCCGCGTGATGTCGGCCGACGCCTTCTACATCGCGAGCTACGAGCCGGAGGCGGAGCGGCTGACCTTCGAGTACCTCATCGATTCCGGCCAGCGGTTTCCCCGCCAGCCCTACGACCACGGGATGGCGATGGGGGAGATCCTCAAGCGGCGTACGCCCGTGCTCATCAACCGGACGCCGGAGGATATGGACAAGCCCGACCGCTTCGAGCGCGTGGGCCGGGAGGAGCGGCGCAGCGCCTCCCTGATGTTCGTCCCGGTGGTGAAGGGCGAGCAGACGATCGGCCTGGTGTCCGTGCAGAGCTACACCTTCTTCGCCTACCTGGAGCGCGATCTCCGCCTCCTCGAGGCCATCGCCGGCCAGGCCGCCTCCGCCATCGAGAACGCGCGGCTATTCGACGCCAGCCGCCGCAACGTCGAGCGTTTGACGACCCTGCAGCGCCTGTCCACGGCGATCGCCGGGACGCTGGAGATGGAGACGCTCGTGCCGGCGATCGTGGAAGGGGCGCAGCAGGCGCTGGGGGTGGACCGGGCCGCCATCTACCTCGGCGACGTCCAGGGCGGTCTCGCCGACCTGTATGCCCACGGGTTCCCGGCCGAGTACGTGCCCACGATGCGGCGTGTGCTTCGCGGCCCGCTCGCCGCGTTGCCGTTCGACATCAGCAAGGCCCAGGTGATCGAGGACCTCCAGGCGCACACTGGGATGCAGGCGCTCCGCGCCAGCTTGTACGGACCGGGGGCCGACGCGATCGGCCAGATGGAGGGCCCCCCGCGTACCATCGCCATGCTCCCGCTACTCTACCGCGGCGAACAGATCGGCGTGCTCGCGTTCTTCCATAATCGGGTCCGGCCCTACGACGCCGACGACGTGCTGCTCGCGCAGTCGATCGCGAACCAGGCGGCCATCGCCGTGAAGAACGCCACGCTCTTCGCGCAGGCACAGCGCCGGGCGGCCGAGGTCGACCTGCTCAACCGGCTGATGAGCACGCTGACGGGGACGCTGAACCTCGAGGAGCTGTTTCGCCGCATCGTCGAGGAAGTCGCCGCGACGTTCGGGTATTCGCACGTCAGCATCCACCGCCGCGAGGGGGAGTATCTGCTGCTCCAGGCGCAGGTCGGGTACACTCGCGTGCACGACCGCATCCACATCACGAAGGGCGTCATTGGCCGCGTGGCGCGCACGGGAAAGTCCATCCTCGTCGCGGACGTCAGCCGCGAGCGGGAGTACATCTCTGCCGATCCCACGATCCAGGCGGAAGCCGCCGTGCCCATCCTCGGCGACGAGCACGTCATCGGCGTCCTGAACATCGAGGCGCGCGCCGACCGGACACTTTCCCAGACCGACCTGACCCTGCTGGAGACCCTCGCTCGCCAGCTCTCCATCGCCCTGCGCAACGCCACGCTCTACGAGGAAGCAAAGCAGGCGCGGGACGAGCTCAGCGTGCTGTACGAGGCGGCGAAGGCGATCAGCAGCTCGCTGGAGGTGGAGTCCGTCCTGGACAACCTCGTTCAGGTTCCCTGCCGCGCCTTCGGCTACGAGTACGGCGCGATCCTGCTCACCGATGATCGCAGCGGGGATCTCATCGTCGAGGCGACGTACGGGTCCCCGCCGGGCACCCACGGCTACCGCATCCCCTCGGGCAAAGGCATCACGGGCTGGGTGCAGCGCACCGGCAAGGCGGAGAACGTCGCCGATGTGCGGCAGGACGTGCGCTACATCGGCGTCAACGACCGGATCGGGTCCGAGATCGCCGTGCCGCTGATCAGCGAAGGGCGCGTGATCGGTGTCTTCAACGTGGAGAGCCCCCGCAAGGCCGCCTTCGGGCCGCGCGACATGAGCATCCTCACCACCCTGGCCGGCTACGCGACGATCGCCATCCACAATGCGCGGCTCTTCGAGCAGACCAAGCAGCTGGCGATCACGGACGGCCTCACCGAGCTGTTCAACCACCGGTACCTGCACGAGGCGATGGAGCGCGCGCTGGAGCGCTGCACCCGGGACGGCCAGCCGCTCGCGCTGATCATGCTCGAGATCGACAACTTCAAGCGGTACAACGACACCTACGGGCACCAGCGCGGGGACGAGGTGCTGCGCACGGTGGCTGACCTGCTGCGCAAGGGCAGCCGCACCAGCGATCTCGAGGCCCGCTACGGCGGGGACGAGTTCATGATCGTGCTGCCCAACACCCCGAAGGAGACGGCCTACGACGTGGCCGAGCGCCTCCGCCGCGCCGTGGAGGCGTATCCGTTCTTCCTCGGGGAGAGCCTCGTGCCCTCGGTGACGCTCAGCGTCGGTGTGGCGGCGAGCCCGGAGGACGGCCAGACCGTTGACGCCCTGGTCGATGCCGTGGACCGCGCCCAGTACACCGCCAAACGCTCCGGCGGCAACAAGGTACAGGTAGCCCACGTCTTCCACTAGAACGCATACCGTGTGGGCCTCTCCATCGGGATCGTCGGCCTCCCGAACGCCGGCAAGTCCACCGTCTTCAACGCCCTGACCCGCGCCGCGGTTGCCGTCGCCGCGTACCCGTTCACCACGATCGAGCCGCACCACGGCGTCGTCCCGGTGCCCGACCCGCGCCTGGCGGCCGTGGCCGCCGTCACGCATCCCGATCGCACCGTTCAGGCCACCGTCGATTTCGTCGACATCGCGGGCCTCGTCCGCGGCGCGTCGGCCGGCGAGGGGCTGGGCAACCAGTTCCTCGGCCACATCCGCGAGGTGGATGCCGTCGCCCACGTCGTGCGCTGCTTCCCCGATCCGGACGTGCCGCACGTGGAAGGCGCGGTCGATCCGGTGCGGGACATCGAGGTCGTGGAGACCGAGTTGGCGCTCGCCGACCTCGCCGTAGTCGAGCGCGAGATCGAACACACCCACAGCCGCGTGCGCGCGCATGACGCCCGTGCCGAGGAGCACCTCGCGATGCTGAAGGCCGTGGCCGAGGCGCTCAAGCGGGGTGTGCAGGGCCGGCGGCTGCCGCCGAATGCCGACCGCGGCGCCCTGCTGCGCCCGCTTCGTCTGCTGACGGACAAACCGGTGGTCTACGTCGCCAATGTCGCCGAGACCGACCTCCCGGCCGGAGGCCCGGGGGCGGACCGGGTCCGGGAGCATGCCAGGGAGGTGGGGGCGGGGGCTGTCGTCCTCGCCGCGAAGCTCGAGGCCGACGCCGCCGCCCTGACGGAAGCCGAGGCGGCCGAATTCCTGCGCGCCTACGGTCTGGAGGAGCGGGGCCTCCAGACGCTAATCCACGCCGCTTACCGCCTGCTCGACCTCGTCACCTACCTCAGCACCGCCTCCAAGGAGGTCCGGGCGTGGTCGGTGGCGCGGGGGACCCGGGCCCCCCAGGCCGCGGGCCAGATCCACACCGACATGGAGCGGGGCTTCATCCGGGCCGAGGTCATCCAGTGGGAGGCGCTGGTCAAGGCAGGCTCGCTGCGGGCCGCGCACGACCACGGCCTGGTCCGCCTGGAGGGCAAGGAGTACGTCATCCAGGACGGAGACGTCGTCCAGTTCCGCTTCGCCGTCTAGAATCACGCGGGTTTCACCCAGCGAGACAAGCACGGAAGGGGCCCGCCCGGTCCTCCGCCGAACCATCCTACCCGTCAGACGATCACGTCCGCGGAGACGCTGCGCGATCACCTGGCCCTCGTCCGGCAGCGCGGGTACGCCATCGACACGGAGAGCATGAAGAGCTGGGGCCCTTCGTCCCCGGAGACGTGATCGAGGTGGACGTGGAAGGCATCGGCGTGCTGCGCAATCCGGTGGCCGGCCGGGCGGTCGACCGGCGGTACGCGCAGGCCCTCGGCCTGTGAGCGAAAGGGCTCGTCGGGAGGCGTCATCCGTGCCTGACGTGGTCACGATCGGAGAGACCATGCTGCGGCTCTCGGCCCCTCCGGGCGTGCCTCTGGAGGCCGCGTCCCACCTCTTCGTGCACGTCGCCGGGGCGGAGTCCAACGTTGCCGTGGCCATGAGCCGGCTCGGGACCAGCGCCGGATGGATCTCCCGACTGACCGACAATTCGCTCGGGCGCCGCATCTACAGCGACATCCGGTCCCACGGCGTGGATGTGTCGCGGGTGCTGTGGACCCGCGCGGATCGGATCGGGACCTATTTCCTCGAACTCGGTCGGGTCCCCCGGCCCGGGCGCGTGATCTACGACCGGGCCGGATCGGCCATGGCGATGATCAGTCCGGACGAGGTGGACTGGGTCTACGTCCGTGAGGCCAAGGTGGTCCACCTCAGCGGGATCACCCCCGGCCTCAGTCCATCCTGCCGCACGCTCGTGGCGCGGGCGATCGACGAGGCGCGGGCGGCCCGGATCTTCGTGTCGTTCGACGTGAACTATCGGGCGCTGTTGTGGACGCCGGCGGAAGCGGCGGCCGCGCTCGGGGCCCTGTTGCCGAAGGTCAGTATCCTCATCTGCACCGCCGCCGATGCCCGCCTGCTCTTCGGGGTGGAGGGCGACGCCGCGACCGTGGCGGAGGCCCTGCGCGCCCGGTTTCGGCCCGAGGTCGCCGTGGTCACCGACGGCGTGCACTTCGCGGCGGCGGCTGGGGCGCGTCTGTTTCAGCGGGACGGCTACCAGGTCGAGACGGTGGACCGCATCGGCGCCGGTGACGCGTTTGCGGCGGGCTTCCTCCACGGCTACCTCACCGACGGGGTGGAACGTGGACTCGCCGACGGCGCGGCCCTGGCGGCGCTGAAGCACACGTATTACGGGGACACGGTGTGGGCGTCGGCGGAGGACGTGCAGCGGCTGATCTCCGGCGATGAGGTCTGGCGGTAGGAGGCGGGCCGCAGGATATCGACACCGGCATCATGCCGATCACGAAGGCCAACGTCAGCCAGTTCCGCCACAAGTAGCAGGCCTCGCACCTGGGGCGGCCGGATGTGGCGGTCCGGCCGCCCCTCACGCTCATTGACTTGTAAGCCCGAAAAGGGGGGTGCTATAATTGCTCGGACCCGTGGGGGCATCCCGCGGGGTTTCTTTACGGATGGGGATTCTTTCCGGAGGCTCGCCTTGAAGAGTTACGATCTCGTGTACATCGTCCGCCCCGACCTGGACGCGGACGCCTTGAAGGCTGTTGCCGATCGGATGGGGCAGCGCATCACGGACCAGGGCGGGACGGTCGAGGCCGTGGACGTCTGGGGCAAGAAGCGCATGACGTTCACGGTGAAGAAGTACCGGGAGGGCGTGTTCGTGCACACGCGCTTCGCCCTGGATCCCAAGAAAGTGCAGGAGATCCGGCGCGCGGCAGCCCTAACTGAGGACGTGCTCCGGTCGACGATCACCAACGCCGTGGGTAAGCTGCCGGAGCCGAAGCCCGAACCCGCCCCTGCTCCCGCGACCCCCGCAACGGTTCCCGCGCCGGCTACTTCCGCCGCGCCCGCCCCGCCGGCCGCAGCCGTTCCGGCGGAGGGGAAGGCCGAGACTCCGGAGGCGTAAGGTGCTGAACCGCATCATCCTCATCGGCCGGCTGACGCGCGACCCTGAGTTGCGGTACGTCCCGAGCGGCCAGCCGGTGGCGAGCTTCACGCTGGCCGTGGACCGGCCGTTCGTGAACCAGCAGGGTGAGCGGGCCACCGACTTCATCGATATCGTCGCCTGGCGGCGGCTCGCCGAGCAGGTGACGCAGCATCTGAACAAGGGCCGGCTCGTGGCCGTCGAGGGACGCCTGCAGATC
>MENB01000159.1:9816-17860 GCA_001768125.1 Armatimonadetes bacterium RBG_19FT_COMBO_69_19
GCAGGACGGACAGAAGCGCAAGGTGGCCGAGGTCGTCGCAGACGCCGTCCGGTTCCTCGACCGCAAGCCGGGCGCGCCGACGGCTACCGCCGAGGGACCCGGCGCTGAGGCAGAGCCTGAGGGCGGCGACGGCGCGGACGACGTCCCCTTCTAGAATTTCGCGAATGGAGCGATAGGGTATGGCAGATACGCGAGACAGACGGCAGGGCAAGAAAGAGTGGCGGGGCCGCCGGCCGAAGCGGAAGAACTGTCAGTTCTGCATGGAGAAGGCCGAAGCCATCGACTACAAGGACGTCAGCCGGCTGCGCCGGTTCGTGACCGAGCGCGGCAAGATCCTCCCGCGCCGGGTCTCCGGGACGTGCGCGCGGCACCAGCGCGTGCTCGCCACGGCCCTCAAGCGCTCCCGCGAACTTGCCCTGCTCCCGTATACAGCCGAATAGCGCGCTCGCGCGGAGGCGCGTCCCCATGACCAACCGCATCATCCCGGTGCGCGGCCTCACCGAAGGCGCCATCCTCGCGGCGCTTGTCGCCCTCTTCACCATCGCGGCGACCGTCCTGCCGGTGGCCGGGATCGCCTCGACCTACATCTCGCCCATCCCGCTCACGGTCCTCGTCGTCCGCCGCGGGATCCGTGTCGCCGTGCTCGCCGCGCTCGTTGCGGCGGGGATCTCGGCCGCGGTCGGCGGACCGCTGACCGGGCTCACCATTGTGCTGACGTTCGCCCCCCTCGGGATCGCGCTGGGCGCGGTCCTCCGGGCGCGGAAACCCGCCACGACCGCGCTGCTGATCTGCACCGTGGTCGCCACAGCCTCCATCCTGGCGAACCTGGCGATCACACTGGCCATCTCCGGCTTCAACCCGATCGTGACGATGATCGAGGGGATGCGTCAGGGGCAGCAGAGCGCGGTGGGGTTCTACCGCGGCCTCGGCATCAGCCCGGAACAGATGGAGCAGATCAGCGGCGTGATGCGGCAGGTCGTGGAGCTGATGCCGCGCATCATCCCCCTGATCATCGTCATCGGCGGCCTCACGACGGCCTACGTGAACTTCGAGGTGACGCGGTTCGTGCTGCGCCGCTTCGCGCTCCCCGTGCCCGCGCTGCCCCCCATGTCGTCGTGGCGGGTGCCTGCATTCTTCCTGTGGTCGCTGCCGGTGGCGCTGACTCTGGTCTGGTTCGCGAACGCCGCGCGGGCTCCGTTCGTGCTCCCGGACGAGACGTTGCAGATGCTTCCACCGGATGACGTCCTGGCGATCGCGAAGACGCCGGCGAGCCGCTATCCCGGGGTGGAGGCGCTCGGGCTGAACGTGTTCATCCTGGCCCAGATGGTCTACGCGATCCTGGGGCTGGTCGCGGCGTGGGTGTTGCTGGAGCGGTACGGGGCCCCACGATGGCTGCGCTGGATGGCGGTGCTGTTCGCGTTCACCACGCCGCAGCTGGGGATCGCGGTATTCTTCCTGGGATTGGCCGACGCCGCGTTCGATCTTCGCGGGCGCTGGCGGGCCGCCCGGACGGTGGAGGCATCGTCATGAAGGTCATCCTGCTGAAAGACGTACCGGCGCTGGGGGGCACGGGTATGGTCAAAGATGTCAAGGAAGGGTATGCTCGCAACTACCTCATCCCGCGCGGGCTGGCCGCGGAGGCGACCGCGGGGAATCTCCGGGCGCTGGAAGGGCGGCAGCGGGCCCATGCCGAGCGGGCGCAGCGGGAGCGCACCGACGTCGAGCAGCTCGCCGCGGCTCTGGAGCACGCGGTCGTCGAGATCACCGGACGCGGCGGGGAGGGCGGCCGGTTGTTCGGTTCGATCACGGCGCAGGACGTGGCCGACGCCCTGGTCCGCCGGGGCGTGCCGGTGACGAAGAAACAGATCGAGCTCGAGGAACCGATCAAGACCGCCGGCTTCTACAAGGTGCCGGTGCGCGTGGGTCACGGGATCGTCGCGCACGTCGACGTCAATGTCATCACGACTAAATAGGCAGATCAACCCCACAGGCCGCCTCACCGAGCGCGAAACGCTGCGCCGCAAGACCGCCGCGCTCGCCGGTGTGCTGACGAGCCTCTACGGCCAGGAGCGCCTCGCCAAGCGCGCGGAGCGCGTCGGCGCCCGGGCCATGCTGAGCAGCCCGCAGCTCGGCCGCCGGGTGCTCGCGCTGCAGCGGCTGGTCTTCGACGATTCGAACCTCAACGCCGTGCCGCGCGAGGCCGAGATCCCCGCGGTGCTGGAAGATCTGCAGGAGCGCATCGCGGACCTCATGGCCCGCAAGTCCATCGAGGACGAGATCGAGCGGCGCGTGCAGGACCGGATGAAGGAACGTCAGGACGAGTACCTGCGGGCGATCCGCATGCAGGTGATGCAGGACACGCTCGGGCCGGAGACCGAGAGCACACGGCGAAAGCTCGCCGAGCTCGAGCGGCTCGACGAGGTCCGCCTGGCGCGTACCGCGCTTGAGGCGCTGCGGCCGCGCAGGCTCTCGCAGGTGGTGGGGCAGAAGCGCGCCATCCGCTCGCTGCTGGCCAAACTCGCCGTGCCGATCCCGCAGCACGTCATCCTCTATGGCCCACCCGGCGTGGGTAAGACGACCGTCGCCCGCCTCGTGCTCGAAGAAGCGAAGCGCCTTCCCCAGAGCCCGTTTCGCAAGGAGGCGCCCTTCATCGAGGTGGACGCCTCCACCCTGCGCTGGGACTCGCGCGAGGCGACGAACCCGCTGCTCGGCTCGGTGCATGACCCCATCTACCAGGGCAGCCGCCGGGAATTCGCGGAACTCGGCATCCCCGAGCCCAAGCTCGGCCTCGTCACCCGGTCGCACGGCGGCGTGCTGTTCATCGACGAGATCGGCGAGCTCGACGCCGTCCTGCAGGCGAAGCTGCTGAAGGTGCTCGAGGACAAGCGCGTCTTCTTCGAGTCGAGCTACTACGATGGCGCGAACCCGCAGTTGCCGGCGTACGTGAAGCGCCTCTTCGAGGAGGGCGCGCCGGCGGACTTCCTCCTCATCGGCGCCACGACGAAGGAGCCTGAGGAGATCAGCCCCACCCTGCGCTCGCGCTGCGCGGAGGTGTTCTTCGATCCCCTCTCCCAGGACGACATCCAGAAGATCGTGCGTCAGGCGGCACGGCGATTGAGCGTCGAGCTGGAGAGCGGCGTGCCGCAGACGATCAGCGAGTACACGGTGGAAGGCCGCAAGGCCGTCAACCTGCTCGCGGATGCCTACGGCGTCGCACTGTACCGCCGGCACGGGCGGGGCCACCCGCGGATCACCCGCCACGACCTGCTCGAGGTGGTGCGCAGCGGCCGGCTGGCCGCGACCACGCCCACCCGAGCCTCCGACGTCCCCGAGGTCGGGAAGGTCTTCGCGCTGGGGGTCACGCAGTACGTCGGCTCGCTCATCGAGATCGAGGCGACCGCGTTTCCCGTCGGGAAGCGCCAGCGCGGGACGATCCGGTTCAACGAGACTGCGGGGACGATGGCCAAGGACTCCGTCTTCAACGCCGCCTCCGTGATCCGCAAGGTCGCCGGCATCGACGTCGGCAACTACGACATCCACGTCAACGTCATCGGCGGGGGGCTCATCGATGGCCCGAGCGCCGGGCTGGCCGTGGTCCTGGCCATGCTGAGCGCGATCCAGAAGGTCCCCGTCCGCCAGGACGTCGCGGTCACCGGTGAGGTGTCGATCCAGGGGAAGGTGAAGCAGGTCGGCGGCATCCCGGAGAAGCTCTACGGCGCCCGGCAGGCCGGCATACGCAAGGTCATCCTTCCCGAGGAGAACCGCAACGACGTGCCGTCCGGTGCGCGCGGGGTCAAGGTCGTGGCCGTGTCGACCGTAGACCAGGCCCTGGCACACGTGTTTGGCCGGAAGCGGGCCGGAAACCGTCGAAAGTAGACCCCGGAAGCTCAGTTCCTCCCCAGGATATCCACAGACAAGAGCTGTGGTTTTCCACCGGAAACGGCAGGTTTATCCACCGAAAAACCCGCTGCATCCCCTGAAGTTGTCGTTCATCCACAGCCTGTTCACAAGGTGATTCACAGTGACGCCCCCGAATCCAGCCCCCGGTTCATAGCGCGTGGCCGCTCCAGCCGCGCCTTGACAGAGCGAACATATGTTCGCTATAATAGCTCCCACCGCAGAGTGGAGGAACCGGCCGTGTCCTTGAGCACCTCAGTCGATCGAGTTCCACCACAGAACCTCGACGCCGAGCAGGGGGTGCTGGGCTCCATGCTGCTGGACCGCGACGCCATCGCCCGCGTCGTGGAGCTCGTCCGGGCCGAGGATTTCTACCGCGACGCCCACCGGCGCATCTACGAAGCGATCACCGATCTCTTCGAGCGCGGGGAGCCGGTCGACCTCATCACGGTCACCGACCGGCTGCGCGACAAGGGGCAGCTCGACGACGTGGGCGGAGCGGCCTACGTCACCTCGCTCCTGAACTCGGTGCCCACCGCCGCCAACGTCGAGTACTACGCCCGGATCGTGCTCCAGAAGTCGATGTTGCGCCAGCTCATCAGCGCGGGCACGCAGATCGCACACATGGGGTACGAGGCGGCGCAGGAGGTCGAGCTGCTCGTTGATCAGGCCGAGAAGCTCGTCTTCAGCATCGCGAACCGCCGCATGCTCCAGGAGTTCCTGCCCATCCGGGACATCCTCAAGGAGAGCTTCGAGCGGATCGACCGCCGCTATCAGGACAAGGGCACCGTCACCGGCGTGCCGATGGGGTTCACCGATCTCGACCAGATGACGAGCGGCCTGCAGCCCGCCGACCTCGTCATCGTCGCTGCGCGGCCGGCGATGGGCAAGTGCCTCAAGTACGATGCGGAGATCGTGGACGCCCGCACCGGCGAAGTGTGCACGATCCAGGAGATCGTCAGCCGCTCACGGACGGTGCTGTGGACGCTCGACGCGCAGGCCCGGCTCGGGACCGCCGAGCCTTCCAGGTTCGTGGACGACGGGATCAAGCCCGTGTACCGGGTGCGCACCGCTTCTGGCCGGCAGGTCGAGACGACGCTGTCCCATCCGTTCCTGACGCCGCGGGGCTGGCAGCGCCTGGCCGACATCCAGGCCGGCGAGATGATCGCCGTCCCCGCCCGGCTGCCGGTCTTCGGCATGCTCGACCTGCCGGTCTATGAGGTGAAGCTCCTCGCCTACCTCACCGCGCAGACGATGCATGCTTCCCCGGTGCTGGCTACCGACTACGCGGACGCCGTTAGGGTCGGCGAGGCGATCCGGGCCGCGACCCGCCCACCGCAGGTAGAAGCGCAGGAGACGCGGGAGGAGGAGCGGGCGGCGCCGGAGATCGCTCCCGTCCAGGGTGGAGCGGTGCCGGAGACGGTCAGTGCCATGCTGGCACGGCATCCCGATCTGGCCCGGGACGGCGAAGGACGGACGATTCCACCGATGGTGCTCACCCTCACCCGCGCCAAGCTGGCGCTCTTCCTCTCCAGGTTGCTCGCCTGTGTGGCAACAGTGGAGACCGACCCCGAGGTGGCCGTGCACTGTACCTTCCCATCCGCGCGCATGGCGGCGCAGGTGCGCCATCTGCTGCTGCGCTTCGGCGTGGCGGCGATGGTCGAGGGACATGTGCTGTCCGTGGCCGGGGAGCAGGCGCGCATGCTGTTCCGTCATGTGGGCGTGCTCGGCTGGGACCGTCTGCGCACCTGGGCGCGGTATGACCAGGGGCAGTTGCTGCCCGAGACCGACATCCTCTGGGATGCGATCACGGCGGTCGAATACACAGGCGACTTCCAGGTGTACGATCTCACGGTGCCCGGGACGCACAACTTCGTCGCGGACGACGTCTGCGTGCACAACACCACGCTCGCCCTGAACATCGCCGCGCACGCCGCGATCCACCACCAGGTGCCCTGCGCGATCTTCAGCCTCGAGACCTCGAAGGAGCAGCTGGTCCAGCGGTTCCTGTGCGCCGAGGCGGAGGTCGACGGCAGCAAGCTCCGCACGGGGTTCCTCGCCGACTCCGACTGGCCGAAGCTCGCCCGCGCGATGGGCAAGCTCTCCGAGGCGCCGGTGTTCATCGACGACTCGGCCACCATCTCGGTCATCGAGATGCGCGCCAAGGCGCGCAAGCTTAAGGCCGAGCACGGCCTGGGGCTCATCGTCGTCGACTACCTGCAGATGATTCACTCCTACAAGCGCACCGAGAACCGCACGCAGGAGATCTCCGAGATCGCCCGCTCCCTGAAGTCGCTGGCGAAGGAGCTCGACATCCCGCTCATCGCCATCTCGCAGCTGAGCCGCGCGGTGGAGATGACCGGCACGCGCCGCCCGATGCTCTCACATCTGCGGGAGTGCGTGACCGGTGACACCGTGGTGATCGATGCCGATACCGGCGCGTCGCTGACGGTCCGCGATCTGGCGAGGCGATCCGCCTGGCCGCGGCTGGTATCCCTCAGCCGGGACGACGGTCTCGTTCCGGTCTGGCCCACCGATGTGTTCCAGAAGGGCGAGAACGACGTGTTCGAGATCCGCACGGTCACGGGGAGGCGGCTCAAGGCGACCGCGCATCATCCGCTGCTGACGCCGTCGGGTTGGAAGAAAGTCTCCGAACTCTCCTCCGGGTCCCTCATTGCCGCCGCCGACCGTCTGCCCGTATTCAAGGAATGGCCGGACTCGATCAGGCCGGCGTTCAGGTCGTGGAGTGGGACGGTTGTCGCCCAGCGACCGCACACGCCGGCCGTGCTCGACGGGTCGCTGCGGGACGTGATTACGGACATGGTCGATGAGATCAGGCCGATGGGTCGCGAGGCGGTGTTCGATCTGGTCATGCCCGAGACGCGCAATTTCGTCGCGAATGGCCTCGTCGTGCATAACAGCGGGGAGCTCGAGCAAGTGGCAGACCTGGTGCTCTTCATCTATCGCGAGGACTACTACAACGCCGAGACCGAGAAGAAGAACATCGCCGAGATCATCATCGCCAAGCACCGGAACGGCCCCATCGGACAGGTCGAGTTGTTCTTCCACAGGGAGCACAGTAAGTTCGTGAACCTGGAAAAGCGCCGGGCGTAGCCGCGTGGGACCGGATGCCCCATTGTCGAAGCCCATCCGGTGATGGGCAGCGTCCTCGCCCTCGTTTCCGCCATCCTCTTCGCCGCCGCGGCGCTGCTCGTCCGCCGGGGCATGCAGGGCTCCAACGCGGCGACGGCCACCGTCATCTCCATCGCCGCGAACCTCGTCACGATGTGGGCGCTGGCGTTTGCGGTCGGGTCGATCAGCCGGGTGACGCTGGCCGCCTCTCTGACGCTGCTCCTGGCGGGGATGTTCGCTCCGGCGCTGGCTCGCCTGACCTACTACGAGAGCATCAACCTGATCGGCGTCGCTCGAGCCTCCACCATCAGCAACACGACACCCATCTTCACGGCGATCATGGCCGTGCCGGTGCTGGGCGAGACCGTGTCCTGGCGGCTGGCCGCGGGGACGCTGTTCGTGGTCGTCGGCCTGGCGCTTACCGTCCGCCCGGACCGCAGCACCCCGACGGACCGGCCCTGGGCCGGGGTCTTGCTGGCCCTCAACACGGCGGTCATGGCCAGCATCTCGTTCATGCTGCGCAAGCTCGGCCTGCGCATGCTCCCCGATCCCGCGGTGGCCTCCGCGCTCACCGTGACGGGGTCGCTCATCACCCTACTGCCCTACGTCCTGCTGCGCTCGCGCGTCGAGCCGCTGCGCGCCGAAGGCCGGGCGATGACGTACCTGATCCTCGGGAGCCTGTTCACGACCGCGGCATTCCTGGCCTACTTTTTCGCCCTGAGCCTCAGCGATGTGGTCAAGGTCACGCCGCTGTCCAATACGACGCCGCTGTTTGCGCTGGCGCTGCTGACGCTCTTCCGGCAGGGGGAAACGATCCGCGTCGGCACGGTGGCCGGCGCGGTGGTAACGGTTGCGGGGATCTTGTTCGTCGTCGCGGGTTAGTCGCCGATCCGGTCCAGCTCCTCGCCCACCGCGTCCGCCAGCGGCTTCAGCGTCTCGTAGTCGAACTTGAACTTCGCCCCCGCGGCCTCGAAAAGGCGCGGCAGGGTTTTGCTGCCGCCCAGGGCGAGGGCCT
>MENB01000159.1:17896-19240 GCA_001768125.1 Armatimonadetes bacterium RBG_19FT_COMBO_69_19
CCTGCAGCGCCCCGACCTCCGCGATCCCGTACTCGATGTAGTAGAACGGGCTCGTGAACAGGTGCAGCTGCCGGTGCCAGAGGTAGTTGAGCGCGTCCTCGTAGCCGCTCCAGTCGAGCGAGGGTTGAAACCGCCGGTAGATCTCCAGCCAGCTCTTCCGTCGCTCGTCCCGACTGTGCCCGATGTGTGTGTAGACCCAGTGCTGGAATGCGTCGATCGTCGCGATCCACGGGAAGATCAGGACAGCGTCTTCCAGCGTGTTGCGGTAGGACCGCTTGAATTCTGATTCGTTCCGGTAGAAGACGTTCAGGTGCGGCGCGGCGAGCAGTTCCATCCCCATCGAGGCGACCTCGGCGAACTCGTAGGGGGTGGTCCGGTAGTAGATGAGCGGGTCCTCGCGCGAGGCCAGCTGGTGGAACGCATGGCCGCCTTCGTGCAACAGCGTGCGCAGGTCGTCGTCGCGGCCGACCGCGTTCATGAAGATGAACGGCCACCGCCGCTCGTGCAGCGTGCTCTGGTAGCCCCCGGGCGCCTTGCCCTTACGGGACTCGAGGTCGAGGAGCTTCTCCTCCCACATGAACTTGAACTGATCCCCCAGGGCCGGATCGACGCGCCGGAAGATCTCCTCGCAGCCCGTGATGAGGGCCTCCGCCTTTTCGAATGGACGCAACGGAGGCCGGCCCAGGGGGTCGACCTGCGTATCCCAGGGGCGCAGGCTCCGGACGCCGAGCTTGGACCGCCGATCCTCGTAGACCCGCTTGACCAGGGGCAGCATCGCGCGTTCCACACCTTCATGGAACTGGAAGCAGTCTTGCGGCGTGTAGTCGAATCGCCGGCGCCGCTTGAACGCGTAGTCGCGGTAGTGGTCGAACCCGGCGTTCTTCGCGATGCGCGTGCGCAGGTCGATGAGCTTGTCGTAGAGGTCCTCGATGGCGTCACGGTCCTGGAGGCGCCGCCGCACGACCAGCTCCCACACCTCCTGGCGGACCCGGCGGTCGGTTTCGTCGAGGAACTTGGCGGCCTGCTGGAGCGTGAGTTCCTCGCCCTCGTACCCGACGGTCATCGCCCCGGTCAGCTTCTGATAGTCCTTGGAGAGCAGCGCCTCCTCGGTCTCCAGCGGGACGTTCTCCTCGCGGAACAGGTCCACGTTGTTCTCGACGATACGGTCCATCACCCCATAGCGGTCCATGCGCAGCATCTTCCGGTAGGAGTTGGCGAGGTAGGCGCGTTCGAGGGCGTCCCACATCGGCTTCGTCTTCGGGTCGATCTCCTGGACGAACTGGTTGTAGGCCTGCTCGCGCACCGGGTCGTCGGTCTGCGTCGTCATGGCGATGTAGCGCCGGG
>MENB01000160.1:0-187 GCA_001768125.1 Armatimonadetes bacterium RBG_19FT_COMBO_69_19
CACATCGGCGCGGGGGTCCGCGTACATGGATGGGTCCGCACGATCCGGGATCAGAAGCGCATCCAGTTCCTCATCCTGCGGGACCAGACGGGGCTCGCGCAGGCCGTCGTGGAGAAGTCGGACGCTCGCGCGGCGCTGAACCAGGTCATCTCGGCGCTGACGCGTGAGTCGGCGGTCACCGTGGAAG
>MENB01000160.1:323-6272 GCA_001768125.1 Armatimonadetes bacterium RBG_19FT_COMBO_69_19
GGCGCTACCTCGACCTGCGGCGGCCGGAGAACCTGCTTATCTTCAAGGTCCAGACCGCGGCCGAGCAGGCGATGCGGGAGTTCTGGATCCGCGAAGGGTTCCTGGAGATCCACTCCCCGAAGCTGATGGGGAGCCCCAGTGAGGGCGGCGCCGAGCTCTTCTCGCTGGAGTACTTCGGCCGGCCCGCGTATCTCGCCCAGTCCCCGCAGTTCTACAAGCAGATGGCGATGGCCGCGGGTTTCGACCGGGTGTTTGAGATCGGTCCGGTCTTCCGCGCCGATCCCTCGTTCACGACGCGGCACAGCACCGAGTTCACCGGCCTCGATATGGAGATGTCGTGGGTGGCCTCGCACGAAGACGTGATGGCATCCGAGGAACACTGGCTCCGCTACGTCCTCGAGCGGGTGAACGCGCAGTTCGGCGCCGCGGTACGGGAGACGTTCCGGGTGGAGATCACGGTGCCGGAGGTCCCGTTCCCGCGCATTTCGATGGGCCAGGCGCAGGAGATCGTCCGGCGGAAGCGGCACGTGCCGGCGGCCGAGCGCAAGGGCGATCTCGATCCCACCGGGGAGCGGCTCGTGGGCGAGTACGCCGCCGAGGAGTTCGGCCACGAGTTCGTCTTCGTCACGGACTACCCGATCGAGGTCCGGCCCTTCTACCACATGCGCCACGAGACGGACCCGATGATGACGAGGAGCTTCGACCTCCTCTGGAAGGGTGTGGAGGTGACGACCGGGGCGCAGCGTGAGCACCGGTACGACGTGCTCCTGCGCCAGGCGCGGGAAAAGGGCCTCAACCTGGAGCCGATCCAGTTCTACCTCGATTTCTTCCGCTTCGGGTGTCCGCCTCACGGCGGGTTCGGGGCGGGGCTGGCCCGGATGCTCATGGTCCTGCTCGGGCTGCCGAACCTGCGCGAGGCGACTTTCCTCTTCCGGGGGCCGACCCGGCTGTCGCCGTAAGCTCCTGCTTGCCCCGCCCGTGTTCGGGACGTAAGATAAATCCAGAGTATTCCTGCCGTGTGCGTGGAGGATGTTAGTCCCGATCCAACACGCACGACCACGGGAGCCCCGCTTCGGCCGCGGATGGCAGGCCTCAGACGGTATGAGGAGCTCAGAGGCGGCCGGGAGGGCACCCACCTGCTATGCAGGTTCGGGGACTACGCCCTTACGGCACGGCGGGAGATGTCAAGCGGAGGCGGGAAAGCAATCATCCGCCTCCGCTTTCGTTTGTCCCGTCGGGGGACTGCGCAGGCCTGCCGGCTGAATGGGCAGGGCATGGTTCGGCTGTGGCACAAATGGCGGACCGGAACGATGGCCTGAGGAGGCAGAGAGTGATGATGGGTACCCGCTGGTGGGCGTACATCCTCGCACTGGTCCTCGTCGTGTTGCTCGCACCGGCAGCCCCTGCCCAGTTCGCGGACCTCATCGACCGGGTCCGGCCGTCGGTGGGTTTCATCCTCGTCACCCTGCAAGACGGATCGGCCTTCTCGGGCAGCGGCTTCGTCATTCGTTCGGACGGGTATCTCCTGTCCGCCTCCCATGTCTTCGATGGCGGGGCGAAGACTATCACCGTCACATTTCCGGGCGGCCGCCCCATCCCGGCCCAGGTGATCAGCCGGGATCCGAAGCGCGACATGGCCGTGCTGAAGCTCGAAGCCTCGGGGCTCCGCGCGCTCCCGTTCGCGTCCGCGGCGCCGCGTCAGGGAGACGAAGTGCTGGTGTTTGGGTACCCGATGGCCGGCGTGCTCGGCAGCACGTCGGTCTCCGTCACCCGCGGCATCATCAGCGCCTACAATGACCGCTTCCAGATGTACCAGATCGATGCCGCGGCCAACCCGGGCAACAGCGGTGGTCCCGCGCTCAATCCCCGCGGGGAGATCGTCGGCATGCTGATCGGCGGTCTGCGGGAAGCGAGCGGCGTCAACTTCCTGGTTCCGTTCACCGTGCTCCGGGAGTACGCGCAGTCGTCCATCCAGGGCGCCGCGTCCGGGACGGCGGCGCTGCCGACGACGAGCGATCTGATCGCCTCCCGGCTCGTGCTCGGGACGCGGATGGGCCCGATCCTGATCGGCTCGAGTCCGATGGTCGTGCAGGCCCTCTGGGGAGACCCGGAAGAACGGGAAGCCCAGAGCGGCGGAACGTGGTGGGGCTACGTGACCCGCAAGGTGTGGGTCTTCATCAGAGAAGACCGGATCAGCGATGCGTACACGGAGTCGCCCGGCTACCGGGTCGACGGGGCCTGGGGCGTGGGCAGCTCCGCCGAGGACACGCGCAGGGTCCTCGGGAATCCGCCGGCGACCGACCCGGCCCGCGCCGGTGTGTGGTGGGACTACGCGGGGCGCGGGGTGTCGGCGCTCATGGCCGAGGGGAAAGTCTTCGCGATCCTGATCTACGCCCGGCGCTAGCCGGCCGGACGATCACACCACGCACCAGGGGGGCGGGACGCCAAGCGTCCGGCCCCCCTGGCATGACAACGGTTAGCGCCCGCCGAGGATCGCGTCCTTCGCCGCCTTACTGACCCGGAAGCGCACCACGCGCTTCGCCGGGATGCGGATCGGCTGCCCCGTCTGAGGGTTGCGGCCCATCCGCGCCTTGCGGTTGACCAGCACCATCTTGCCGAGGCCCGGCAGCGTAAAGGTGTTCTTCGCCTCTTTGTAAGCCAGGTTCGCGAGCTCCTCGAGGAACGTCATCGCCTGCTTCTTGGAGATGTCGAGCTTGCCGGCGAGGTGGTCGGCAATCTTCGACTTGGTCATGGCCTTCGCCATTGGATGCCTCCTGACGCCAGAATGAGTGCCGCCGTTCGAAATACCGCGTCAGTCCTGGATTTCCTGCTAGGGGCGTGAGGAAAGCCGCGAATCATCAGGGCTTCCTGTGTTACCATCGTGCCATGGAGCTGTTCGACCAGGAGGCGGCCGCCCGCCAGGCGGCGGACGCCCCGCTCGCCTCGCGGATGCGGCCCCGCACGCTCGACGAGTTCGTCGGGCAGAGCCACCTGGTGGGTCCCGGGCGAGTGCTGCGCCGGTCCATCGAGCGCGACGAGCTCAGCTCGCTCATCCTGTACGGTCCGCCCGGCACCGGCAAGACCTCGCTGGCCCACGTCATCGCCGTCGCCACGAAATCCGTCGTCGAACGGGTGAATGCCGTGACGGCCGGCGTGGCGGACCTCAAGCAGGTCATCGCGCGCGCCGTGGACCGGCGGCGGTTCCACGGGCAGCGGACGATCCTGTTCATCGATGAGATCCATCGCTTCAACAAGGCCCAGCAGGACGTGCTGTTGCCGCACGTGGAGGAAGGCACCCTCGTCCTGATCGGCGCGACGACGGAGAACCCGTTCTTCGAGGTGAACGCGACGCTCGTCTCGCGGTCGCGCGTCTACCGTCTCGAGCCGCTCACCGACGATGACGTGCGGGCGATCATCGCCCGCGCCCTGGCGGATCCGGAGCGGGGACTGGGCCGCTACCGGGTGGCGCTCGACGAGGAGGCTGCCCTCGCGCACCTGGTGGCCGTGAGCAGTGGCGACGCGCGGATCGCGCTGAACACGCTCGAGCTGGCCGTGGTCGGCGCCCCGGAGGCCCAGGGGGTGCGCACGGTCACGGTGCAGATGATCGAGGAGGTCACGCAGCGCCGCGCGCTCGGCTACGACCGGGCCGGCGATGCGCACTACGACCACATCTCCGCCTTCATCAAGAGCATGCGCGGTTCCGACCCCGACGCGGCGGTGTACTGGTTGATGCGGATGCTGGAAGCAGGGGAGGATCCGCGGTACATCGCCCGGCGCATGGTCATCCACGCCGCCGAGGACGTCGGGCTGGCGGATCCGCTGGCGCTCGTCGTCGCCACCTCCGCCGCGCACGCGGTCGAGTTCGTCGGACTGCCCGAAGCGCAGATCCCGATGACGGAGGCCGCGATCTACATCGCCACCGCGCCGAAGAGCAACGCGGTCGTACGCGCGATCGGCGCGGCGCGGCGGGACGTCGGCGGGGAGCGTGCCGATCCCGTCCCGGTCCACCTGCGCGACAGCAGTCATCCCCAGGCCCAGCGCCAGCTTGGCTACGGGGCGGGGTACAAGTACGCGCACGACTACCCGGGCGGGTTCGTGCCCCAGCAATACGTGCCGGACAACGTGAAGGACCACCTTTACTACGAGCCGACGGAGCATGGCTTCGAGGCGGAGATCCGGGAGCGGCTGCGGCGGTGGTGGGCGGGGATCAAGCGGTATCGTCCTGAATGACCGCCGCTAGCCGCGACAGGGGTACGATTGATATGATGGAGCGCATGGGAACGTGGGCCGTCGCGATGAGCGGCGGAGTGGACAGCTCGGTGGCCGCGGCGCTGCTGCGGGCGGAGGGCCACGAGGTCGTCGGTATCACGATGAACCTCTGGCCGGACTGGCTGCCCGAGCCGGACGACGCCTTCAAGGCCTGCTGCGGCGTCTCCGCGATCGAGGACGCGCGCGCCGTCGCGCGGCATCTCGGCATCCGGCACTACGTCCTCAGCATGCGCGAGGAGTTTGAGCACGCGGTCATCGAGTACTTCGTCGACGCGTATGCGCGCGGCCGTACCCCGAACCCCTGCATCGCCTGCAACCAGGCCATCAAGTTCTCGCTGCTCCTGCGCAAGGTGACGGCGCTCGGACTCGACGGCGTGGCCACGGGCCACTACGCCCGCGTCGCCTTCGACGACACCACCCGCCGGTATCACCTCCTGCGGGGCCGGGATGCGCACAAGGACCAATCCTACGTGCTGTACGGCCTGACGCAGATGCAGCTGGCCCGGCTGCGCCTGCCCATCGGGATGTACACGAAGGACGCGGTCCGGACCCTGGCGCGCGACTTCGGTCTGCCCGTGGCCGGCAAGCCGGACAGCCAGGAGATCTGTTTTGTTCCCCGCGGCTCCTACACCGACGTCGTGGCCCGGTTCCGGCCCGAGGCCCTCCGTCCCGGTCCGATCCTCGACACCGACGGCCGGGGGGTAGGGACGCATCAAGGCATCGCGCGCTACACCGTTGGACAGCGGCGCGGCCTGGGTATTGCCTCGGGGACCCCAGTCTACGTTGTGGCGATCGACCAGGAACGGAATACGGTCATCGTCGGGGGCGAGGACGACCTGCTCTGCGAGGAGCTCACCGCCTCCGCGATGAACTGGATCGTCCTCCCGGACCCGGACGGCGAGCGGCGTGTCACCGCGCGGGTGCGCCACGCCGCATCCGACGTACCGGCGAGGGTCCGCCCGGGCGCGGACATCACGGAAGCGGTCGTGCGGTTCGATGTGCCGCAGCGGGCCGCCTCGCCGGGGCAGGCCGTCGCCCTCTACGACGGCGAGCGCGTCCTCGGCGGCGGCACTATCACGCAGGTCCGGACGCCGGCGCCCCTCCGGGCCTGATCGGATACTCGCGCCGATGAGATCGCTTCTGGCCCTCCTGCTCGCGGCGGCGCTGCTGCTGCCCGCGCCGTCCGTCCTCGGGCAGGGATCGACGGACGCCGACCTCATCCGGGAGGCGTACGGGTTCATCCGCGAGTACGCGCTGCGGCTCCCGGAGCCGCCGGCCATCTTCAGCCGCGCGCTGATCGCGGCGCAGATCCATGCCACGGATCCCGCCCTCGCCACACCGCCCGGGCTGACCGGCGACGAGCCCTCCGACCTCGAGGCCGTGGCCTCCTACGTCGCGTCCGTCGCACGGAGCCTCCCCCCGCGCCAGGCCGAGACCGTCCTCTCCGCGGCCCTGCGCGGGATGATCCAGGATCTGGCTGATCCGCTCGCCGCGATCTTCCTCCCCGTCCAGTTCGCAGAATATATGGAGGACCTGCGGGGGGAGCACGGCGGCATCGGCGCGCAGCTGGATCTCGCCGCGGGGCAGATCGTGATCAGCGACGTGACGCCGGGCGGTCCGGCCGCCCGGGCGGGGATCAGCGCCGGCGACATCCTCCTGGAGATCAACGGACGGCCCACC
>MENB01000160.1:6379-21389 GCA_001768125.1 Armatimonadetes bacterium RBG_19FT_COMBO_69_19
GCGGGAAGCCGTGCGCGAGAATCCCACGCGCGCGTCGATGCTGGAGCCGCGCATCGGGTACGTGCGGCTGCTCGAGTTCACGGAAAAGTGCGGGCAGGACGTGGGCCGGGCCCTCGCCGCCCTGCGGCGGCAGGGGGCCCAGGCGATCGTGTTCGACCTGCGGCAGAACACCGGCGGCCTGGTGGAAGAGTCGGTCGACGTGGCCAGCTTCTTCTTGAGCGACGGCGTCGTGGCGATGGAGGAGAGCCGCGACGGCCTGATCCCCCTCAACGTACGCCCCGCGGAGCGGTTCCCGGGACCGGTCGTCGTCCTGGTCGACTTCTTCACGGCGAGCGCGGGCGAGATCGTCGCCGGCGCCCTCCAGGACGCTGGGGCGTCGCTGGTCGGCACGAAGACCTTCGGCAAGGCCACCGTGCAGAGCGTCTCCGTGCCTCCGCTGCCCGGGGGCTGGGGCATCCGGGTCACCACGGCCCGCTACTACACGCGGAGCGGCCGGATGATCGAGGGGACGGGACTGCTGCCCACTGTCGCCATGCCGATGCGCATCGAGCTGATCCAGTCGTCCCGCGATCAGCAGCTACAGGAGGCGCTGACCCAGGTGCGGCTGCGCCTCACCGCCCGCGCCGGCCGGCGCTGAGAGGACGGGGACCCCGTGGGGTCGTTGCGCGAGGGCGCGATCGAGCTCGTTCGCATCCTCCGCGCGCGGGGCAGGAGCGCGTACTGGGTGGGCGGCTGCGTGCGCGATCTCGAAATGGGCCGCGAGCCGCACGACTATGACATCGTGACCGACGCCCGCCCCGAGGAGGTCGCCGCGCGGTTCCCCGGGGCCCTCTTGGTGGGTGCGCAGTTCGGCGTCGTGATCGTTTCCCACGAAGGCCACCGCTACGAGGTCTCCACGTTCCGCAGCGAGGGCCCCTACCTCGACGGCCGGCGCCCCAGCCACGTCGAGTTCACCGACGCCCGCTCGGACGTGCTGCGGCGCGACTTCACGATCAACGGACTGCTGCACAATCCGCTGAGCGGGGAGACGCTCGATCACGTCGGCGGGCGCGACGACATCGCGGCGCGCAGGGTCCGCACGATCGGCGATCCGGAGCAGCGCTTCGCGGAAGACCGCCTGCGGATGCTGCGTGCGATCCGTCTCGCCGCCGAGCTCGAGTTCGAGGTCGAGCCGGCGACATTCGCGGCGATCCGCGCGCAGGCCGGGGGGATCACGCAGGTCAGCGCGGAACGCATCCGCGAGGAACTCGTCCGGCTGCTGGTCAGCCCGGGACGGGGCCGCGGCCTACGGCTGCTGCGGGAAAGCGGGCTGCTCGCAGTCGTGCTGCCCGAAGTCGACGCGATGGCCGGCGTGCCGCAGCCGCCCGAGTTTCATCCCGAGGGCGATGTCTTCACGCATACCCTGCTCGCCCTCGAACGCCTGCAGGTGCTTCACCCCATCCTGGCGGTGGCCACGCTGCTGCACGATGCCGGCAAGCCCCCGACGATGACACGAACCGATCGCATCCGCTTCAACGGTCACGACGAGGTAGGCGCGGCGTTGGCCGAGGCGATCTGCCGGCGGCTCCGCTTTTCGGGGCAGGAGACCGCGCGCATCACTGCTCTCGTCCGCGATCACCTACGTGTGAAGGATCTCCCGAAGATGCGCCCGGCGAAGGCCGCGCGGTTCCTACTGCAGGAGGACGCGCTCGACCACCTCGAACTGCACCGCGCCGACTGCCTGGCCAGCCACGGCGACCTGAGCGTCCACCAGTGGGCGGTCGCGGCGCGCGAGGCGCTCCTCGCGGAGACGCCCGCCCCCGCGAGGCTGCTCACCGGAGACGACCTCATCGCGATGGGCTACCCGCCGGGCCCGCGCTTCGCGGAGATCCTCGACGCCGTCCTGGACGCGCAGCTCGAGGGGCAGCTCCGTACCCCCGACGACGCGCGCGCCTTCGTGGCTCGGACGTATGGAGGCGCAGAGGGTTCAGCAGCGGAGAGCGGGAAACCCCATCGGCGGGGTGATCGGCGTGAATGAACTCAGTGTCGTCTATCTCTTCCTCGGCCTGCTGGGGCTCTTCGTGATCATCGGCGCGCTCCTTCCGAAGTACCTGCCCGGGCTTGTCCGCAAGCTGGACTCCACCGTGCTGAAAGAGACCAAGAGCGGGCCAAGCGGACCGCACTGACCCGGATCCGGGGCACGCGGGACCGCCATCGCGGGCCGGACCACAATGAAGAAGGGAACAGGCGAGGCCTGTTCCCTTCGTGTTTTCCGAGGCGCCGCGGCCGGCTAGTCGGGATCGTCCCCGTGCACGACGGCCTCGACCTCGGAGGGAGAGACGTCGTGGGCGCGGGCGCCGTTGCTGCGGATCGTCCACTGCGCGTCCAGCCGGCTCAGCCGGGAGACGATGCCGCCGTACTCCAGCTCCGACATGGGGAGCATCGCGGGCTCGAAGAAGCCCTGGCGGCGCATCTCTATCGCCTTCTCGACGGTGCGCTCGCGCACCCGGCTCCAGAAGGGATCGGCGAACAGGTCCACCGGACCGGTGAATTTGCCCTCGTGCATGGAGAAGCCCAGCGCGGAGACCATCGGGACGCAGAAGAACGTCGAGGCGGTGGTGTTCATCGGCACCGGCATGAGCGGGAGGTTGTGGCTGCCGCGCGTATCGCCGCCGACGAACGGGCCCACGGCGAATGCGGGCCCGAACTCCTCGGTCGCCGGGAAGATCTTCTGGACACGGACGACCGCCGGCGGGTCATCCTTGCCGACGTAACGGCCGGCGATGTTGCGCAGCCGGGTGGTGCCGACCGCGACCGCCTGCTCGCTCGCGTACTGGCGCGACCAGATGGCTTCGACCGCATAGCGATTGGTATCCCGCAGCAGCGCGGCGATGTCGTAGAGGCGCTCCGGCGCGTCGAGGACGATCACCCGGTCGCCCTCGATGTGGTCCATGTCCATGATGTGGAAGGTGAAGCCGTCGTGCAGCCCTTCGGAGAGCATCAGCCCCGGGGAGTACATCGGGTCGGCGAAGGCGAGGTAGAGGGGGAGGTTGAACGCGCCCGGCCCGCACTTGTCGCCGAGCAGCACCATCAGGGCCTCGCTCGGCCGCTCGTCGAGCTCGATCTCCGCGCTGCCCGGGCCGAGGCCGCGCACGTTGCCCGAGAATGCTTCCTTCAGCAGGTCCTGTCCGGCGCCGTACAGCCCCTGCGCCTTGGCCTTGTCGGTCGCGGAGAGGAAGGCCTCCCACGCGAGCTGGTGGATGTCGGGATTGTCCGTCCCCTTCACGTGCGACATGATGATGGCGATGTCGTCGCCGGTGTTGCAGACGAACGCGTCGATCAACAGCCGGCCGCGCTCGTGTGTGACGCGCTCGCGCACCACCGCGAGCGTCTCGGCGCTGGGCTGGGTGTGGCCGCCGACCCCGCCGATGTCGGCCTTGATCACACTGACCGTGACCCGCATCTTTGCGCCTCCCTTGGGCTGCTTCCGCTTCATGCCGCGCCGGGTAATGTAATTCTAGCACTTCTCAACAGAGTGGCGAAACCCTCCTGGCCCCGCGCTGGATGCGGGTTTCGTCCTTCAAGCAATTCTGTTGCCACGTGGTTGCCGCCGGCAGAGAAACGAGCGGATCGTTGAGGCCGGCAGGAGCAGCCCCGGAAGGGGGGACAACCAAAAGGTAACGAACACTTCTCAACTCCTCCTGGCACGGCGATTCCGCCTCTCCACCCTGCACTCTCAGGCAGACGATGACAGCGGGTCGGACCGGGCTCCCGTCATCTGGCGCGGCCTGCAGCGGCTGCCGCCCCTGCAGGCGAGTCCTCCTCAACCGAAAGAGGAAAACTTCCAGAATGAGTCGAACACGCAACCGAACGAGACGCCGGAACGGGCGCCTGACCCCCCCAGGCGTACGCCGTTCACTCGATGAGGGATGGCGATGAAGTCGTGGGACGGCTGCGGGTGGTGGGGGTTCGCGTGGAGCGTGCACCCGGACGCGTGGCCGCGGCGATCAGCCTCGGGTACGATGGCGGGGTGGTGATCGGCCGCGCCGACCGGCCTGCCGCCGAGACACAGATCGCCCAGGTCGCAGGCGAGGCGGCGCTCGATGCGATCCGGCAGGTGGCGCCCGGGCAGACGCGCTGGGTGCTGGAGCAGATCGCGGTGCAGGCCCTGCTCGCGGGACAGGCCGTTGTCGCCCACGTCCTGCTGGAAACGGAGGGATCGCCGGAGCACCTGATCGGCAGTGCGCTCAGCCGGTCCGGACCGCTGGAGGATGCGGCGGCGGAGGCCGTCGTGAACGCGGTGGAGCGCCGGCTGGGCTGGTTCGTCAAGAACTGAGTGATTCGCCGCACCATCAACGGAGCAGACATCGTGACACCACCAGACGCCGCGCGCATCGTTGCCCTGGTCAACCAGAAGGGCGGCTGCGCGAAGACGACCACCGCCGTGAACCTCGCCGCCTGTCTGGCCAGCAGCGGGCGGAGGACCCTCGTCATCGATATGGACCCCCAGGCCAACGCCACGGTGAGTCTGGGGGTGGATCCCGCCGGACTGCACCGGACCGTCTACCATGTGCTGGTCGACGGGGACCGCGACGACGGCGACGGCACGGGCCTCCTCGACGTCATCGTCCCCACCACGGTTCCAAATCTCGTGGTCGCCCCGGCCTCCATCGACCTGGCCGCCGCGGAGCTCGAGCTCGCGCCGCGGCTGGGGCGGGAGCGCGCGCTGCGGAAGCGCATGGGGCCGGTCCTCGATCAGTACGCGTATATCATCATCGATACGCCGCCCAGCCTCGGCCTACTCACTCTGAATTCGCTGGTCGCCGCGGAGGGGATCATCATCCCCATCCAGACGCACTACTATGCGCTGCTGGGGATGCGGCAGTTGCTGCGCACGCTGAAGATGGTGCGGGAAGAGGTCGGCCACACCGTCGAGATCCTCGGTGTGCTCCCGACGATGTACGACTCCCGGACAAACATCAGCAAGGAGATCGTCCAGGGCATCAAAGACTTCTTCGGAGACAAAGTCTTCCAAACCACGGTCCACTTCAACATCAAACTCGTCGAATCGTCGATGGTGGGCGTGCCGTTGTTCATCCACAACCCCGCCAGTCGTGGCGCGCAGGAGTACATGGAGCTCGCCCGGGAGGTCATGAAGCTTGAAGAGAGAACGCGAGGAGCTGCGGCGCGGACTTAGGTCGTTCATCCAGGATGCCGGCGCGGAGCTGGCCGACTTCATGAATGGCTCCTCGGCCCAGGTCAAGCCGGCCGTCCCGCCCAAGGCGTCCCCGCCGGTGGAGCCGCCGTCGGCGCCCCCGGAGGCCGAGGTCCCCCCCGCGTCTCATCCGGCCGCGCCTCATATGGCCATCCCTCGGCCGGCTGGGCCGACCAGGCTGGACGAGCCGATCCGGCCCATCCTGAAGCTCGTCCGGGACGTTCCGCAGCCCGAATCTCCGCCCCAGCCGTCGCTGGAGGAGCTGACGCTGCACCTTCCCAAGAAGGGCGTCTGCGCCGCATACTTCGCGAACAAGCGCTGCTGGGAGCTGCCCGACGCCTACTGCAACCACGCCCTGCAGGTGTGCCGCCTGCGGGAATGCCCTGTGTACGACCTGCACCGGGAAGAGATGGAGCGCCGCTTCGCCGGGAAGTTCAAGCACCTCTGGTAAGGTCGAGGTCCAGCAGTTCGCGCAGGTCGGCGATCCACGCCCAGGGCCGCACGCCGCGCTCGAGAGATGCCGCCCGTCGTTCGCCGAACCCGATGAACCGCGCCCCGGCTTCCTCCGCGGCGCGGCCGTCGATCCAGGCGTCCCCGATCACGTAGGCAAGTCGCACCGCCGGCAGGCGGTGCAGGATGTAGCGAACGCCTTCAGGCGAAGGCTTCAGCGCGGGCACCTCCGTCCGGGTGGCGATGACATCGAAATAGCCGTCGAGGCCCAGCTCCCCCACCTTCGGCAGGACACCGGATCGGGTGTTGTTTGTGAGCAGGGCAAGTCTGTACCCGCGTGCCCGGAGTGCGGCCAAGACCTCGGCGGCGTGCTCGACGGCAACCGCTTCACGCAGTCCCTCGGTCTCGGCCGCAGACACCACCTCCCACATCGCCCGGCCCAGCGCCTCACCGGCAGCCTCGCCCATCGCCACAAGGTGAGGAATCGGCTCGCGAATCAGGACCTCGCGGGGCGCGGAGACCGCGCCCGCGGACATGAGGACATCGATCAGGCGGTGGCGCGTGCCCATGAAGTCGATCGTGGAGTGGATGAGTGTGTTGTCGAGGTCGAAGATGAGCGCGATCTCGGAGGACTGCGGCATGCCAAGAGGGGATTCGTCTGACGCTCGCCAAACTCATCTAGCGTGATTGCCGAAGGCCTGAAAGCCCCCGCGTTCGCCCTCCCCGACGAGACCGGAACGACCGTGCGTCTCGCGGACCTCAAGGGTCGCAGGGTCGTCCTGTGGTTCTACGTCAGGGACGACACCCCCGGCTGAACGATCGAAGCGACCGCGTTCCGTGACGACTACGCGGCCTACCAGAAGATGAACGTCGTGGTGCTCGGGGTTAGCCCGGGCAGCGTGGAGTCCCACGCGAAGTGGAAGCAGAAGCTCCACATCCCGCACCCCCTGCTCGCCGACACAGAGCACGCGGCGGCTGAGGCGTATGGGGTGTGGGTTGAGAAATCGATGATGGGCCGCCAGTACATGGGCGTGGCCCGGACGACGTTCATTATCGATGAGCAGGGCAAGATCGCGAAGGTCTTTCCCAACGTGAAGGTCCAGGGCCACAGTGCCGAAGTGCTGGGAGCGCTGCGCGAGATGAGCTAGCGTCCACCACTAGAACTTCATCCCGGCGCGGGCGATGCCCTGGATGAAGTAGCGCTGCAGCACGAAGAAGAGCAGGAGCACCGGGAGCACGGAAAACGTCGCCGCCGCCATCAGCAATCGCGGCTGCGTCCCCCACTCGTTGCTGAAGGACAGCAAACCCACCATGATCGGCCGCATTTCCGGCGTGTTCGTGACGATCAGCGGCCAGGTCAGCGCATTCCACGAGCCGAGGAAGGTCAGCAGCGCGACCGTGATGAACGCCGGCCGGCTGAGCGGCACCACCACCCGGCGGAGGAAGGTGAGATGTGAGGCCCCGTCGATGGTGGCGGCGTCCTGCAGCTCCTGCGGGATGGTGGCGAAGAACTGCCGCATGAAGAAGATGCCGAAGACACTGGCCAGCCACGGCACGATCAGCGCGTAGTAGGTATTGAGCCATCCCAGGCGCGTGATCGTGATGTAGTTCGGCACCAGCTGGACCTGCCCGGGCACCATGAGCGTACCCAGGAAGAGCACGAACAGCGCTTCCCGCCCGGCGAAACGCATCCGGGCGAACGCGTAGCCGGCCAGCGCCGAGGTGAGGAGTACGCCGCTGGTCTCGGCCACCGAGATGATCGCGCTGTTTAGGAAGTAGCGTCCGAACGGCGCGTGGGTCCAAGCCTCGATGTAATTCTCCCAGGCCGGGCGCGAGGGCAGCCACTTGAAGGGATAGGTGAAGACCTCCGGCAGCGGCTTGAGGGAGGTGACGATCATCAAGTAATACGGAAGAAGCACGATCAGGATGCTGGCGATGAGCGCCAGGTGGATGAATGGATTCCGCACGCGAGGCGGTCGTTGGGTGGTCGGACTAGATATCATAGTGCACCCGCCTCGCGGCTACTTGTCGCTGCAGCATCGTAATCAGGAAGATGATGAGGAAGAGCACGTAGGCCTGAGCCGCGGCGTAGCCCATGCGGAAGTACTGGAACCCCTGCTGATAGATCGAGTAGACGATCGTGAGCGTCCGGTTCAGCGGCCCGCCGCCGGTCATGAACAGCGGCAGGGCGAACACCTGGAGCGCGCCGATCATGCTGATCACGAGGATGAAATAGGTCGTCGGCGACAGCAGGGGCAGCGTGATGTGCCGGAACAGCTGCCAGGGGCTGGCCCCATCGATCTGCGCGGCTTCATAGTACTCCGTCGAGATGTTCTGCAGCCCCGCCAGCAGGATGACGATGTCCCGACCGAGGCTGCTCCAGATCGCCACGGCGATGAGCGCCGGCATGGCCTGTTCCGGTGAGAGCAGCCACTGCTGGGGCGGGATGCCGAGCTTCCCGATCAGGTAGTTCAGCAGGCCGAACTGGTCCGGATTGTACAGCCAGTGCCACGCCATCGCCCCCGCGGCGAGCGGCGTGACATAGGGGATGAAGAACGCCGTGCGGTACCATGACATCCCAGTGAGCTTCCGGTTCAGCAGTACGGCGAAGCCGAGCGCGAGCGGGACGGCCAGGGCCACGGAGACCACGGCGTAGTAGGACGTGTTGACCAGCGCCAGGACGAACTTCTCGTCGGTCAGCAGCTGGCGGTAGTTCGCCAGGCCGACGAAAGGACGGACCGGGTCGATCAGGTTCCAGCGCAGGAGGCTGACCACGAAGGCGTACCCGATCGGGAACAGGTGGAAGACGGCGAGGATGATGACGGCGGGCAGGAGGAAGGCGTAAGCCTCCAGATTCTCGAGCAGCCGCCGGGTCGTGCGGGACCGCGAGCGGGGGTGCGCGCTCGCCCCCGCTCGCGCCTCAACGACCACCGGATCGCTCCGGGCTCACGCTATTTGCGCTGAGCCAGCAGCCGGTTCGCCTTGACCGCCGCCTGGTCGAGCGCCTGCTGCGGCGTCGCCTTGCCCAGGATCGCGAGTTCCACGGCCTCGGAGATGATGTCGCGGATCTCCTGCCACTCGGCCATGCTGGGCTCGGTCTTGGCGAATTCGAGCGAATCCAATCCCGCTTTGTGCTCCGGGTTGTCGCGCAGGTACACCTTCATCAACGTGGAGTCCCGGGCCGACCGGCGCACCGGCATGTAGAACGTCTTCAGCGACCAGCGCGTGGTGCCGTTCGTCCCCGTGATGAACTTGATGTACTTCCACGCCGCGGCCTGCTGCTCGGGCGTGGCACGCGCCATGATCGCGACGTCCGTGCCGGAGAGCAGCGTGGACTTCGTCGTCTTCGTGGGCAGGGGAGCGAGCCCAACCGCGAACTTTCCGCCGACCGCCGCCTTGGCGAACGAGAGCCCCGGGTTCGTGGCAAAGTACATCGCCACCTTGCCCGCGCCGAAGTCGTCGTCGGCGAAGCCCGGCTTCACGTACGCCACCTTGTGCTTGTTCACGAGGTCCACGAGCCACTGCAGGGCTTCCACCCCGGCGGGACTATTGAACGCGACCTCCTTGCCGCCGCTCTTGACGAACGCGCCGCCGTTGCTGAGCAGCATCGTCGTGAAGTAGTCGGTCGTCGGCCGCACGACGAATCCGTAGCGGACGACGCGTCCGCCCTCCTCTTTGGTCAGGGCCTTGGCCGCGGCCACGAATTCGTCCCAGGTCTTAGGGACCTTGAGGTTCAGCTCCTTGAAGAGGTCAACGTTGTAGAAGACCAGGTAGAGGCTCTTGTTGAACGGCATCGTCCACATCACGCCGTTGAAGGTGTTGGCCTGACGGAGGATCGGGATGATGTCGTTCAGCTGCTCGTCGGTGAGCCCGTCGGCGCCCTTGAAGAACCGCTCCATCGGGACGACGGCGTTGGCGCGGATGAGCTGGTCGGTCCAGGTCGGGAAGACCTGCGAGATCGTCGGCGGGTTTCCCGCAGCGACCGCGGCGATGAGCTTCTGGTTCAGGGCGCCGTAGTTGCCCTGATAGAGGGCCTGCACGACGATACCGGGGTTGAGCCGGTTGAAGTCCTCCGTGAGCTCGTTCACGGCGGGCTGCAACACCCCGCTCATGCCATGCCAGAAGGTGATGGTGATCGGACCGCCCGCGGTAGTGGGCCCCACGAGCGCGGCCACGAGCAGCAAGGCGGCGACGACCGCCCGCAGGACGTGCGACGTACCGGTGGACATATGAAGGCCTCCCTGGAGAGGAGATTCACCCTGAGGATTCGACCGCCGACGGAACCCCTCCTTGCGGCGGAATCACGAGGTTCGGACACGCCAAAGATCTCACGTCAACTCGATCCAACCGAGTTGACGAGAGGTCACGGATAGAGACGGTTGAGCAGCCGGGGGAAGGGGATCGCCTCGCGCACGTGCTCGATCCCGGCGATCCAGGCCACGGTGCGCTCGATGCCGATCCCGAAGCCGGAGTGGGGAACGCTGCCGTACCGGCGGAGGTCGACGTACCAACGGTACACATCCTTGGGCAGCCCGTGCTCCTCGAGACGGCGCTCGAGCAGCTCCGCATCGTGGATGCGCTGGCCGCCGCCAATGATCTCGCCGTAGCCTTCGGGCGCGAGCAGATCCGCGCCGAGGACCACCTCAGGGCGGTCGGGATCGGGCTGCATGTAGAAGGCCTTGATCGGCGCCGGATATCGGTGCACGAACACCGGCCGGTCGAAGGCGCTCGAAACGACGGTCTCCTCGTCCCCGCCGAAGTCATCGCCCCAGCGCGTGGGATGCCCCGCGGCGTTGAGGCGCTGGATCGCCTCGTCGTAGGAAATCCTCGGGAAAGGAGGTCGCACAGCTTCGAGGCGGCTCAGGTCGCGTTCGAGGACCTCCAGCTCTGTCCGCCGCCGCTCCAGGACCCGCGCGATGACGGCGCTGACCATCTCCTCAGCCAGGCTCATGTACTCATCCAGCGTCATGAACGCGGCCTCAGGCTCCAGCATCCAGAACTCGATGAGATGCCGGCGCGTCTTGGATTTCTCCGCCCGGAAGGTGGGCCCGAAGCAGTAGACGCGTCCGAATGCGGCTGCCGCCGCTTCGTTGTAGAGCTGGCCGGACTGCGCGAGATAGGCCCGGCCGAGATCGAAGTATGTCGTCTCGAACAACGTCGTGGTCCCCTCGACCGACGCCGGGGTGAGGATCGGCGTGTCCACCCGCAGGAATCCCTGCGCGTCGAGAAAGTCCGTGCAGCCACGCATCACCTCCGCCCGAATGCGCATCAGCGCATGCTGCCGGCGGCTGCGCAGCCAGAGGTGTCGGTGATCCATCAGGAACTCCACGCCGTGCTCCTTCGGCGTGATGGGATAGGGTGCGGCCTGCTGGACCACGGTGAGGTCCGCCACGCTGAGCTCGTAGCCGCCCGGCGCTCGGCGGTCTTCGCGCAGCATCCCGCGCACGATGAGGGACGATTCCTGCGTGAGCGTCTCCGCGGATGCGAACACCTCCGCGGAGACGTCCTGCTTCGCCACCACCGCCTGGAGGATCCCCGAGCCGTCGCGGATCAGGAGGAAGTGGATCTTCCCGCTGCTGCGCTTGTTGTACAGCCAGCCGCGGATCTCGACCTCTTGCCCGGCGTGCGCGGCGGCCTGCTCGATGCGGAAGTGCATTGCTGTCCCTCCAGGGGTGGGGTGTTCTCCACGGGGTCCCGGACACCCTCGGTTGCCATCCCGGAGCGAGCGTGTTATACTCTCCAATGTCGCGTGCAACGCGCGATGGTTTTTTATCGACGGCGCTTCCGGTCGGAAGCGGAGTGAGTGGGAGGCATTGGGGCCCACTCTTTTTTATGTAGGGATGAAGCGACAGGACATCACGACACAGGTGGAAGAGCTGTTGCAGCCTATCGCGACCCGGATGGGCCTGGAGACCGTGGACGTGGAGCTCCACGGCACCATTGAGCGCACGGTGCTGCGCGTGCTGATGGACCGTCCCGAGGGCGGCATCACGGTGGAGGAGTGCGCCCGGGTGAGCGAGGCGTTGAGCCGCCAGCTCGACCTGTACGACCTCTTCGCGCATACGTATACGCTCGAGGTATCCTCGCCGGGGCTGGACCGCCCGCTGCGCACCGATGCGGAGTACCGCCGGTTCGCCGGTCGCCGGGCTGAGCTGCAGACCCACGAAGCGATCAACGGCCAACGCCGGTTCCGCGGCATCATCCTGGGCGTGGTCGGGGATTCGGTCGTCTTGCAGGTGGACGAGCGGCAGGTGCAGATCACGAAGACGGCGATCCTGCGCGCGCACCTCGTGGTTGAGCTGGAGGACCTCCGCGCCGACCTGAACCGCCAGTCGCAGGAGTGAGGTGGACCGATGAACGTTGAGCTCATGAAGGCGCTCGAGCAGCTCGAGGAAGAGAAGGGCATCGGCAAGGAGGTCATCATCGAGGCCATCGAGGCCGCGCTGCTCTCCGCCTACAAGAAGAACTACGGCGCCTCGGCGCAGAACATGCGCATCGAGGTGGACCGGGACACCGGCGAGATGCGGGCGTACCAGATCCGCACGGTCGTCGAGTCGGTCGAGGACGAGGCCACGCAGATCGCGCTGGACGAGGTCCGGGAGTGGGACCCGACCGCGCAGATCGGCGAGATGGTCGAGATCGAGGTCACGCCGCGCGACTTCGGCCGCATCGCCGCGCAGACGGCCAAGCAGGTCGTCGTGCAGCGGCTGCGCGAGGCGGAGCGGGACCTCGTCTACAAGGAGTTCCGCGACCGCGAGGGCGACATCGTCACCGGTCAGGTGCAGCGTATCGAGCGCAAGAACGTCTACCTCGACCTGGGCCGCATCGAGGCCGTCCTGCCGCCCACGGAGCAGATCCCGCGGGAGAGCTACCGGCAGAGCGAGCGGATCAAGGCTTACGTCGTCGAGGTGCGCCAGGGGACGCGCGGGCCGCAGATCGTCGTCTCCCGCACCCACCCGGGGCTGCTCAAGCGGCTCTTCGAGCTCGAGGTGCCGGAGATCTACGAGGGCATCGTGGAGATCAAGGCGATCGCCCGCGAGGCCGGCGCGCGCAGCAAGTTCGCCGTCGCCTCGCGCGACAAGAACGTCGACGCCGTCGGCGCCTGCGTGGGCCCGAAGGGGACCCGCGTGCAGGCGATCGTGGACGAGCTGAAGGGCGAGAAGATCGACATCGTACCCTGGAACGCCGCGCAGCCGCTGTTCGTCTCCGGGGCGCTGAGCCCGGCCAAGGTGACGCGGGTCGAGATCGACGAGGAGACGAAGACGGCCCTCGTCATCGTCCCGGACAACCAGCTCTCACTGGCGATCGGCCGCGAGGGGCAGAACGCACGGCTCGCCGCGAAGCTGACGGGCTGGCGCATCGACATCAAGAGCGAGACGCAGATCAAGGAGATCGAGGCCAAGAAGCTCTTCGTGGACCTGCCGGAGGATCAGGGCGGGGCTCCCGCGGAGCCACCGGCGGCAGAACCGGTTGCCGCGGATGCCACTGCTGAGCCCGCCCAGGCAGCTGTGGCGGAGGCTCCGGACTCCGACATCACAGAACCATCTGAGCCCGTTGCGGAAGAAGCCGGCCAGCCGGCGGCTGAGGCACTGGTCTCCGCCACGCCGAACGGCGCGCCGGCGCCGGACGATGAACAGGTAGAGGAAGAAGCCCCGGCCGGGGAGCTGGTTGAAACGGAGCGCGATGGTTAAGGTTCGGAAGGTGCCGCAGCGGTCGTGCGTCGCGTGCGGTCGGATGCGGCCCAAGCGGGAACTCATCCGGGTCGTGCGCACGCCCGCCGGCGAGATCAAGGTGGATCTGACCGGCAAGGTCTCCGGGCGGGGTGCGTACGTCTGTCCCGAGGCGCCGTGTATCGAACGCGGCGTCCGGGAGGGGCGCCTGCAGCACGCCCTGGGGGTCGCGGTGCCCGCGGAGATCGCCGGCGAGCTGCAGCGCGCCGTGGATCTCGTGGCCGCGGGACGAAGGTAGACAGACGGGGAGGATCGTCACACTGATGCGAGTTCATGAGCTGGCCAGGGAGCTGGGGCTGTCGAGCAAAACCGTGATGGACATCCTGGCCGGCATGAAGATCCAGGTCAAGAGCCACAGCAGCACGCTCGACGACGGAACCGTCGAGCGCGTCCGCCGCCAGGTGAAGGCGAAGAGCGCACCGCAGCCCGCGGCGCCTCCCGCCGGACCGGTGCGCGTCGCGAAGACGCCGACCGGCGAACGCATCCTGGGCATGTGGAAGATCGTCATCCCGCCGCCACCGCCCCCGCCCGCCGAGATGCCCGTCGAGCCTGCGGCGGCCGCACCGCCGGGGCCCGCGGCCTCTGCGCCGGCCACGGAGTCCCCGAAGGCCGAGCCGCCGGTGGCCGTCAAGCCGAAACCCCCGGTCGTCGAAGAACCGAGGAAAGTCGCCGCGCCGCCTGCCGCTGGTCCATCGGTTCGACCGGCCGCGCGACCCTCGCAGCCGCCGGTGATGCCGCGCGACCAACGCCCCGGCCAGCGTCCGGGCGGTCCCTGGATGCCGGGTGGCCCCGGCCGGCCGGGCCTACGCCCGTCGCCGCAGAAGCGGGAAGCCCCGCGCGGTCCCAGCGCTCCTCGTCCGGTCCCGACGGTTCCGCCGCCCGCGGCCCAGGCGCCGGTCCCCGGCGCCGCGCCCGTGGCAGCCCCGACGGTCCAGCGCGAATTCCCGAAGAAGAAGGAACGTTTCATCCCACCGCCGCCTCCGCCGCAGCCGGTGGCGACGCCGCCCAAGGTCCCCGCGGAGATCGAGCTTACCGGGCCCCTCACGGTGGGCGAGCTGGCCGCGAAGCTCGAGTTGCCGGCCGGAGAAATCGTGAAGAAGCTGCTCGAGCAGGGCATGCTGGCCGGCATCAACCAGCAGATCCCGCTCCAAGCGGCCACCAAGGTCACCGAGGCCTTCGGCTCCACCGCCCACAAGCCCGGGGCGGCCGCGGTGGCCGCCGCCGAGACGGCGCGCAGGCGGATCGAGGTCGTGCCTGACGCCGAGGCCGTACCGCGCGCGCCGGTGGTGACCATCATGGGGCACGTCGATCACGGCAAGACGTCCCTGCTCGACGCCATCCGGCAAACCGACGTGGCCGCCAAGGAGTTCGGCGGCATCACGCAGCACATCGGTGCCTCGACCGTGGAGGTCGAGGGGAAGCGCATCGTTTTCGTCGACACGCCCGGGCACGAGGCGTTCACCACGCTGCGGGCCCGCGGCGCGCAGGTGACCGACATCGCCGTGCTCGTCGTGGCCGCGGACGATGGGGTCATGCCCCAAACCGTCGAGGCGATGAACCACGCCCGGGCGGCGAAAGTCCCGATCATCGCGGCCATCAACAAGGTGGACCTCCCGCAGGCGAATCCTGACCGCGT
>MENB01000161.1:0-130 GCA_001768125.1 Armatimonadetes bacterium RBG_19FT_COMBO_69_19
CGGTCAGCGGGGGACGGGGATGCCCGTCCCCCTTTGCTTTTGCGGAAGGGCGTTGTTGTTGCGGGAGGTGCGCGCTTGAGACACACGATACGGCCCCCCGCGGAGGATGACCCCCCGCGCATCGTGGACC
>MENB01000161.1:200-422 GCA_001768125.1 Armatimonadetes bacterium RBG_19FT_COMBO_69_19
GCGATGCGCACGACCAACGACACGGTGAACTACCCGATGGTTGCCGTGAACGAGAAACTCGGGTACCATCGCTTCCCCGCGCGCGTGGCCATGAAGCGCTTCCTCAGGGAAGCGTAGGATTCCGCCCCACCCGGACTGTTCCCACCTTTGGTCATCGGGTATAGTGTCTCGGGATGCCCATTCTGACCGTATCCGAATTGACGAAGAGCTACGGCGGCGAGT
>MENB01000161.1:496-1010 GCA_001768125.1 Armatimonadetes bacterium RBG_19FT_COMBO_69_19
TTCTGACCGTATCCGAATTGACGAAGAGCTACGGCGGCGAGTTGCTGCTCGACGGCGCCACCTTCAGCGTCGAGCCGAAGGAGAAGGTGGCGCTCGTCGGACGTAACGGCACCGGGAAGACGACGCTGTTGCGCATCGCGGCCGGCCTCGTCGATGCCGACGGCGGGGCGGTGAGCCTCGCCTCCTGGGCGCGCGCGGCCTACCTCGCGCAGATCCCCGAAGGTCCGGAGGACGCGACCGTGTGGTCGTATGTCCTCACCGGCGCAGCCGACGTGCACGCGCTCGAGGCGCGGCTGCGCGACCTCGAGGCGCAGATGGCGCGGCCCGAGGTGCACGATGACCCCGTGCGCCTCAACGGGGTGATGGAAGAGTACGGCACCGTGCACGCCCACTTCGAGCACGCGGGCGGCTTCACGCTCGAGGCCAGCGCGGGCCTGGTGCTCTCCGGCTTGGGGTTCTCCGAGGCGGACCGGGAAAAGCCGCTCGGCACGCTCAGCGGCGGGTGGCGCGTTCG
>MENB01000161.1:1125-7103 GCA_001768125.1 Armatimonadetes bacterium RBG_19FT_COMBO_69_19
AGCCACGACCGTCACCTCATCGACGCGGCGACGACGCGGACGCTCGAGCTGGAGGACCGGCGCGTCACCTCCTATCCAGGGGCATACTCCGTCTACGCCCGCCTGCGCGCCGAGCAGCAGGACCGTCAGCGCGAGCTGCACGAGCGCCAGCAGGAGGAAATCGCGAAGCTCGAGGATTACATCCGCCGCTACAAGGCGGGGAACCGGGCGACGATGGCCAAGAGCCGCGAAAAGCGGCTCGGGCGCGTGCGGCAGCGGCTGATCGAGGCCCCGCGCGATCACAAGGCGATGGGAATCCGGCCGTCCACCGGGGCGGCCTCGGGCAAGTCGGTCGCTACGCTCAAGGGCGTCGGCAAGCGGTACGGTGAGCGAGTCGTCCTGAGCGACGTCGACCTCCTCCTCTTCCGCGGCGAGCGCATCGGTCTGCTCGGCCCCAACGGCGCCGGAAAATCCACGCTGCTGAAGATGCTGGCCTCGCTCGAGGCGCCGACGAGCGGGCGGGTCACGGTGGGCACGAACGTCCGCGTGGCGTACTTCGCGCAGGAGCCGACCACCTCGCTCGATCCCGAGAGCAGCGTGCTGGACGAGGTGCTTGCCGACCGGCCGATGACCCCGGAAGCGGTCCGCACCTACCTCGGCCGGTTCTTGTTTAGCGGGGAAGACGTCTTCAAGCAGGTATCGATGCTCTCAGGCGGCGAGCGCCAGCGCCTCAGCCTGGCGAAGATGCTGCTCGACGAACCGAACCTGCTCCTGCTCGATGAGCCGACGAACCACCTCGACATCCCCTCGCGCGAGGCGCTCGAGGCAGCGCTGCGGGAGTTCGTCGGCACGATCGTGGTGGCGACGCACGACCGGTACCTCCTCGAGCGGCTGGCGACGCGCATCTTCACGATCCAGGATAGCCGGATCGCCGACTTCCACGGCACCTACGAGGAGCTCCGCCGGCGCCGCGCACGAGAGGTCGTGCGGCGACCGGCCCCAACCAAGAAGCCGGAGCCATCGGCGGGGCGCCGAGCGCGGGAGGTCCGCCGACCGACCCCCACCTTCGAGGATGTCGCGGTGCAGATCGCGGCTGCGGAGCGCGAGCTCGAAGACGCAGGACGCCGGCTGTCCGACCCCGAGCTGTACCGCAACGCCGATCGAGTGAAAGATGGGCGAGCCCGATACGAGGCGGCGCAGCAGCGGCTCGACGCGTTGTACGCACTGCTCGACGCTGTCGGAGACGAGCCCGCCAGGTAACCGGGACTACTTGGGTCATCGTTGCAACTCGGTCCGGACCGAGTTGCATGCTTCACGTGGGTCATGGATTGCGCCTGGCCGGCGCGACCGACGAGGTCCCGGGTTCGATTGACACCTCAGATGGCCAGTGCTAGAATGCAACGCGTGCCCGAAGGGACCTCGCAGCACGCTGATCTGCTGGAGCATCTCCGGACGGCCGAGTACCGGTCGGTCGGAGCGAACCAGACGGTGAAAGCGATCCAGCGAGGACGGGCCCGGCTGGTGTTCGTGGCCACGGACGCCGATCGCCGCGTGGTCCAGGACGTGGTGGCGGCCGGACGCGATCGGGGCCTTGAGGTGATCGAGGCCGGCTCGATGAAGGAACTCGGTCGCGCCTGCGGGATCGCGGTGGGCGCGGCGGCGGCAGCGGTGCTGGCGCCGCCGGATGCGGCGGCCTCGTAATCTACACATAATCTACATATAATAGGTACGTACGGAAGGACGGGAAGCCCGCGGGGACGCTCCCGTGGTCCCCGCCTCAAATCGGGGTTGGCAGGTCCGACCCTCACATGCGCCGCAGGACACCGATCCTCCGGTGTCGCGTATGGCGCAGCGTAATTGAAGACAGGTCAGAAGTCGCGATAACCCGGCGAAGCCATCGCGCGCCGCGGCATCGCGCCATCTCCCCGGCCCGCCAAGGTGGGCTTTGGGGGGTCGTGTGTGTCTGAACGCTGGAATCTGTAACGCTGAGATCGCGAGGAGGAGAGGATGCCGACCATCAGTCAGCTCGTGCGCCACGGACGGCACCGGGTGACGTCGAAGACGAAGTCGCCGCATCTGGAGCACAACCCGCAGAAGCGGGGGGTGTGCATCCAGGTCCGGACGATGACGCCCAAGAAGCCGAACTCCGCCCTGCGGAAGATCGCCCGGGTGCGCCTGACCAACCAGCATGAGGTCACCGCGTACATCCCCGGCATCGGCCACAACCTGCAGGAGCACTCGGTCGTGCTCATCCGGGGCGGGCGGGTGCCCGACCTCCCCGGGATCCGGTATCACATCATCCGCGGGACGATCGACGCGGCCGGGGTGACCGACCGGCGCCAGGGGCGGTCGAAGTACGGGGCCAAGCGGCCCAAGTAGCGAGGGAGCGAGATGCCGAGGAAAGGTGCGGTCAGTCGTCGGGAGATCCGGCCGGATCCGGTATACAACAGCGTCGTCGTGCACCGGCTCGTGAACAACATCATGACGCGCGGCAAGAAGAGCGTCGCCGAGCAGATCGTCTACGGCGCCTTCGGCCAGGTCAAGGAGCGCACCGGCCAGGACCCGGTCAAGGTCCTGGACAAGGCGCTGCACAACGTCATGCCGGTGCTCGAGGTACGGCCCCGGCGCGTGGGCGGCGCCACCTACCAGGTGCCGATCGAGGTCCGCCAGGACCGGCGGATGTCGCTCGGCCTGCGCTGGCTGGTGGATTACGCCCGGCAGCGGAAGGACAAGCGCACGATGCTCGAGCGGCTGGTGGCCGAGATCCTCGACGCCAGCAACGGGCAGGGCGGCGCGGTGAAGAAGCGGGAGGACACGCACCGGATGGCCGAGGCCAACAAGGCCTTCGCCCACTACCGGTGGTGACGTAGGGAGCTCGGATGACAGCGGTACCGCTCCACACAATCCGGAACATCGGGATCGTCGCCCACATCGACGCGGGCAAGACGACGACCACCGAGCGCATCCTCTTCTACACGGGACGGGTGCACCGCATCGGCGAGGTCGACGAGGGCTCCGCGACGATGGACTGGATGGTCCAGGAGCGCGAGCGCGGGATCACCATCACCTCCGCGGCGACGACCTGCGTCTGGCGGGACCACCGCATCAACATCATCGACACGCCCGGGCACGTGGACTTCACCGTCGAGGTGGAGCGCTCACTGCGCGTGCTGGACGGCGCGGTTGTCGTCCTGAGCGCCGTGGAAGGCGTCCAGCCGCAGTCCGAGACCGTCTGGCGCCAGGCCGACCGCTACCGCGTCCCCCGCGTGCTCTACGTGAACAAGATGGACCGCACCGGCGCGGACTTCCTCCGCACGGTCCGGATGGTCCGGGAGCGCCTGGGCGCGCATGCCGTCCCGGTGCAGCTGGCGGTCGGCAGTGAGGACAACTTCCAGGGCATCATCGACCTCATCCGCATGAAGTCCACCCTCTACCTGGACGACCTGGGCACGCGCTCCGACGAGACCGACATCCCCGCAGACATGCGCGAGCTGGCCGAGGAGTGGCGCGAGCGGCTGGTCGAGGCCGTCGCGGAGATGACCGACGAGCTGACGCACAAGTACCTCGAGGGGCACGCACTCACGGAAGACGAAATCCGCCGGGGGCTCCGCGAAGGGACGCTTTCCTATAAGATCGTGCCGGTGTTCGCCGGCAGCTCCTTCCGCAACAAGGGCGTCCAGCCGCTCCTGGACGCGGTCGTGGATTACCTGCCCTCGCCGGTGGACGTGCCGGCGGTGGTGGGCCGGCATCCCAAGACCGGTGAGCCCGAGACGCGCAAGCCCGATCCGGCCGAGCCGTTCGCGTCGCTGGCCTTCAAGATCGTCACCGACCCCCACGTCGGCAAGCTCACGTACTTCCGCGTGTACTCCGGCACTCTGAAGGCCGGGTCGTATGTCTACAACGCCGCCAAAGACAAGAAAGAACGCATCAGCCGCATCCTGCAGATGCACGCCAATCACCGGGAGGACATCCCGGAGGTCACGGCGGGAAACGTCGTGGCCGCGGTCGGGCTGCGCGATACGACGACCGGCGACACGCTCTGCGACGCCGACCGCCCGATCGTGCTCGAGGCGATGCAGTTCCCCGAGCCCGTCATCGCCGTCGCCGTAGAGCCCAAGTCGAAGGCCGACGAGGACAAGCTGACCACGGCACTGGCCAAGCTCGCCGAGGAGGATCCGACCTTCAAGGTGCGCTTCGACCAGGAGACCGGCCAGACGCTGATCGCCGGGATGGGCGAGTTGCACCTGGAGATCATCGTCGACCGGATGCTGCGCGAGTTCAACGTCCAGGCCAACGTCGGCCGCCCGCAGGTGGCGTATAAGGAAACCATCCGGCAGACCGCGGACGCCGAGGGCCGCTACGTGCGCCAGACCGGCGGCCGCGGGCAGTACGGCCACTGCGAGATCATCCTCGAGCCGCTGCCGCGGGGCAGCGGGGTCGAGTTCGAGGACGAGATCACCGGCGGCGACATCCCCCGGGAGTTCATCCCCCCGATCGAGGCGGGGATCCGCGAGGCGGCGGAATCCGGCGTGCTCGCCGGGTACCCGGTCGTGGACTTCCGCGCGCGGCTGGTCGACGGGTCCTACCACGAGGTGGACAGCTCGGAGATGGCCTTCAAGATCGCCGGTTCGCTGGCGTTCAAGGAAGCGACGGCGAAGGCGCGGCCCGTGCTGCTGGAGCCGGTGATGAAGGTCGAGGCCGTCACCCCCGAGCCGTACATGGGCGACGTGATCGGCGACCTGAACGCGCGGCGCGGCCGCATCGAGGGGATCGAGCAGCAGGGGAATGCGCGCGTGATCCGCGCGCTGGTGCCGCTGGCGGAGATGTTCGGCTACGCCACGGCGCTGCGCTCCGCCACCCAGGGCCGCGCGACGCACACGATGGAACCGTCGCACTACGAGGAAGTGCCGACCAGCATCGCGGACGAGGTCCGCGCCAAGGCCGGTGTGGCAGCGAGAGCCTAACACGGAGGGACGCTGAACGATGGCCAAGGCGAAGTTCGAGCGCACCAAGCCCCACGTGAACGTCGGGACGATCGGGCACGTGGACCATGGGAAGACGACGCTGACGGCAGCGATTACGCATACGCTGGCCGGGCTCGGGGCCACCCAGGCTAAAGGGTACTACGATATCGACAACGCCCCGGAGGAGAAGGCCCGCGGCCTGACGATCAACATCAGCCACGTCGAGTACGAGTCGCCGAAGCGGCACTATGCGCACATCGATGCGCCTGGGCACGCCGACTACATCAAGAACATGATCACCGGCGCCGCCCAGATGGACGGCGCCATCCTGGTGGTGAGCGCCGCGGACGGACCGATGCCGCAGACGCGGGAGCACGTGCTGCTGGCCCGCCAGGTGAACGTGCCCTATCTGGTGGTGTTTCTGAACAAGATCGACATGGTGGACGATCCCGAGCTGTTGGAGCTGGTCGAGGTCGAGGTGCGCGATCTGCTCAACCACTATAACTTTCCCGGCGCCGAGGTGCCCGTGATTCGGGGGTCGGCGACGAAGGCCCTCGAGGCGCTCGAGAAGCAGCCGGGGAGCCTGAAGCGCGGCCAGAATGAGTGGGTCGACAAGATGTGGGATCTGGTGGAGGCGGTGGACAGCTACATCCCGACGCCGAAGCGGGAGACGGACAAGCCGTTCCTGATGGCGGTGGAGGACATCTTCACGATCACCGGCCGCGGGACGGTGGCGACGGGTCGCGTGGAGCGCGGCCGCCTCAAGGTCGGGGAAGAGGTGGAGATCGTGGGTCTGCGGCCCCAGCCCAAGCGCACCGTCGTGACGGGGATCGAGATGTTCCGCAAGACGCTGGACGAGACGGTGGCGGGGGACAACGTCGGCGTGCTGCTGCGGGGGGTGGAGAAGGACGAGATCGAGCGGGGGATGGTGCTGGCGAAGCCCGGGTCGATCCGGCCGCACACGAAGTTCAAGGCGCAGGTGTACGTGCTGGCCAAGGAAGAGGGAGGGCGGCACACGCCGTTCTTCACGGGGTA
>MENB01000162.1:0-105 GCA_001768125.1 Armatimonadetes bacterium RBG_19FT_COMBO_69_19
CCGCAGCGGTGACCGCCGCGCGCCAGTCCGCCGCCTCGACGCCGACCCTGATCGCGCTGCGGGGGAGCAGTGCGGACAGGGCGTGCGACCCCTCAGCCATCCTCA
>MENB01000162.1:329-1650 GCA_001768125.1 Armatimonadetes bacterium RBG_19FT_COMBO_69_19
TCCAGATCCCCGCCGCATGCCCCGCCTCGATCACACGGTGCACCTGGCGCAGCACCGCAGGATGACAGCCGTCGTGCAGGCGTGCGACCATTTCGTTGCCCCGGTCGGCCGCCATCGTGTACTGCGCGAGATCGTTGGTCCCGATGCTGAGGAAATCCACCTCACGCGCGAAGTGGTCTGCCAGGACGACCGCCGCCGGCACCTCCACGGTCATCCCGACCTGAACGCGCCCGGCCTCCGGCCCTGCCCCCTGCAGCCCGCGGCGCACCTCGTCGAACAGCGCCCGGGCGCGGCGCAGCTCGTCGAGGGTCGCCACCATCGGGAACATGATGCGAAGATCGCGGCCCGGTCCCGCCCGCAGCATCGCACGCAGTTGGGCCTTCAGCAGATCCGGATGGTCGAGCAGCACGCGGATGCCGCGGTACCCGAGGAAGGGGTTGGCCTCGGCCCGCACCGGGAGGTACTGGAGGGGCTTGTCCCCGCCGGCGTCGAGCGTCCTCAAAACCACGGGGCGGGGCCCCATGACCTCGAGCACGGCCAGGTAGGCCGTGGTCTGCTCGTCTTCCCCCGGCGCCTCGCGTCGGTTGAGGAAGAGGAACTCGGTCCGCAGCAGCCCGATGCCCTCCGCCCCCGCGCGCACGGCCTCGACTGCCTCCTCGACGGAGCCAACGTTGGCCTCGATCTTTACGCGCCGGCCGTCACGCATGACCGCGGCCTCGCCTGACGCGGCCAACTCCGCCTGCTCCCGCCGGGCGGCGCGTCCCGCCCGTTCGTGGAAGGCCCGGCGCTGGGTGTCGTCGGGGCTGACGATCACCTCTCCGCGGCCGCCGTCCACGAGCAGGCGGTCTCCATCGTTTAGATCCATCACCGCCTCGCCCAGCCCGGCGACGGCCGGCACCCCCCAGGCCCGGGCCAGGATGGCAGCGTGCGAGGTGGGACCGCCGTGCGCCAGGCACAGCGCGAGCACCCGGGCGCGGTCGAGCGAGGCGACCTCGGACGGCGCGAGATCCTGCGCCACGACCACCGCCGGCGTCGGTAGCTCCAGGGCCGCGGCGGGCCGTCCGGAGAGGTGCGCCAGAACGCGCCTGCCGACATCGCGCACGTCCGCAGCGCGAGCGCGGAAGGTGGGATCGGCCAGATGCTCCAACTGCCCAGCGAAATGCTCCACGGCGTCGACCCACGCCGCCTCGGCGTTTGTGCCTTGAGCGACGGACGCGCCGGTCATGGACAGCAGCGCGTCGTCGTCGAGAAACATGAGGTGCGCGGCGAAGATCGCCGCCTCGGCCCCTCCGGCGGTGACGGCCACCCGCTTGCGCAGCTC
>MENB01000162.1:1657-3074 GCA_001768125.1 Armatimonadetes bacterium RBG_19FT_COMBO_69_19
TCGACCCGCGCCGCTGCGCGCGCGGCCGCCAGCCTGCGGCGCTCGACGTCGGGCGCAGCGTCGGCGCGGCGGGGAACCCGCACGGCTTCCTCTCGCCGGAGCACTGCAGGACCTTCCGCCAGGCCCGGCGCCGCCGGAACGCCGGTCAGGACGCGCTCAACCACCTACAGCCTCCCCGCGAAGTCAGTTCCGATCAGCGTCTCCAGTGCGGAAGCGGCCTCGGCCTCATCCGGCCCCTCGGCGGTGATCTCGATCTCGTGGCCCTGCTCCACGCCCAGCGTCAGCACGGTCAGGATGCTCTTGGCGTCCACCCACCCGCCGTCCCGGGTGAGGCTGCGCACCCTGATCGTCGAGGCGAAGCGCGCCGCCTCCGCGGCGAACACTGCGGCCGTGCGCGCATGCAGTCCAACCTCATTGATCACCCGGACGTGGACCGTCTTCATCGATGGAGGCGTCGGAGGCCGACGGCGGCTAGAGGTACGGGATGCGACGCTGGTAGCGCTCGAACAGGTCGCGATTACGGGACTCCGCTTCCTCGACGTTGGCGCTGGTCCACACCGGTAGCGGCGCCCCGCCGCGGGCGAGCTCTGCGAGGCGGGTCAGGAGGAGATTCCACACGTAGATGCCGGCCAGCGAGGAGAGCGGCATCGTGCGCAGGCCCGCTCCGGCGTCGTACACGGCATCGCCATGGGGGACGAGCGTGTCGATGAGATGATCCACGACTTGGTCCAGCTTGCGCGGCGCGCGGGACGGCGCGCGCGCCATATGATCGCATGAGGTGACGGCAACGACCGTCACGCCCTTCTCCCGGAATGTCTCGGCGATCTCTACGGGGACCGGGTTCACCCCGGAGTTGGAGAACACGAAGGCGAGGTCGCCGGCGGTGGCGGGTGCGTGCTCGACGAGGAGCCGGCCGAATCGCGGAAGGCGTTCTTGGAAGGTGCTGCTGGAGGCGCCCGAAAACGGCAGCAGCGCAGGATGGTACAGGGGATAGACGACAGCCAGGCCTCCCGCGCGGAAGAAGCACTCCAGCATCTGAGCCAGAGAATGGCCCGTCCCGGCCACGAAGATCAGGCCGTCGGCGCGCACGACCTCGAGCATGCGCCGCGCCACGGCATCGAGCACCGGCGCGTTAGCCTCCTCCACGGCCCGCAGGTGGTCTCGCATCCACGCCCCCGCAGGGCGGGTCACGTCAACCATCCCTGCTCGCGGAAACGCCGGGAGAGGGTTTCCTTGAGCCCGGCCACGTCGAGGAAGTTGGTGACCGGGACGACCAGGGGGGCCGTCCCGGTTAGCTCGCTTGTGTGCAGGCCCTGCGCCAGGATAACGTCCGCACCGGCGCCTCGGGCCGAACCGAGATCCGCATGCTCGACGCGGGCGGGGATACCGAGCTCCGCAAGCGCCTTCTCCGCCGTCA
>MENB01000162.1:3108-4974 GCA_001768125.1 Armatimonadetes bacterium RBG_19FT_COMBO_69_19
GCAGACAGTGAGCACCCGGAGCGGCTCGCCCCTCACCCACGCCATCTCCGCTAGGACCCCGCGAACGGCGCCGTCACCAGCCTGATCAGCCACACCAGGATGTACCAGTCCGGATCGCCCAGCGTGGCCAGCTCGGGAGCGGTGTTGGACAACAGCCCCCAGACGGTGGCCTGGCCGATGGCCAGGAACAGGCCGTTGATCACCCCGCCGAGCGCCGCTCCCCGCCAGCCGCCGAAGGCGTTGCCGAAGACGCCGGCGCCGCCCCCGGGAAAGAACAGCATGATCATCGGCGGCACGAGCGTGAACCATCCGGCGGCGCCGAAGACCAGCATGAGGATCAGGAACGTGACCGTGCTTGCCAGGAACCCGACCATCACCGCCGTCGGCGCGAACGGAAACACGGTGGGCACGTCGAGCGCCGGGCGCGAGCCGGGGATCAGCTTGTCGCTGATGCCCTTGAACGCGGGCACGATCTCGGCCAGGAACATGCGCACGCCGAAGAGCAGGATGGCGATGCCGGCCGCGAACCGCAGGCCCACGAGCACCGCCCAGACCCAGGGATCCACGGTGGCGCTGAACTTCTTGGCCTGCTCGGCCAGCAGCGTCTTATCCGCGAACGCGGCGGCCAGCAGCATGATCACGCCGATGATCACGGCCGTGCTGACGTTCACGTCCTTGAAGAACGCCAGCCGCTGCGGGAGCTTCAACTTCTCCGTGTCATGCTTGTCCTTGGACCCCACGGCCCCGCCCAAGGTGGCGGCGAGGTAGCAGGCCGCGGAGCTGGTGTGACCGTAGCCCCACTCATCCGAGCCGATGACCTTGCGCATCGCACGGGCGATGTACAGGGGCTGCAGGGACCAGTACACGGCCACGATGACGCTCCCCCACAGCACGAGCGCCGTGGGGCCCATCCTGGGGAAGGACTCGATCAGCGCAGCCGCGACGATCACGCTGATCCAGAACATCAGATGCCCGGTCAGGTAGACATAGCGCAGGAACGGCAAGAGCCGCACCAGGATGACGTGGATCAGGAACCCGATCGTGATGATGAGGGCAATCGATCCTCCGTGCGTACCGAGGAAGTCGGCGAGGGTCTTGGTCGCCTTCGGAGGCGTCAGGTTGAATGCACTGCCGACGATGGTCTGGAAGGACAGCAGGCCTCCCACGAACACGTCGATGCCGATGAACAGGATCAGGACACCCAGAGTTGCCCGGATGGCCGCGGCGAAGACTTCCTCGAACCGCTTGCGCTGGATCGCCGTCCCGACGAGGACGATCAGGCCGATCAAGATAGCTACCTGGTTGAAGAGGTTGTTGGCGATCCAGGTCAGCAGCTGCCGTAGGAACTCCACCCCTGCCTCACCTCCCGAGTCGCGTGATCACACCCTGCGTTCCGGTCCCGCCATCATCCCCCCTTTCCGGGCAGAGAGTTCCCCGCGCGGGCGGGCAATGCCTTGCGTCTCAGCCCGCGATGGGCTCGAAACGGGCCAGGAAATGGCGCAGCGCGGGTGGCTCGTGCACGATGCGCAGCCCCCGCACCGCGTCGCGCCGCTGGAACGTGGCGGTCACGGTCTCGGCGACGACGGCCATGTGCGACTGTGTGTACACGCGGCGCGGGATGGCCAGCCGGACCAGCTCGAGGCGCGGGAAGCGCTCCTGCTTCGTCACCGGATCCCGCCCGGCCAGCACCGCGCCGATCTCCACGGTCCGGACGCCGCCCTCTTCATAGAGCGCGCAGGCCAGGGCCTGGCCCGGGTAGTGGGCCCGGGGCATGTGCGGCAGGAAGCGCAGCGCGTCGAGGAACACGGCGTGCCCCCCGATCGGCTCGACGATGGGGATACCTGAGGCGAGCAGGCGCTCGCCCAG
>MENB01000162.1:5061-5203 GCA_001768125.1 Armatimonadetes bacterium RBG_19FT_COMBO_69_19
GGCGAGGCCGCCGTACGTGGGGAACCCCTCGAAGAGCACGCCCCACGACGCCGCCTGCCCATACAGGGCCGCGTCGCGGAAGGCGACGAACCCGCCGATGTTCACCAGGGCATCCTTCTTCCCGCTGAACGTGCAGCCGTCC
>MENB01000162.1:5216-11191 GCA_001768125.1 Armatimonadetes bacterium RBG_19FT_COMBO_69_19
TCTCATGGATGATCGAGGCGACGGAGCGCTGTGCGTACCCGGGCTCACGCTCCTTGATGAAGAAGGCGTTCTCGGCGATCCGGCAGGCGTCAAGGAAGAACGGCAGCGCGTGGCGATCGGCGAGGGTGCGCACCGCCCGCAAGTTCGCCAGCGAGACCGGCTGACCGCCGCCGCTGTTGCAGGTCACCGTCATGAGGATGAGGGCGATGCGATCGCGCCCGAGATCCTCGATCAGCGCCTCGGCCTGGTCGAGGTCGAGGTCCCCCTTGAAGGGCAGGCGCGACGTCGGATCATGGATGGCCTCGACCGCCAGATCGTCGGCGATGCCCTGCTTGTGCTCGATGTGCGCCCGCGTGGTGTCGAAGTGGATGTTCCCGATGACGTGCTGGCCCGGATGGACGAGCACGGTGAACAGCAGGTTCTCAGCGCCCCGGCCCTGGTGCGTGGGCAGGACGTGCGGAAAGCCGAAGAGTTCAGTCGCTGATTCCTGCAGGTGGTAGAAGGAGCGGCTGCCCGCGTAGGCCTCGTCCCCCAGCATGAGCGCGCTCCACTGACGGTCGCTCATCGCGCCGGTGCCGCTGTCGGTGAGGAGATCGATGGCCACGTCCTCGGATCGGAGGTTGAACAGGTTGTATCCGGCAAGATCGAGCAGACGCACGCGCTCCTCCCGCGTCGTCCGCCGAATCGGCTCGACGACCTTGATGCGGTAGGGCTCCGCCCGCGGCAGCGTCACCGCCGCGCCGCGATCGCCCGCGCGGTGCGGGTGCCCCAGAACACCGCCCAGGCGACGACGAACGCGCCGATCGCCACGATCTTCGTCACGTTGATGATGGGCCGCACCCTGATCGTGCCGTCGACCGCCTCGATGAGCGCGATGGGCTCGATCCGCACCCCGCCGCCTCCTCCGCCGCCGCCCGGAGCTTCCGTGTCCTTGTCTTTGCCCGGACCCGTGCCCCCGCCCATCCCGAATCCGTACTGGACCGAGGCCACCGGGATGACCGTGCGGCCGTCGAGCTGGATGGGGTCGCCGAAGACGGCCTGGACCCCGGCCTTGCTCTGCATGTCCGCGAAGCGCTTCTGCAGATCCTCGAGGAACATTGGATTCCCCCCTTCTGCTCTGACTTTCCCCCGCCTCGGACTCATCGCTGCACCTCCTGTGTCCCGGCCACGCGCGCCGTGATCCATGCTGCGAGTGGCACGTACACCGTCTCGGAAATCCCTCCGGCGAGCGCCTCTCGCCACGTGTAGCCCGGGCCCATCGCCTGACCGATCTCTCCCGCGATGAACATCGCGTACCAGAGGGCCGCGTAGGGGATCCAGCGCCGCCCCAGCCGCGGCCGGGCGAGGGCGTAGAGACCGACGAAGGCGGCCGCCGTGCCGGCCTTCGACAGGAGGATCCCGGTGAGGAAGATCGTGACCGATCCCGGAGGGACGGCCATCCCCCAGAACGACGCGAAGGCCGCATAGACGAGGATGGGGACGGTGTAGATGATCGCCAGCACGGCGAGCCCCGCGAGCACCAGCCGTGTCATCTCAGCCTCCCCGCGGCGTGCAGCACCCGCAGCGCGTTGAGCGTGATCATCTCGCTGGGAGCGGACGGCCCCCAGTCCACGACCTCGACAGTGGCGCCGCCGCTGCCAGGAGGGCGCCACCACCGGCCGTCCGCGTGCCACAGGCCATCCGCCGCGCGCAGGACGTTGCCTTCCTGAGAGGCACAGCGGCGCACGAGGCCATGGATGCGGGGATGCGGGACGGGCAGGCCGAGCTCGACGAGGGAGACCAGACGCCAGTGCGCCCCATCCCACTTCTTGTAGGGATGCACCCCGAAGCCGCCGTCGCTCCACTGCCCCGCCAGCAACGCGCGCACCATGGGGCTTCGGGGGATTGCGCGGCATAGCCGCTCCGCTTCAGGCGGGCTGGCCGATGCTCCGGCCAACTCCGTCAGCTCAGCGTAGCGGACCGAGGGGTTCCGTGATCTGAGCAGCCACTCCAGGGCCGGATCGGACGTCGGCATCGTCCTCCCGACTCTATTCTTCGCCGCCGCCTCCCGCCGCTGCCGGTTGGGCAGCCGCTGAGGCAGGGGCCGCCTTTGCCAGCTGCTCGTAGAGGGCGTACCGGGCGCGGACCTCGCGACGCGCCGAGTCCAGCAGCTCGCGCGCCCGGTCGGGGTCGGTGCGCTCCACCATCTGGAAGCGTGTCTCCTTGGACATGAACTCGGCCAGGTCCGCCTTCGGCGGGGGCGAGTCCATGACCAGCGCCGACAGGCCGCGCTCCACCCGCCGCGGATCGTACCGGAACAGCGGCCAGTAACCGGTCTCCACGGCGAGCTTCGCGTGCTCGATACCCAGGCGCAGATCGTAACCGTGCTCGATGCACGGGCCGTAGGCGATGATGAGGGAGGTCCCCGGGAAGCTGTCCGCCTCGCGGAAGGCCTGCACGGTCTGGATGTCCTTGGCGCCCAGCGCCACCCGCGCCACGTAGGCCGTCCCGTAGGTCATGGCAAGCAGCCCGAGGTCCTTCTTCGGGATCGCCTTCCCCGCGGTGGCGAACTTCGCCACCGCTCCCAGCGGCGTGGCCTTCGACTGCTGCCCGCCGGTGTTGGAGTACACCTCGGTGTCCAGGACCAGGATGTTCACGTCGCGGCCCATGGCCAGGACGTGGTCGAGCCCGCCGTAGCCGATGTCGTAGGCCCAGCCGTCGCCGCCCACGATCCACACGCTGCGGTTGACGAGGAAGTCCGCGAGGAGCTCCAGCCGGCGGGCCTCGATCTCCGCAACGGCGGCCAGACGTCCCCGCAGCAGCAGCACGCGCTCACGCTGCGCGCCGATCTTCGCCTCGGTCGACTGATCGGCAGAAAGGATCGCGTCGGCCAAGCCCTCGCCGACCCGGCCGGCGAGGCCCCGCAGGAGCTGCTGGGCCTGCGCCGTCTGGATGTCGATCCCCAGGCGGAAGCCGAAGCCGAACTCCGCGTTGTCCTCGAACAGCGAGTTCGCCCAGGCCGGCCCGCGGCCGCAGGCATCCACCGCGTACGGCGTGGTCGGCAGGTTGCCGCCGTAGATCGAGGAACAGCCGGTGGCGTTCGCGATGAGCAGCCGGTCGCCGTAGAGCTGGGTGAGGAGCTTGATGTAGGGCGTCTCCCCGCAGCCGGCGCACGCGCCGGAGAACTCGAACAGCGGGCGGAAGAACTGCGTGCCCTTCACGTCGGAGCGGACCTTGCTGCGATCGGGATCGGGTAGCGTCATGAAGAACGCGAAGTTCGCCGCTTCCGGCTCGCGTAGGGAGGCTTGCGGCATCATGTCGATCGCCTTATGCGCCGGGTTCGCCTTGTCCGTGACCGGGCAGACCTCGACGCAGAGGCTGCAGCCGGTGCAGTCCTCGGGAGCGACCTGGAGCAGGTACTGCATCCCCTTAAACTCGGGCCCCCGATACGGAATGGACTTGAACGTCGCCGGAGCCTGCGCGAGCAGCGCGGGCTCCACGACCTTGGCCCGGATCGCGGCGTGCGGGCAGACCAGCGTGCACTTGTTGCACTGGATGCAGATCGCCGCATCCCATACCGGGATCGCATCCGCGATGTTGCGTTTCTCCCACTGGCTGGTAGCCACGGGCCACGTGCCGTCGGGCGGGAACGCGCTCACCGGGAGGAGATCCCCCTGCCGGGCGAGCATCGCGGCCGTCACGCGCTGCACGAAGTCGGGGGCGCCCTCACCCACCATCGGCGGCCGCGTCCGTGTGGCCGTCGCAGCCGCCGGGACGTGCATCTCATGCAGGTTGGCCAGCGTCGCGTCGACCGCCTCGAAGTTGGCGCGGACGACGTCCTCGCCCTTCCGCCCGTACGTCTTGCGGATGGCCTGCTTGATCTTGGCGATCGCGTCCTCTCGGCTCAGCACGCCGGAGATGGCGAAGAAGGCGGTCTGCATGATGGAGTTGATGCGCCCGCCCATCCCGGTCTGCTTCGCCACCTTCGCTGCGTCGATGACGTACACGCGAAGGCGCTTGCGGATGATTTCCTCCTGGACGTCCAGGGCCAGCCGGTCGAAAACGTCCTCCGGCCCGAACGGCGCGTTGAGGAGCACCACGGCGCCCGGCGCGGCGGTCTCCAGCACCGGGTAGCGGTCCAGGAAGCCCCACTGGTGACAGGCCACGAAGTTCGCGCGGGAGATCAGATAGCTGCTGCGGATCGGCCGCGGCCCGAACCGCAGATGCGACACGGTTACAGCGCCAGACTTCTTCGAATCGTAGACGAAGTAGCCCTGCGCGTAGTTGTCCGTCTCCTCACCGATGATCTTGATGGAGTTCTTGTTGGCGCCCACCGTCCCGTCGGCGCCCAGGCCGTAGAAGACGCAGCGTGTCACGTCCTCGGACTCGATCGAGAACTCGCGATCCACGACCAGCGAGGTGCCGGTCACGTCGTCGACGATGCCCACGGTGAAGTGGTTCTTGGGGCGAGGACGGCGCAGCTCATCGAAGACAGCCGCCACCATCGCCGGCGTGAACTCCTTGCTCGACAGCCCATACCGGCCGCCGATGACGCGGGGCATCTGACGGAACGGGCCCCCGTTCCCGACGGTCTCGCCCAGCGCAGCCAAGACGTCCATGTACAGCGGCTCACCGAGCGACCCCGGCTCCTTGGTCCGGTCCAGCACCGCGATCGACCGTGCACTGGCGGGCAGCGCGGCGATGAACGCGCTCACCGAGAACGGCCGGTACAGGCGCACCTTGAGCACGCCGACCCGTTCGCCGCGGGCGAGCATCCACTCTACCGTCTCGTGCGCAACCTCCGCCCCAGAACCCATCGCAATGATGACGCGCTCTGCCTCAGGATGCCCCACATAGTCGAAGAGGTGGTAGGCGCGCCCCGTGAGGGAGGCGAAGCGGTCCATCACCTGCTGGACCAGCACAAGCGCGGCCAGGTAGTACGGATTGCTCGCCTCGCGCGCCTGGAAGAACGTGTCCGGATTCTGGGCCGTGCCGCGGATCATCAGCCGGTCCGGGGACAGCGCCCGCTCGCGGTGCGCGCGGATCAGCGTCTCATCGAGCATCGCCCGCAGGTCGTCGTCGGTCAGCTCCTCGATCTTGGACACCTCGTGGCTGGTGCGGAAGCCGTCGAAGAAGTGCAGGAACGGCACCCGGGCCAGAAGCGTCGCGGCGTGCGCGACCACGGCGAGGTCGTGGGCCTCCTGGACGGAGCCGCTCGCCAGCATCGCGAAGCCGGTCTGCCGGGCGGCCATGACGTCGGAGTGATCCCCGAAGATGGACAGGGCGTGCGTGGCCAGCGTGCGCGCCGAGACGTGCATCGCGAACGACGTCAGCTCGCCGGCGATCTTGTAGAGGTTGGGGATCATGAGGAGCAGCCCCTGGCTGGCGGTGAAGGTGGTGGTCAGGGCTCCGGCCTGCAGCGCCCCGTGCACCGCTCCCGCCGCCCCGCCCTCCGACTGCATCTCCGCCACCTGCGGCACCGTGCCCCAGATGTTGGTCCGGCGCTTCGCGGACCATTCGTCGGCGAGCTCGCCCATCGTCGACGAGGGGGTGATGGGATAGATGGCGATGACCTCGCTCGCCCGGTAGGCGACCGAGGCCGCGGCCTCGTTCCCATCGATCGTGATCAACCGTCGTACCGTCATGTCCTCTCCTTCGATCGCCCGTCCCGGCGGGCGGCTAAGCCGCGCCGGTCTCCGCCTCCGGCAGCGGCGCCAGGTGGGTCACTTTGATCCCGTGCTCGCTGAGGGTCTGTACCAAGTGCAGTGGATAGGGCGTGTCGACGCGGACGACGACCTGGCCCATCCCGTTCACCGGGTAGGCGGCCAAGCTATGGATTTGGATGTCGCACTCGCGGATCGTGCGGATGACCTCGTCGAGGGCCCCCACGCGATTCTCGAGGTCGATCGTCAACCGCGCCCCGCCGCGGCGCAGCCCCATCAGGTCGATGAACGCGTCAAAGATGTCGCTTTCGGTGATCACGCCGATCACTGCGC
>MENB01000163.1:0-616 GCA_001768125.1 Armatimonadetes bacterium RBG_19FT_COMBO_69_19
ACGTCCAGCCGCGTCCACTGGATCTGGTAGGGCTGCCCCGGCGGCATCGGATACCCCGCCAGGCCGGCGGGCAGCTCCACTTCGGGGCCGCAGCCGGTCCCCTTGCAGTACGTCCCGGGGGTCGCGCTCGCGCCCCCGATGCTGTGCACGTACTCCTGGAAGGACTGGAGGTAGATGCTGGCCGCGGTGTAGTCCCGCGCCACACGCGCCGTGACGAACGCGCTCGGGAATCCTTCCAGGAACCCGCCCGCGTCCGCGGCACCCAGCACGCCGAGCGCACCGACGACGATCACGGCGAAGATCACCAGCGAGATCAGGATCTCGAGCAGGGTGAATCCCTGCTGGTTGCGCATCATCGGTCGATCGTCACCCGCCCCGTGGCGGCATTGAGCTCGATGTCCCACTCCGACCCCGCGCTGCGGGCCCGGATCTTCACCTCACCGCCGGTCGTCAGGTACCCGAGCGGCTTGAAGGTGGTGCAGCGGTGCGAGGTATCCGCGGGCGACGGGCAGACCGGGAATCCACTGCCCTCGCGCAGCTGGACGATCACCGGCCACTCCGGCGTCTCGACCTTACGGAGCTCGTACCAGGCCGACCCCGACCAGCCCCAGTAGCG
>MENB01000163.1:736-1371 GCA_001768125.1 Armatimonadetes bacterium RBG_19FT_COMBO_69_19
GCGGAGCTGGAAGACGTCGCTCGCCTGCCGGATGCCGGGCACGAGCACGGCCATCACGATCGCGGCGATGGACACCACGACGATGAGCTCGATGAGCGAAAAGCCCGCATTGGGGCGCAGTTTACCCATAGACCCTTCTGACTTCATGCCCCGCCCCCCGAGACGGTAGACACCCGCAGATCCTCGAGGAGCAGGACCTCGATCTCGCGTACCTTCCGCAGCGCCGGGGTGCTCCCGATGAACACCTCGGCCCCATCCACCAGGGCCGTGGCCAGCTGCACCGCTTCCGGCGTGCTCAGTTGATAGCGCGCGCGCAGAGCTGCCGCCTGCTCCGTGATCGCGATGTCGCTGCGCCGCAGCTCGAGGTGCGGGAACGTGGCGAGGGCGATCTTGTAGTTCTCCGCCGCGACGTGATGGCCGAGCTGCTGCGGACGGGTGAGGATCTCCACCAGGGCCAGCGACGACGTTACCGCCGCGACCCGGCCCTGCTCGATCAGGCGGAACAGCTCGGAGGTGATCGGGAAGTACTCCGGATGCTTGCTCAGGTGGTAGATGAAACAGATCGTATCCAGCCCGATCCGCTTGTAGCGGCGGAGCGTCCGCGCCACCGGGGACGCCGCCCCGTCGACGGCCTC
>MENB01000163.1:1380-3547 GCA_001768125.1 Armatimonadetes bacterium RBG_19FT_COMBO_69_19
GGTGCCCGGCTCCGACCGGTCTCCGGCGTCCTTGGGGTTCACCGCTGCCACGACTTGCGCTCCTCAGCGAGGTAATCGTCCACGTCGAGGTCTTTCCAGACCTCACGATGGAGCCCGGCGAGGTACGAGGTGTAGCTCTTCGGTCTGGGGATGAGCAGGATGCCGCGGCGGCTGACCTCGATGAGCAACTCGTCCCCCTCGTGGAGGCCCAGACGCTCCCGGACCTTCTTGGGCAGGACGACCGCATACCGCTTCCCGATCCGGACGGATGTGGCCATCGGTGTCAGACGTCCCCTCCGGGCGTCAGACGAATGGAGAATTCATCTGAAAGCGACACCATCCTCCTACCCGGGGCGTAACCGCCGGAGACGTCCTATCCGAGGTACCACGCAATCACCGGCGCGGCGGCGAACCAGGCGACGACGGCGCCCAGGGCGAGGGACGGGCCGAAGGGGATCGGGTCCTTGCGGGATCGCCGGCCGGTGGCGATGAGGAGTAATCCCGCGACGGCACCCGTCGTGAACGCCACAAGAAGCGCGAATACCGTCGCGGGATATCCAAGAAACGCTCCGATCATCGCCGCGAGCTTGATGTCGCCGCCCCCCATCCCGCCGCGGCTGGCCACGGCAATAAGAAGGAAGAACGCTCCCGCGCCCGCCGCGGTGAGGGACGCGTCGAGCAGACGCCCCTGGGGGATCGCCAGGAGCAGTCCCACCAGCAGACCGGGATAGCTGATCGCGTTCGGCACGATGTGATGGTCCAGGTCGATGAAGAAGATCGGCAGCAGCATGAGGGCGAGCAACGCCCCCGCCGCAAAGCCGAGTCCCAGTCCCTCGCGCACCCAGAGCGCCGCGAGCAGCACGCCGGTCAGGAGCTCGACCACGAGATAGCGCGGGCTGATGGGCTTCCCGCAGGCGCGGCAGCGGCCGCGCAGCAGCAGGAAGCTGAGCACGGGGATGTTGTCGTGGGAGGCGATCGGCGTGCCGCAGTGCGGGCAGCGCGAGCGCGGGGTGACGATCGACTCGCCGCGCGGCAGACGATAGATGACGACGTTGAGAAAGCTGCCCAGCGCCGCCCCGACGACGAAGACCACGGCCACGCTGAGCCACTGCGGCATCACCGTGCCACCCGTCCTTTCGACCGGCCGACCGCCGCGCGGAGCCGGCCGACCGCGTCACGCGCCCGCATGCCCTCGTCGCCCGAGGGGGGCGCGCCGCCGTAGCGGACGCGTTCAAACGCTTCGGTGACTTCCTGCGCATGCGGCCGCACAGGCTCCGGGACCGTGGCGAGGAACTCGCGCGGCGTGGACGACGACACCCGCTCCAGCCCGCGGGCGCGCAGCACGGCGAGCATCCGGACGTAGGCCTGGGTTACGGCATCCTCGGGCCGCACGCCCCGGCGGCGGACGAGCACCAGGGACAGCATCAGCGCCGTGAGCATCCAGCCCAGGGCCTGCGAGTCGGGCACCCGTGCGAACATCACCGCGGCCAGCGCGGCGGCGGAGGCACCGGCGCGGCTGAGCGCGGCGCCGGTCCAGCGGAGGCCGTCGCGCACCAGCCACTGCCCGGTCGAGGCTGTGGCCACACTCTCCGGGGTGGGGAATCCCGGCGTCGGCTCGAACTCGATCCAGCCGGCCCCGGGCGTATAGACCTCCACCCACGCGTGGGCGTCCGAGTTGCGCACTTCATAGTAGCCGGTAAAGATGTTGTAGGTACCGGAGGTGTAGCCGGTGACGAGGCGTGCCGGCACACCGGCGGCGCGCAGCAGCACCGCCATCGCGCTCGCGAAGGCCTCACACGAACCCTGCCGGGAATCGAACAGGAAGTGGTCCACCGCGTCCCGGCCTTCGGGGGGGACAGGCGCCTGCAGCGTGTAGGCGTACTGCGAGAGATGTCGGTTCACGGCCTGCGCCTTGTCGTAGTTCGAGGGTTCCCCGGCGGTGAGGGCGGCGGCAAGGTCAGACACCCGCGCCGGCAGCGCGGGCAGCGAGAGGTAGCGCTCCCGGATCGCCTGCGGGACGTCGGGCCGGGTGCGTCGCAGCGTTCTCGGTCCCGGTGAGGGGACGCGGCTGATCACGCTGTAGATGGTCCCCTGCTCGAGGGGGACCGGGCTGCGCAGACCGGCGTAGCGGTCCACGGCCAGACTGATCGTCGGCACATAGACCTCG
>MENB01000163.1:3558-9251 GCA_001768125.1 Armatimonadetes bacterium RBG_19FT_COMBO_69_19
TGGGGCGCCTCGATGTAGAAGGTCTGGACGACCTGCTCGGATCCCGCCGGCCACGGCTCGTCCGCCGAAAAGCGCGGGACGATGCGCGGCTGGTCAGATTCGTACTCCTCGACTGACTTGTCGGTCATCCGCCACCCGACGCCGGTGTAATCGTCGAAGGCCAGACCGCGCCAGAAGGCCGGACGCGTCGTGCGCACGCGCATCACGATCCCGTCCGTCAGCTTCCCCCGGAGGCGCAGGTCGACGTGCGCGGAGAACCCGATGTAGCCCTCCGGGTTGAACAGCGGGGGCGCCTGACCGGGATCATCGCTCACCGCATCCTGCGGATAGGCCGGATTGACGATGCGCGCGTGCAGCCGTGTGGCCAGCGACAGGCGAGGCGAGACCGGGAGCCAGCGCACCCGCAGGCCCTGGCCGCGCGGCACGGATGCGAACACGATGCCACCCAGGAGGATCGCTGCCGCCGCCAGGACCACACTGGCCCGCAGCATAGGAGCGAGCCGCACCTCACCGCGCGCGGCACCCGCCATCATCGCCATCGTGGCGCTCGCCGCCACGGCGAAGGGCAGCAGCAGGAGGCCGAAGGCAACGTCCCGGGCGTACACGGCCGCGACCGCCATGAGGACCACCGCGCTGGCCAGCGAGTACTTCAGGTCCTTGCGCGAGGGCAGGTCGAAGCTGTGCAAGACCTGCAGCCAGAGGAAGAGCCGCACGAGGGGGACGCGCGGGTCGTACGGGTTTGCGAGCAGCGCCGAGAAGAAGTCCCGCGCCACGAGGAGGATGAGCGCGGTGATGGCCGCTTTGAGCAGCGTCCTCCGGCGCCGCCGCAGCAGGTGGCTCACCGCGAACCCGGCGGTGATCGCCCCGCCGGCGAGGATCGCCTGCGGCGTGAAGTCCTCCTGCACGCCGACGGCGGTCACCGCGACGAGCACCGTGAGCCCCGTCAGCCCGCGCACGAGGACGGAATCTTCGGGACTCTGGGGACGCGGCCTCATGATTCGAGGCATGCGCCGACCTCCTCCCCCGGCCGCAGCACGCGCACCGGCACCCCCATCGCCTCCAGCAGCAGTCCGCCGGAAGACTCGGTCCCGGTGAGGACGGCGGTGACCGGAGTCCCACCAGCGGCGACCGCGGCCGCCGCGTCGGCGGACGGCGTGAACACGACGGCTGCCGTTCCAGGCGGCAGCGCCGCACAGAGATCGGCGGGGGTGAGCTCACCATCGCGCTCGACGGCGGCCAGCGTGCGGAGCGAATCCATCCACCCCGTCGTGGTGATCGCGGCGCGCGATCCGCGCGAGAATGCGATGATCGCTGGCATTCCACGGTGGGTGATGAAGTGGGAAACGGACGCCGCCGCCCGGATGAGATCTTCGAACCCTTCGGGGTCTCCGAGCGGCCGGCTATCGATGATCACGGCGGCGGCGGACATCACCTCGCGCTCGAACTCCCTGACGACGAGGTACCCCCGCCGCGCCGTGCTCCGCCAGTGGATGCGCGTGGGGTCGTCACCCTCGCGGAAATCGCGGACGCCGGCCACATCCACGCCGGTGCGTGCCGGCTGCGGGAACGGGGTGAGCTCCTGCCCGCGCCGGCCGGGCAGCGGGAAGGACCGGAGGGCGGCATAGCGCGGAAGGATGGTGATCGCTCCCGGCACAGCGAGCGCCCGTCGCAGCCGGAACAGCCCGCTCACCCCCTCCGATCGCACCTCGAGGGACGTCACCGTGTATACGCCCCGCCGCCGCGCCGTGGTGCGATACGTAACCGCCTCGGCCCGCCGCCCTACCGCCGGGATGAAGACCCCACCCGGATCGCACCCCGGCACCTCGTCGGTCATCTGCACGAAGAACCGCGTCCAGCGCACCGGGCCCACGCACAGGGTGACGGGGAAGGTCCCGCCCTCGACGACTTCGGCGGGCATCGACCGCGACACGGGCACCGGGCGCACGGCCGCATAGGTCGTCACCCAGCCGGCGACGGCGAATCCGATGAGCAGCGCGTCGACCGCGTACACCCATCCCGCCTGCAGGTTCACGGCGACGAACAGCAGGAGCAGGGTCAGGATGGCGTACGCCGCGGCATCCCGCGTTGGCATCGTCTACCTCGTGACCACGGGGACGGGAACGCTCCGCAGGACGTGGTCCACGACCATCTCGGCGGCGTCCCGCCCCACGGTCCCCCCGGGACCGCGCACACCCAAGCGGTGCGTGAGGACGGACGGCGCCAGATGCTTGATGTCGTCGGGCAGGACGAACCGCCGCCCGTGCAGCTGAGCCCAGGCCTGCGCCAGCCGGACCAGCCCCAGGGTCGCGCGTGGGCTGGCCCCCAGGACGACCTCGGGATGCGAGCGTGTGGCGCCGACGACCTCGACCGCGTAACCGAGCAGCGAGCGATCGACGTGAACGTCCCGCACCTCGGCCTGCCAGCGCAGGATCTGGGCGGGCTCGACCACCGGATGGATCGTGTCGATCGGGTGCGCCTGCTGCTGGCGCGCGACGACCTCCACCTCCTGGGTGGCCGATGGGTAACCCAGCGATGTGGCGATGAGGAAGCGGTCGAGCTGTCCCTCGGGCAGCGGGTATGTCCCGTGATGCTCCGCCGGATTCAGAGTGGCGATGAGGAAGAACGGGTGCGGCAGCGGGTGCGCCGTGCCCTCGATCGTGACGTGACCCTCGTCCATCGCCTCGAGGAAGGCGGACTGGGTCCGCGGCGTGGCCCGGTTGAGCTCGTCGGCCAGGACGACGTGGCCGAACAGCGGACCGGGAATGAAGCGGAACTCGGCGCGTGAGGCATCGTAGACCATCCCCCCCGTGATGTCCGCCGGGAGGAGGTCCGGCGTGGCCTGGATCCGCCGGAACGTGCCGCCGATCGAGCGGGCGAGGGCCCGGCCGAGCATCGTCTTCCCCACACCCGGAACATCCTGGAGGAGAACATGGCCGCCCGCGAGCAGCGCGGCCAGCGTCAGCTCGACGGTATCGCGCTTGCCGACGATGACGCGCTCGATGCTCTCGATGAGGGTTACGACGTGATCCGACGGATTCATCAAGCCGCCTTCGCTGGGGCGCGATCCATCACGAATTCTCCGATGCGGGCCTCGAAGCCCTGCACAGAGAACGTCTCCGCGTGGGCGCGGATCACCCTCGGGTCGAACGTCTGCCCTTCGGCGGCATGCACCGCGTCCATGAGCGCGTCGGCGGATTGCTCGCGGAAGAACAGCCCGGTCACGCCGTCCCGCACGCTCTCCAGCGCGCCGCCTTCCCCGTACGCGATGACGGGGCGCGCGCAGGCCTGGGCCTCGACGGGGACGAGGCCAAAATCCTCGACGCCCGGGAAGACGAGGGCGCGGCACCGGCGGTAGTAGCCGCGGAGCGCGGCATCGGAGACTTCGCCGGCGAAGCGCACCGTCGGCCCGGCCATCGCCCGCAGGCGAGGCAGCTCCGGCCCGTCTCCGACCACGACCAGGGGCCGGCGGAGCCGGGTGAACGCCTCCACCGCGAGATCGACGCGCTTGTAGGGGACCAGCCGGCTGACGACGAGGAAGAACTCCTCGGCAGCTCCGTCTGGAGTGAAGAAGGTCGTGTCCACGGGCGGATGGATGACCGCGGCCTCGCGGCCGTAGTACCGGCGGATACGGGCGGCAACGAAGGCGGAATTGGCGATGAAATGATCAACGGTCTTCGCGACCGTGGTGTCCCACGAACGCAGCCACGACAACCCGGCCGCGGCCAGCGGCCGGGCGACAAGGGGCAGCGCGGCCAGATACGTCTCGCGCAGGTCCCAGGCATAGCGCATCGGGGTGTGGCAGTAGCAGATGTGCACGCTGCCCGGGGGCACGGACACGCCCTTCGCGCAGGCATGGCTGTTGCTGAACACCACATCGAAACCGCTCAGATCATAGCCCCGGACACCCGACGGCATGAGGGGCACGAGCCAGCGGTGACGCGCCAGCGCCCCGGGGAGCCGCTGCAGCCACGACGTGTGGACCTCGAGGTCGGCGAAGGCCTCCGGCATGTGCGCCGGGTCGTACAGAGCCGCATACACAGGTGCCCGCGGGAAGAGGTGATGCAGGGCGAGCAGGACGCGATCGGCCCCCCCGAGGGTGACGAGCCAGTCGTGGACCAGCGCCACCCGGAGGTCCTGGAGCCGGGTCATCATCAGTACGCGCCCCGTCCGGCGATCACCGACGGCAGGGTCCGGATCAGGATCTGCAGGTCCAGAGCCAGCGACCAGTGATCGATGTAGTACATGTCCAATCGGACGCGCTGCGTGTAGTCGGGCTCGTGGTGCCGCAGGACCTGCCACAGCCCGGTCAGGCCCGGCTTCACGCAGAGCAGCCGGCGCTCCCACGGACCATACCGGGCCAGCTCATCCTCCACGATCGGCCGCGGGCCCACCAGGCTCATGTCCCCCTTGAGGACGTCGAGCAGCTGCGGGATCTCGTCCAGGCTGCTGCGCCGCAGCCACCGCCCCACGCGGGTGACGCGAGGATCATCCACCAGCTTGTATGTGCGCTCGAACCGCGCGCGGAGCGCCTCGTTCTCGGCCAGCTGCGCGTCCGCCCCGCGGTGCATCGTGCGGAACTTCCAGGCGTAGAACGGTACCCCACCCTTCCCGATCCGCCGGTGCCGGTAGAAGACCGGGCCGGGGCTGTCCAGGACGATTGCCAGCGCGATTGTGGTCAGCAGCGGCAGGATGAGCAGCACCCCGAGGAGCGCGGCGATGACATCGAGGGCATCTTTCACCCGGTGGCCCCACCCGGCCAGCGGGCTCCCCTGCAGGGTGAGCAGCGGCACGCGGCCCACCACTTCCACGGCGGCGCCCGTGGCGGCCAGCGTGTAGAGGTCGGGTACGACCGCGAACGGCACGGAGGCCTCCTGGCACAGCGCCGCGACCTGCATCGTCTGGTCGCGCAGCTCCGCGGGCTGCGCGATGATCACACGCTGGGCCCCGAACCGCCGCACCGCCTGCAGCACGTCCTCCGGCACGCCCGCCACCGGCAGGCCCTCGATCTCACCCGTCTCATGCTCGTCGAGGAACGCGGCCGGCTGCTGCCCCAGCTCGGGGTGTTCGCGCAGCGCGCGCGCCAGCGCCACGCCCTCCGGGCCGGCGCCGACGACGAGCACGCGACGCACGTCGATGCCGCGGGCACGGACCATCCGCAGCGCGAGGCGCAGCGTGCCGCGCGAACCCAGCACCAGCGCTGCGCTGATCGCCCAGGCGAGCAGCATCCACAGCCGGGAGTAGGAGAAGTCACGATAGAAGAAGGAGCCTCCGACGAGCGCCATCATCCCCACCGACACGGCGCTCATGACCTTCAACGCCTCGTCCAAGAACGGTTGGACCTGGTCGCGGTACAACCCGTAGGCCGCGAAGATGAGCAGCCAGACCGGCAGGAGCGGGGTGAGGACGATGAAGTACGGCGCGGCGGGGGGCGCATCCGCGGCGGGGATGATCTCCCAGAAGAACCGCAGGAGGTAGGCAAACGAAAACGCCGCCGCGATCATGCTCGCATCCAGCACGACCGCGAGCAGCACGCGCAATTGCCGGCGCCGCCCCTCGGTGAGCATCCCGATTCCCCCACGAGTATGCCCGGGGGGACTAGCCGGTAGTCGCCACGCGCCTGCGCGGAATCACCCGGGCCGGCGCGCGTGCAGCATGAGGTTGTACCCCCGGCAGCGGTGCCACAGGAACGGTGT
>MENB01000163.1:9288-9467 GCA_001768125.1 Armatimonadetes bacterium RBG_19FT_COMBO_69_19
GCCCGGCGGGCGGCGGACCCGAAGCGGCCCAGCACGGTGGAGCGGTCCAGCATCCGCCCGGCGGCGTTGCTCCGCGGCCCGATCCCCAAGCTCCGGAGTCCCAGGGCCCAGTACAGCGCGCTGCGGGGAACGTAACCGAACAGGGCGTTGATCGACTGCAGCCGCGAGGTCTGCTCGAT
>MENB01000163.1:9481-11072 GCA_001768125.1 Armatimonadetes bacterium RBG_19FT_COMBO_69_19
CGCCGCAGCGCCAGCTCGCTCCAGCGTGTGAGGTGGTTGGGCGGATAGTCGCTGAACTCCCGGACCGGCCATCGGTCGCGATTCGGCACGCTGAGCGCGAGATCCCCGCCCGGAAGGAGCGCGTCGCGCATCGTCCGGAGCAGCCTGACGGGCGACTCGACGTGCTCGAGGACCTCGAACGCCGTGACGGCCTGGAAGCCCTGGGCGTCGGCCCGCAGGGCTTCGATCGCTCCCAGACGCAGGGTCGTCAACCCATACCGGCGCGCGCCCGCCTCGATGGAGGTCCGGGAGAAGTCCACGCCCCAGGCGTCGAACCCGCGCCCGCGGGCGTAGGCCACGAACGTCCCCTCCCCGCAGCCCACGTCCAGCAGGCGGCAGGCCGGCGGCAGGCGGTCGAGCGCCCATCGAAAGTACTCGCGGATGCGATCGTCCACGGCGATGTGACGGATCAGGTAGGCGCCCTCGTACCACTCGCTGCCGGGGGCCTGCATCGGATCGCTGAAGGTCAGGTCGCAGACGCGGCAGCGGTAGAGTCGGTACCGGCCGGCCGGGCCGATGAGCGCGGCATCCAGCTCAGAGCAGACCGGACACGAGGGTGCGCTATTCGGCAAGGGCATCGGCGTAGACCTGAGCGGTCGCCTCGATCGTCCTCGCCAGTGAGAACTCGCGGGCCACCCGCTCGCGGCCCGCGCGGCCCAGGGCCTCGCGCAGCGCGCGATCGCCCAGCAGCTTCCGCACGGATCCGGCGAACCCTTCGACGTCGCCGGGCGGCACGAGGAACCCCGTGACGCCGTCCACGATGATCTCGGAGGTTCCTGGAAGCCGGCTGGCCACGGCGGGGCGGCCGGCGGCCATGGCCTCGAGCAGCGCGATCGGCAGCCCCTCCCACCGCGAGGTCAGCAGGACGACGTCCATGGTCCGCAGCAGCGCGGGGACGTCCGCCCGGAACCCGGTGATCACCAGCCGCCCGTCCAGCCCAAGCGCACGGGCGGCGCGCGCGACGCGCTCGCGCATCGGGCCGTCTCCCACCAGCAGGAAGCGCGAGCCGGGCTCCATCTCGATGAGCCGGCGGGCCACGGCGAGGAAGGTCAGCGGATCCTTCTGCGGCACGAGACGGGCGACCATGCCCACGACCGGATCGCCGGGAGCGAAACCGAACTCACCGCGTCGGTCGGCGGAAGCGTCGAAGCGGCTTGCATCCACGCCGTTTGGGATCACGATCGCCCGATGCATCGGGATGCCGTGCCGCCGCGCCTCCTCGCGATCGCCTTCGGCGAGGCAGATCACCCGCTTGGCGCGCCCGCAGATGAAGGCCTCCATCCGGGCCAGCACCCACGGCAGTGGCGGTGGAAGACGGCGCCGGAACGAGAATGCGTGGGCGGTGTAGATCACCGGATGCGCCCCGCCTGACGGCGCGGTGAGGACGCCAAGAAATCCCGCCCGGCTGCCGTGCAGGTGGAGCAGGTCCGGCCGCAGCGCGCTCAGGGCTCTTCGCAGGCGCCACGGGCTCCCCACGCCCATCGGGCCGAGGGGGACGACCGGGATGCGCGCGTCCCGGAACTGACGGGCGATCGGCCCCTCGGCGCCCACC
>MENB01000163.1:11363-13890 GCA_001768125.1 Armatimonadetes bacterium RBG_19FT_COMBO_69_19
GACCGGGGGCGCGAACGCGCGCACCTCGGCCAGGTCCGTGCTGACCACGGGCTTTCCCGCGGCGAGGTACTCCAGCATCTTCGTCGGGAAGACATGATGCGTGAACGGCGTGATCCGGTAGGGGATCCATGTCACGGCGAAGCCGGCGAGGAGCGAGGGCAGCGTGTCGTGCGGCTGCGCGCCGATGAGCTCCACGTTCGGCAGCGACTGCAGCCGGGAGAGGGCGGCGCGCTCGCGGAGCGGACCGGCGAAGACGAAGCGCCAGAGCGGACGCAGGCGGGCCACCGCCTCGATGAGATCGACATCCAGCCAGGCATGGACCGTTCCCACATACCCCACCACGGGTTGGGCCCCTCGCAGGGGTCTGCGGTCCTCGGCCGCGAAGCGCCCCGCGTCCACGCCCGTGGGGATCCAGTGGCAGCGCGCGTGGGCGGCGCGGTGATGCTCCCACAGGTTCCGGCTGTCGGTGAACACGAGGTCGGCGAGACGCAGCAGACGAGCCTCGGCCTCCACCACGGCGGCCGGCACCGCCGGATCTTCGCCGAACGCGCTCGCGCAGTCATACACCGTCAGCGCCGGCGCGAGCGCGCGCACCAGCGCATCGATGCCAGGCGCCGGAAATGCGCACCACAGCACGGGCCGGCCCCGCGTCGCGGCAAACCGGCGCAGGGCGGCGCGGAGGAGCGGCGAGGTGACGGCGTGCAGCGATCCGGGAAGCACGGGCGGCGTGAGCACCGCCAGACGCGGTTCGACCCAACGCGGCGTGAAGCGCATCCGCCGGATGACCTCCCACGCCTTCCGGACCAGCCTGACCGCTCCGGCGCGCGATCGGGGGAGTGTGGGCATGATGCGGTACAGGTTGTCCACGACGAGCACGGTGTTGCCGGAGGCGGCGAGACGGCGCATCATCTCGTGATAGCGCTGCCAGGCGCCGTCCCACTCCGTGGGCGCGATGCAGATGACAAAGCGGCCCGTCACCGCAGCGACTCCCGCAGCGCCCTCACCCGGGGATGGGAGGCCAGGTCGGGATCGTCGGCCAGGAGCCGCTCGAGCCACTGCACCGCGCGGGTGGGATTCCCCTGCTGCAGGGCGAACTCCGCTCCGTCCATGACGAGGGTCACGATCTCCGGCCACAGGAAGACATGGATCAGCGAGTTCGCGCGCACCCCGCGGCCGAGGTAGCGGTCCACCGCCTCCGCGTAGACAGCCGCGGCCTCCTCCGGTCGCTTCCAGCGGACGTAGTGGCGGGCGATCTGTCCGTACAACCCCGGACGGTTCATCGGGTCGAGGGTCAGCGCGCGGCGCAGGAGGGCCTCCGCTTCGACGAACGTCCCCGGCGCCGGCGAGGCAGTCTCCATAATGACACGGGCCAGCTGCTGCGGGTGCGCGGCGTTCATCGGGTCTAGGGCCATCGCCCGGCGCAGCGCCCGCTCCGCGCGCGCGCGGTCGATCGGCCGTTTCTGCATGACCGCCTCCGCTTCGGCGCTGACGTACCGGGCGCTCAGCGGATTCCAGCGTGAGGCCTGCGCGTAGCTCGCGGCGGCCTCGTTCCACCGCCCCTGGCGCGCGAGCGACCGCCCCCCAACATAGTATGCGTTGGCGACCCGGCCGACCTGGACCGTCGCGACGCCCCCGAGGAGCGCGCCGACCAGGGCGATCCCGGCGGCACGGCGCACCCACGCCCGGTCTCGCCGCCGCCGCACCGGCTGAGGGACTTCGCGGGCGCCCGCGGCGAGGATGCCGGCAAGCGCGGATGCCATCGCGGGGTTGGCGGGGAACGACCAGTCCATGTCCACCGCACTGTGCACCAGGAAGGCCAGCAGCCCGATCGCGGCCCCAGCCATCAGCGAATAATCCTCGCCGGTCGACGCCCGGCGCAGGGCCCGCACGGCCAGGACGGCCAGCGCTCCGAGGAGGACGCCGAGCGCCGCTGCGCCCAGGACCCCCATCTCCGCCAGGGTCTGCAGGTAGACGTTATGGGGGTCGCGAGCATAGAACCTCACATCGCGCTGGTAGGCGGCGTGCACCACGCCGAACGTCCCCGGGCCCGTACCCACCAGCGGGTGGTCGGCGAAGATGCGCAGCGCACTGCCCCAGAAGTTCAGCCGGCCCTGGATCGAAGGATCGGCCTGGTCCGCGATCGACGCGGCGCGGCGAACCACCCGCGGCGTGGATTCCCCTGCCCCAAGCTGACTCAGTAGCGCCACGGCCGCGGCGAGGATGACGGCGGCGGCGAACGCACGGCCGGCGGCGACGCGCCAGGCCGGCGGCCTCAACACGGCGAGCATGGCGGGGAGCGCGGAGGCCGCGGCGATCCACGCCCCGCGCGATTCGCTGAACACGAGCCCCACGCCGAGGAGTACCGCGACGCCGCCGTATGCTGCGGCGTCGCGGGTCGAACCCGCCCGCAGCATCTTGACGAGGGCCAGAGGGAGAATCAAAAGGAGAAACGCCGCGAACGGGTTCGGCCAGTAGAAGGTCGACGACCACCGGATCGCCGCGTTGCCGCTGTTGCCCCAGAACATGA
>MENB01000163.1:14049-15489 GCA_001768125.1 Armatimonadetes bacterium RBG_19FT_COMBO_69_19
ACCACACGGAGGCCAGCGCCGCCGCGGCGATGACCGCGCCGAAGCCGGCGGTCAGCGGGCTCCATCGAATCCGCCCCGCCGCCGCGAGCGCGATGAGCATGGCCAGCACGGCGGTCTGCACGAGGTCCAGGCTGGCTGCGTGCCTCCCCCCGTCGCTGATCGCCAGCTTGAACACCGCGGCGACCACGCCGGCGGCCGCGGCACCTTGCCACACGCTCACGCCTGCGGTCGCCTCGGGCCAGCGGGACGCGGACAGGACGGCCGGTCTCATCGCCCGGCCCCCTTGACCTGTGTCGACCACCCGGACAGCGCCCCTGCCAGCAGCCAGACGATGGGCGTCACGTTCACCGTACTGAAGGAGAACTGCGCCTGCACCAGGTAGGCCGTCACCGCCGCCAGGCCGCCCGCGGCCGCGATTCGGTCTCCCCCTGTCATCCGAGCGACGAGCCTGGCGGCTGCGGTCAGGACCAGGATCCAGAAGGTGACGTAGGCCGCCGCTCCCGGGATGCCGATGGAGACCGCCACCTGGAGGACGTCGTTGTGCGCCCGGTCGATGATGACCGGCCTGCGGCCGAAGTACCTGACGAGCTCCTCCCGGTTGTACGGAAAGACCTCCCGCAGCGTCTCCAGCCCCCACCCCAGGACAGGACGCGCGCGCACCAGGCCAAGCGTGCGCTCCCAGAGGTAGATGTGCTGCGCCAGCGATCCGGAACTGGTATCGACGGCCGACGCGACGCGCGCCGTCAGCAGCGAGGGCGTCGTCACCGCCGTGAGCAGAACGACCGCGCCGAGGACCACGGCGCCGAGGAGGACGGCGGTTACCTGACGGTCCCGGCGTGCCTCGCCTGCTCCGGCCATGAAGAGCCCGGCGCCGACGAGCGCCGCCAGCCAGGCCGCGCGTGTCAGCGTGAGGACAAGAACGACGACCGCTCCCCCGGCGCCCAGGAGCCACGGCAAACGCCGGCGCCCCAGGCTGGACGATGCGAGCGCGGCCAGGAGCGGCAGCATGAAGGCCAGGTATCCGCCGAAGACCACGGGACCGCCAACCGTGGACAGCACCCGCAGCGCGCCCAGGCCGCCGTACTGCTCCCGGGTGAATGCTTCACCGGCAAACAGCGGAGGCACGAATGGCTGCAGGAGCGCGTATCCGATGGTGACGAGCGCGGCAATCGCCGCGCTCAGGAAGAGCGATCGCGTCCCCCGGGATGACCCGAAGAAGTGCACGCCCGCGAAGTACAGCGCGACGTAGCAGCCCACCGCGAGCAGTCCCTCGTGGCGGAGGGGTCCCCCGAGGAAGGTGCGCAGCGGGCTGACTGTTGTCGCTGAGGACCCAAGCAGGGCAAGCACGTAGATCCACAAGGCGAGCTCAGGCCCGGTGAATCGCCATCTCGGCCCTCGAAGCACGCCCCACGCGACGATCCATCCGAGCAGGATGGTGAG
>MENB01000163.1:15511-15946 GCA_001768125.1 Armatimonadetes bacterium RBG_19FT_COMBO_69_19
CCCTTGATGAAACTGTAAGCATCGATCCCCCAGGGGAGGACGATGAGCGGCAGCGCGACGACGAGCGCCGCGCCAGCGGTGCGCACGAGCAGGATGGCGCCGCGGCCCCACACCGCTCGGGGGCGCGCGAGGCCTCTAGCGACGCTGCGCATCGAGTTTGCGGAGCTGGTCCCGGACCGGGCTGAAGTCCGGGTTGAGTTGGGTGACGCGCTCCCAGGCGGCACGGGCTGCCGCGGTGTCGCCGAGCCGGGCCTGAGCATGCCCGAGCCAGTAGAAGGCGAGCCAGTCGCTGGGATCGAGGGTGACCGCCTGGCGAAGATCGCCCGCCGCCTCCGCGAACAGTCCGGCGCGAAGCTCGATCAGGCCGACCTGCCTGTGCGGCTCGGCGAGGTACGTGTAGGGGTACCGGGCGATGAGCGTGCGGTAGGCGGCGAC
>MENB01000163.1:16180-17351 GCA_001768125.1 Armatimonadetes bacterium RBG_19FT_COMBO_69_19
CGCCAGGTCGGAGCCATCCACGTCCCTTCCTCAAGAAAAAGGCGGTGCGGCCAGGTGGGGTGTCCACACTGGCCGCATCGTGATGCTGAGCTATGCTCCGTTGTTACGGCGTCGACTCGAGACCGCCGCCAGGCGTGTACTGGATGTTGGCACCCTGGTTCGCATCGAAGCAGGGGTCACCCGTACCGCCGTTGACCCAGTTCGTTCGCAGTGTGTAGTCGGTCGCCGGGGTGCCGACCGGAAGGTAGCTGTACCCGGCCGAGCCACCGAAGGCGACACCGCTGCACGGATCCTTGGGCAGCGCCTTCGTGTACGGACCCACGAAGCCGCCAGCCGGCGCACCTGACGCAGCCGGCGGATACGCCGCGTAGTCGACGAAGTAGCTCTCCAGCGCGGTGGCGACGTTCTTCAGGTTGCCCTTGCTCGCGGCGACCTGAGACTGTGCGCGCGCCCGAAGGAAGTTCGGGATCAGGATCGCTGCCAGGATGGCGATGATCGCGACGACGATCAGCAGCTCGATCAAGGTGAAACCGCGCTCGTTGCGGAGTCTGCGCGAGAAGAACTGGAACATGGTTTGTCCTCCTCCTTCAGAATCGGGATGAAACCTTATCTTGCGCAGGCCGGACCGGATGACCCAGGGATCGCCCGAGCGCATCCCCGCCCGCCCCGCTCGAGATCGGCTTCTCTATACCGCTTACCGCCATCTTTCCTACCCCCCACCCGGCGGGTTTAGACCTTTCCCTACGGTGTGGGCACCGACGGCAGGCCGAGCTGGCTGCCGGCCGACAGCGTATAGACGATGTAGCCGCTCACGCCCGACTGGATGTACTTGTTAGGCCCGTCGTAGAGCACGTAACTCGACCGCGCGGCGTCGGTCTGATACCCGTACTGCGCCTTGTCGATCGGCGAGACGGGGACGGACCGGATATACCCGCCGCTCTGGAGCGTCGTCTGCCACCCCGCGGCCGCGGGGTAGACCTGATTCTCGTTGTAATACATGTCGAGCGACGCCGCAATGTTGCGCAGGTCCAACTGGGCCGCCGTCAGCAACGCGGCCGCCCGGGACCGGATGAAGTTGGGGATCAGGATGGCAGACAGCACGCCCAGGATCGCGATCACAATGAGCAGCTCGATGAGCGTGAATCCGCCCTGTCGATGTCGCCGTCTCACG
>MENB01000163.1:17455-20933 GCA_001768125.1 Armatimonadetes bacterium RBG_19FT_COMBO_69_19
CGCACGTCTGCGCCCGCGTCCGCGGGGGGTATGAAGCCCTGGGAAGGAAACGCGCGTTCGAAGGGGAAACAACATCCGACGCTTCACAAGGGAGCGTGACAATGCGCACATCCGTCGCGCTGATCGTCGCCGCTATCATCGTCGCGTCATTCGCAGCGCCACTCGACGCGCAGCAGCCGCCCCCCCAGCCGGCTCCGGGGCAGGTGCAGCCCCAGCAGCCCCAGCAGCCGGCGGCGCCCCCCGGTCCGCGGCGGATCGTCCCCGGCGAGGTCCTGGCCGGGATCCAGGTCGGGGCCCGGATGACCAATGTCCTGTCCCGCTTCGGCGCTCCCTCCCAGGTCATCGACACCGCCCTGGACACCGTGTACGTGTTCAGCCGCTTCGGCATCACGGCGTATTCGAAAGGCGGCATCGTCACGGCCGCGTCGGGGACGAACAGCCTGCTCAAGATCAATGACGCGCTGGGTGTTGGGCACCGGGTCGAAGATGTTCTGGCGATGTTCGGCCGGGGCTATCGCGAAGGAGAGGTCGAAGGCTTTCCCGGGCTGATCTACGATCGCCGGGGCATCGCCTTCGGCCTGGACGGCCGCGGCGTGGCCGCGGTCCTGGTGTTCGGAGCCAACACCGCGTCCATCGTCTCCGGCCTGACCCCCGGCGGCGCGCCGCCCCCGCCGGTCGCCGGGTTCCCCCGCGTGGCCGGCCTGCGTCCGTTCAGCCCCGAGACTAATTTCATGTCGCTGCCCGGGTATCTGCGCTGGCTGATGTTCCAGGCCACCGCGACCTGGATCACCTATCAGGAAGCGGAACGCGTCGTGAAGGAGCAGCAGGCCGGCGGAGGCTAAGCCCCCGCGGGACACATCGATGTGACGAGGGCCGGTGGGAATCCACCGGCCCTCAGCGTTTCTGCCGGACGCGCCGTTTCTACCTGACGCTGCGCCCCGGGTGAGCGTCCTGTTACTTGATGTTCGTCACGATCTGGTACAGCGGCATGTAGAAGGCGAGCACGATGAACCCCACGGTGAAGCCCAGGAACAGAATCAGCACCGGTTCGATGATGGAGGTCAGCTGGGCCAGCGTCGTCTCGACCTCCGCGTCGTAGAAGTCGGCGACCTTGGTCAGCATGGTGTCGAGCGTACCGGTCTCCTCGCCCACCGCGGTCATCTGCACCACCATCGGTGGGAACAGCCCGCTGGCCTGCATCGGCAGGGCGATGCTCTCGCCCTCGCGGATGGAGCTCCGGACGTTCTCGATCGCGGTCGAGACGACTCGGTTGTCCACCGCCTTGGCCACGACCTCGAGGGCCTGCATGATCGGCACGCCGCTGGTGATGAGGGTGCCGAGCGTGCGGGAGAAGCGGGACACCGTCACCTTCCGCATCAGAGACCCGAAGATCGGGATGCGCAGCGTGAACCGGTCGAAGTTCATGCGGCCCGCGGGCGTACGTCGGTACATGCGGAGCGCATAGCCCGCCAGCACCAGCAGCCCCAGAAAAATGTACCAGTACCCGGTCATGGCTTTGGTGAAGGCGATGAGGACCCGCGTGGGCAGCGGCAGCACGAGGTCCAGCCCTTCGAAGAACCCGATGAACTGGGGCAGGATGAAGAACACCAGGAAGAAGATGATGCCGATGGCAAAGATGAAGATCGCCGCCGGGTACGTCACCGCGGCGCGCACCTTCTGCCGCAGGGAGAGGTCCTTCTCGAAGAACGTGGCCACCCGGTTCAGCACGTCGTCCAGGACGCCGCCGACCTCGCCGGCGCGCACCATGTTGACCATCAGGTTGCTGAACGTCTGGGGGTACTTCCCGAACGCGTCGGAGAGGGTCATGCCTTCCTCGACGTCCTTGCGCACGTCGCCGACCAGCTGGCGCAGGCGGGCCGACTCCGTCTGCTGCTCGAGGATGGACAGCGTGCGGACCATGGTGAGGCCCGCGTTGACCATCGTGGCGAACTGCCGGGTGAAGACCGTCAGCTCCCGCAGCCCGACCTTGCGCAGCCGGCGGAAGCCCTGCCGGAGGTCGATCTTCGCGGCTTCCTTCTCCAGGCTGGTGACGTAGAACCCCATCTCCTGGAGCTTGCCGATCACCATGACCTCGGTGTCGGCCTCGATCGCCCCGGCGACCACGCGACCGGAGCCGTCCCGCGCGCTGTACTTAAACATCGCCATGCCCGCTCACCTCGCCGAAGCGTTACTGCCCGCCGCGCTCGATCATCTTCCGCAGCTCGTCCGGGTAGATGGCCCGGGCCAGCGCGTTCTCCAGGCTGATCAGGCGGCGCGTGTACAGGGCGTAGAGGGACTGGTCCATGGTCTGCATGCCGTACTGCGCGCCGGTTTGGATCGAGGTGTGGATCTGGTGCGTCTTCGCCTCGCGGACCAGGTTTCTGATCGCCGGCGTGGCGATCATGATCTCCACGGCCGGGACGCGCCCGACCTCCTCGATGGAGGCCCACTGCTGGCGCTGCCCGTCCCCACCCATGCCGCTGCTGCGCACGGCCGCCGCCGCGGCCGGCCGGCGCGCCTCGCGGTGCCCCACGAACTGCATGTTCGGCAGCAGCTGCTGGCTGATCACGGCCTCGAGCACCGCGGACAGCTGCACCCGGATCTGCTGCTGCTGGTGCGGCGGGAAGACGTCGATGATGCGGTCGACGGACTGCGCCGCGTTCGCCGTGTGCAACGTGGCGAACACCAGGTGGCCGGTCTCGGCGATGGTCAGCGCGGCGCCGATCGTCTCCAGGTCGCGCATCTCGCCGACCATGATCACGTTGGGGTCCTCGCGCAGCACCGCCCGCAGCGCATTGGGGAAGGTCTGCGTATCGAACCCCAGCTCGCGCTGGTTGATGATGCTCTTCTTGTGGCTGTGGACGTATTCGATCGGGTCCTCGATGGTCACGATGTGCGCCGCGCGCTCGATGTTGATGAAGTCCACCATCGAGGCCAGCGTGGTCGATTTGCCGTGCCCCGTCGGCCCGGTGACGAGGATCAGACCCCGGGGCAGCCGGCAGAGGTCCTTCAGGACCATCGGGATGTTCAGCTCTTCCATCCCCGGGATCTTCTCCGGGATGACGCGGGAGGCCACGCCCACCGAGCCGCGCTGGCGGTACACGTTCACGCGGAAGCGGCCCAGCCCGTTCACCGCGTAGCTGAGGTCGAGCTCCCAGTTCTTCTCGAACTTCTGCTTCTGGAAGGTGTTCAGCATGCTGTACCCGAGCTGGAACGTGTCCTCGGGCGTCAGCGCGGGGTAGTTCAGGTGCTGCAGCTTGCCCCAGACGCGGATGGTCGGCGGCACGCCGACGGTGAGGTGCAGGTCAGACGCCTTGGCGGAAACGGTTTCCCGGAGCAGATCGTCGATGTGCATGCCGGCCCCCTTGGCTTCCTCCGCTCTACCATGCCCGAGGGCTTGCGCGGCTAGGCGTCCCCGGTGCGCTCCGAGGCCGTGCCATTCGTGCGCTCGACGTGCACGACGCGCCACACCTCGGCG
>MENB01000164.1:0-1037 GCA_001768125.1 Armatimonadetes bacterium RBG_19FT_COMBO_69_19
CTCGGTGGCCTTCCGCATGAAGTTGTGGAACATCGGTGCCGAGGGGCAGTTCTATATGGGCGCCTTGGGGGCGAGCGTCGTCATCTTATCCGGCCTGGTGCCGGAGTCCGCCTCCAGGCCGGTGACCCTGACGGTGATGCTCCTGGCCGGGATGCTATTCGGGGCGCTCTGGGGACTGATCCCAGGCTGGTTGCGGGCCAGGTTGCAGGTGAACGAGATCATTACAACGCTGATGATGAACTACATCGCCATCGCCTTTGTGAACTTCTTTGTCTTCGGTGTGTGGAGCGAAGGCGGATTCCAGATGACGGCGACATTCCAGCGATCGGCGTGGTTCCCCCGGCTGTCGGACTTCGCGGATCAATGGCCGGGGCTGCGCGGGCTGACCACGCACTTTGGATTGGTCGTGGGGGTGATCGCCAGTGCCATCGTCTGGTTCCTCCTGTATCGGAGTCGTTGGGGCTATGAGATCCGCCTCGTCGGCGATAACCCGAAGGCGGCGGAGTATGCAGGAGTCAACATCACCCGTAACACGATCCTGGTGATGATGGTTTCGGGCGCCCTGGCCGGCGTGGCGGGGATGTCCGAGATTTCCGGTGTGGTCCACCGCCTGCAGACGGCGATTTCGCCAGGGTATGGCTTTACAGGCATCATCATCGCCTGGCTGGCGAAGCTCAACCCGATCATGGTCGTCCCCGTGTCGATCCTCTTCGGCGGGTTGATCCTGGCCGGGCGAGAGATTCAGCCGGCCGGAGTGCCGCGGCTCATTCAAGGGATCATTCTGTTCATGCTGATCGCCAGCGAAGTGCTGCTTCGGTATCGGATTCGGCTCGTTCGCGTTGCGGCGGAGGGGTAACCGATGGACCCGGTGGTAATTCTGCATGCCGGAGTGGCCTCGGGGACGGTGCTCCTTTTCGCTACGATCGGCGAAATCCTGGCCGAACGGTCCGGCGTGTTGAACCTGGGCGTAGAGGGAATGATGCTCATCGGGGCGATGAGCGCGTTCAGTGTGACCGTCTCCACGGGCAATGGCTGGT
>MENB01000164.1:1145-1892 GCA_001768125.1 Armatimonadetes bacterium RBG_19FT_COMBO_69_19
TTCTGGGCGTCGGCCTGAGCCTGGTCCTGGGGGAAGGGTTGAACAAGGCCGGCGCCATCTCCCTTCTTCCCGTGGTGACCATTCCCATGATCTCCGCCATCCCGATCCTGGGCCCGATTCTCTTCACCCATCAGAGTGTGATGGTGTACATCGGATACCTCCTGGTCCCGACCGTGTGGTTTTACATCCACCGCACCCGCCAGGGCTTGGATCTGCGCGCCGTCGGAGAAAACCCGACCGCCGCGGACGCGATGGGCCTCAGCGTACAGAGGCTTCGCTACCTCCACGTCTGGGTGGGAGGGTTGCTGGCTGGCTTAGCCGGCGGAACGATCAGCCTGGCGATCTCCCCGGGGTGGTTCAGCGAGCTCACGACCTCGGGCCAGGGATGGATCGCCATTGGATTGGTCATCTTTGCTCAATGGGATCCATTCCGGGCAGCCTTGGGCTCGTACGCGTTTGGTGCGCTGCGTCGGACCATTCTTGATATCCAGGGGCCCCAGACCTTGTTCACCCTTCGGAATCCATTCTTCTACAATCCATACCTCGGATTCTTCCTTCAGATGCTTCCTTATGCGTTCACGATAGGCGTTCTGGTCCTTGGCTCGCGCGCGGCGCAGCGGAAACACCTTGGCGCTCCGGCCGCCCTCGGGCTTCCATACGTCCGCGGCGAACGGGGCCACTGACATGGGTGGCTTCCTCGGCTACCGCTGTTCCGTTTGTGACCGTCGTTTTGGCCCCGATGAGGTC
>MENB01000164.1:1961-2253 GCA_001768125.1 Armatimonadetes bacterium RBG_19FT_COMBO_69_19
GTCAGCCCGGCCTCGATCCGGGAGTCGGCCGAAGACTCGATCTGGCGCTACCTTCCGCTTCTCCCCGTGATGGACCCCGGCCATGACGGCACGCCTTTGAAATCCGTGGGCTGGACGCCGCTCTTCCGCTCTCGACGATTGGCGTCGGACTTGGGGTTGAGCCGATTGTGGCTGAAGGATGACGGGCGAAACCCCACCGCCTCCTTTAAGGACCGGGCGAGCGCGGTCGTTGTGGCGCGCGCCCAGGAGATTGAAGCGAAGGTTATCATCACCGCCTCGACCGGCAACGCCG
>MENB01000164.1:2383-2741 GCA_001768125.1 Armatimonadetes bacterium RBG_19FT_COMBO_69_19
TCAGGCCTTCGACCTGACGCTGGAGGCAGCGAAGGCCTTCGGCTGGTATTGCCGCAACACCGGGTACAACCCGTTCACGGCCGAAGGCAAGAAAACGGCGGCGTATGAGATTTGCGAACAGTTGACGATGGCGAAGTCCAGGGAACGTGTAGGGGCACGGCATCCCTCGCTTCGCTCGGGACCTCGTGGCGTGCCCCTACAATGGGATTCCCCCGATGCCGTCTTCGTCTCGGTCGGCGACGGCAACATCATCTCGGGATTGCACAAGGGATTTCGCGACCTTTACGAGCTGGGATGGATCGAGCAGGTGCCGCGGCTGTTCGGGATCCAATCGACCGGGTCGGCGGCCGTGGCGAAC
>MENB01000164.1:2901-2990 GCA_001768125.1 Armatimonadetes bacterium RBG_19FT_COMBO_69_19
CGATCGCCGCTCTCGGAAGACGCGAGGCGATTTTTTCCGAGCCGGCCGCTGCCGCGGCCTATGCCGGGATTGTGAAAGCCGCCGGCGCC
>MENB01000164.1:3114-3223 GCA_001768125.1 Armatimonadetes bacterium RBG_19FT_COMBO_69_19
ATGGCTCCTCGCGCCCCTCGGGCTCCCAAGACACCGCGCCTGTCCGTTGTGGCGCCTGTCTTCAACGAGCGCGAGTCGCTCCCCGAGTTCTATCGGCGACTGCGGGCGG
>MENB01000164.1:3349-3777 GCA_001768125.1 Armatimonadetes bacterium RBG_19FT_COMBO_69_19
GCAACTTCGGGCATCAAATCGCTGTCACGGCCGGACTCGACCACGCCCGCGGCCAGGCCGTGATTATCATCGACGCCGATCTTCAGGACCCTCCGGAGGTCATTCCCGAGCTGGTAAAGCAATGGCGGAAGGGATTTGAGGTGGCTTACGCCGTTCGCACGGAACGCGAGGGCGAGTCTTGGTTCAAGACGGTGACCGCTTCGCTCTTCTACCGTCTGATCTACCGGATCACCGACGTGAAGATCCCCGTCGACACCGGCGATTTCCGGCTGCTGGACCGGCGCGTGGTGGATACGCTTTCCCAGATGAGGGAGCGCCACCGGTTCCTGCGCGGGATGGCCGCCTGGGTGGGCTTCCATCAGACAGGGGTCCCGTACAAGCGAGCGGCGCGCTTTGCCGGCGTGACCAAGTATCCCTTCCGCAAGATG
>MENB01000164.1:3883-4263 GCA_001768125.1 Armatimonadetes bacterium RBG_19FT_COMBO_69_19
CCGTGATCGCCTTGCGGCTCGGCGGGAGCCAGGCCTTCCTGGGCCAGGCGACGACGCTGATTGCCGTGCTCTTCCTGGGGGGAATTCAGCTGATTTCTCTCGGCCTGCTGGGCGAGTATCTGGGACGTGTCTATGACGAGGTGAAGGGCCGCCCGCTGTACGTCCTGCGCTCCGGGCCGCCGGCCCCACCCCGAAATCCAAGAGGAGCCAGAACCAAGCCATGATCGATCTGACCGTTATTGCCGACCGCCTGGAGAAGGCGGCGCAGCGCGTGCGCGAGCGCGGAATCGTGATCCCGACGTTCGCCCAGATGAAAGACCCCTCCCTCATCCCGGCCCCGATACGGTCCAAGCTGACCGGCGTCGGGCTGTGGGACGTGA
>MENB01000164.1:4387-5521 GCA_001768125.1 Armatimonadetes bacterium RBG_19FT_COMBO_69_19
GGTGGTCGGCAAGTGGTTCCCGACGGGGGCCCATAAGGTTGGCGCGGCGTTCGGCTGCCTTGTGCCGCGGCTGGTCACGGGCCAGTTCGATCCCTCGACGCAGAAGGCCGTCTGGCCCTCCACCGGGAACTACTGCCGTGGCGGCGCCTACGATTCCGCTCTGATGGGGTGCCAGTCGATCGCCATCCTTCCGGAAGGAATGAGCAAGGAACGCTTCGAGTGGCTGTCCAAGGTCGCCGGGGAAGTGATCAAGACCCCGGGGTCGGAATCGAACGTCAAGGAGATCTTCGATAAGTGCTGGGAGCTCCGTCGGTCGGGGCAGGACCTCATGATCTTCAACCAGTTCGAGGAGTTCGGGAACTACCTTTGGCACTACGAAGTGACCGGGCACGCCTTGCAGGAGGTGGTCGAGCATGAGCTCCGCGCCGGAGGCGATTACCGGGGGGTCATCGTGACGACCGGGTCGGCGGGGACCATCGCCTGCGGCGACTACCTGAAGCAGGCTTTTCCGGGAAGCAAGATCGGTGCGGCCGAGGCGCTGCAGTGTCCGACCCTGCTCGAGAACGGATTCGGCGCGCATCGGATTGAAGGCATCGGAGACAAGCACGTGCCGTGGATCCACAATGTCATGAACACGGACCTGGTAGCGGCCATCGACGATGGGGCGGTGGTTCAGCTGGCGCGCTTGTTCAACGAGCCGGTCGGTCGGGCCCATCTGACCCGACGAGGGGTTCCCGAGGCGCTGGTGGGGAAGATGGACTTGCTGGGGTTCTCGGGCATCGCCAACTTGCTCTCGGCAATCAAGTTCGCCCGGCACTATGAGCTGGGCCCCAAGGACCTTGTCCTGACGGTCTTGACCGACTCGATGGAGCTCTACGGCAGCCGTCTCGAAGAGATGCGATCCGAGCACGGAGAGTACACCGAGGCCGCCGCTTCGGCCCATTTCGCACGTTACCTGCTCGGCGCCTCGACCGACTCCATGCTGGAGTTGAGCCAGAGCAACCGCAGGCGCGTCCACAACCTCAAGTACTTCACCTGGGTCGAGCAGCAAGGAAAGACGTACGAGGAGATCCTGGCGCAGCGCGAGGATCCGGATTACTGGACGGGAGTTCAGCGCCAGGTGCCGGAGATTGA
>MENB01000164.1:5579-6270 GCA_001768125.1 Armatimonadetes bacterium RBG_19FT_COMBO_69_19
GCGCCGCCCGAATGGGCGGCCAGGGGGACAGCATGGACGATCTGCAGGACGATGACCTGATCCTCGTCGCCTTCGTCAAGGCTCCCCGCGATCTCGAGATCGCGCGGGTGCTGGGTTGGTACCGAATCCCACTGGCCCATGCGCCGGGCACCATGCGCGTCGACTGGTTAGCCTTCTTCCAGGGGGCTCCATTCGGCGAAGAACGCTGGTCTGTTCGGACCATCGCCCCCGTCCGTGGTTACGAACTGACGACGCGGGGCGAGTTGCTGCGCGAGGAAGCCGACCACCCACGCAGCGGCGAGCCCTACTACCGGCTGCAGCTCGGACCGCTGCGAGCGCTGGCTCAACCGATCCGGGCCAAGCGGTGGCGTCGCTTCACCTTCCTCTACACCACGGGAGAGCGCCTGAGGCTGGCCCACGATGTGAAGGACCTGACCGTCCCCTCGCCCTCGCGCCCCGCGCAATTCGGACGGCGCCTCCGAGAAGGCGGGGAAGATTGAGCGGCTGGAGGTGATCGATGGTTACCCCGCTGGAAGGCTGCCTCGTCATGACCACGACCAGCGATGCGGCGGAGGCCGACCGGCTGGCGGACGGCCTGGTTCGCCAGGGGCTGGCGGCGTGCGTCCAGATCGCGGCGGTCAAGAGTCACTACATGTGGGAAGGCCGCCTCGAGCGGCAGGACGAGCAGCTG
>MENB01000164.1:6358-6488 GCA_001768125.1 Armatimonadetes bacterium RBG_19FT_COMBO_69_19
GGTGGACGATGTCGGGCGCGTCGCCAGACTACATGCAGTGGCTGACGGACAACTCTCGGGGAGCGAACGAAAGCGCGGCTGGAAGCTAGGCGCCTGAGGGAGGTTGTGCCTCCACTCCCTGCATGGCTCC
>MENB01000164.1:6498-6876 GCA_001768125.1 Armatimonadetes bacterium RBG_19FT_COMBO_69_19
AGGAGCACAACGGGAATCCTCCGTCCACGTGATCGACGGGCATACGCTTGGAAACCGGCATAACGCTGCAAAGCCATCGCCCAACAGCGGTCATACTCTTCGCCGGCGGCCTCCTGTGCCCGGACGCTGAAGGCGCGGCCCCGATACGTCAGGACCGCCTCAGGACGGGCGCGCAAGTTCAGGCACCACGACGGATGGCGTCGGCTGCCGAAGTTCGAGGCCACCACCACCACCTTGCTGCCTTCGAAGAGACCGACCAGCGGAACCGTGCGCAGCCGGCGTGAACGGGCGCCGGTGGTGGTCAGGGCTACGACCGGCAGACCGGACAGCCACGAGGTGGCCGTCGCCCGACCGTGTGAGGCCCACAGAACGCAACGA
>MENB01000164.1:6897-6999 GCA_001768125.1 Armatimonadetes bacterium RBG_19FT_COMBO_69_19
GAAAGGACGGCGGAGGCGACCGGCGTCGCCGCAACCCGCTGGAACAGGCGTTGAATCGTGTTGGGCCGAGGCGATCCGGTCTGGGACTCGAATGCCTCGCCC
>MENB01000164.1:7025-8128 GCA_001768125.1 Armatimonadetes bacterium RBG_19FT_COMBO_69_19
CTTGAGTCTTCCGCCGGGAAGAGTCCCAGGAGGCACGCTCACCGAGGCCGCGCTCCGCCCTCGGCCAGAGCCTTGCGGAAGTGCGCAAGGCGGGAAGTCTCCTCGTACCCCAGGTTGCGATGGGCGGCCCGGCCGGCCCCGTCTTCCACATCGGCGTCGGAGGCCATCTCCCGACAGCCACGGTCTGCCGCCCACGCTTCGGCGCGTGCCAAAAGCGCGCCGCCGACCCCCTTGCGACGCTCTCCTGGGACGACGTACCATCCCTCAACATAGCCTATTGGGCTGGTGTGGCAGCCCTCCGCTCTCAACCGCAGGCTGGTCTCGAGGAATCCCGTCAGATGCCCGGCACGGTCGCGGCTGACAAACACGGCGTTGAACTCTTCATCGCTGAGGATATCCGCCATTTCACGCCGTTGAACTTCCAACGGCCGGCTGGGCCAGAGCGCGGACCTCAAGCGGAGCCAGCGGGTGATCTCGGAGCGTTTCAGGCGGCCGACCGACATCGTCCCGTCGCCTCGAGCGATCTCTGGTTGAGGCCGGCGGCACACCCGGCGCGATCGATGGAGTGGTGAAGTTCAGGTCCGCTCGAGCCACAGCCCGAGCATGTGGCGGATGCTGATGATCTCACAGGCATGGTAGCTGTTGTGGGCGATGATGCCGTGAATTAACTGGTATCGAGCGGGACGTCCGGAAGCATACGGTTCTCCCAGGTCCGAGTCGCGGAAGGCGGCCACGAGATCGGCCAGGGAGCGGTTGGCGTCGAGCGCGCGCTTCAGATCGGTCTCCCAGGCGGCCCGATCGGGCGCCTCCGGAGGGGGCGGCCAACCGTCATCGGCCCCCAGGACGACGCGGTCGACCTCCTGTCCCTGCAATCGAAAGAAGCCATACTCTTGCCAGAAGCGAACATGGTTGACGGTCCCCCAAACGCTGTTGAAACGTGGGGACGGAACGCGGGCTGCCTGTCCCGGTTCGAGCCCAGCCGTAGACACCGTGATAGGGACGAACCACCCGTGGTCGGGGGCTGAATACAAGCCCAGAAGGGCATCGGCCAGGTGGGAGGCTTCGCTCAACGTCGCCCCTCGCGTTTCTTGACCATTAGAGCC
>MENB01000164.1:8203-8606 GCA_001768125.1 Armatimonadetes bacterium RBG_19FT_COMBO_69_19
TGCCGACCTTCGAGCGACCCTGAATCACGACGCCTTCGATCAATGCAAATCCTTCTTGATGTCCTCCATGCTGTCATCGTACCGACCGAGGAGGAACCCAACCAGGGCGGCGAAAGGTAGGGCGAAGGCACCGAGGCAGAGCCCCCAGGGTGCTTCGATCAGGGATGGGGCGATCAAGAGGACGGCCAGGCCGATCAGCCCTCCCACAAAGGCTCCTCGGAGCCGATGGGGAAGATCTCTCCACATGCCTCCGAAAGAGAACGACTCGCGCATACGGCGCTGTTTCTGAGAGATCTCCTTGTCCATCCGGCGCTGCTTGGTCAGGGGGTCACGAGCTCGAAGCTGCTGATCGCGCAGCCGCTGCAACCGTTCCTGATCCTGACTGGGCATGGTGATTCTCCAA
>MENB01000164.1:8686-8807 GCA_001768125.1 Armatimonadetes bacterium RBG_19FT_COMBO_69_19
AAGGGCGCGTCTCGTCCGATCCATGTGAGACAGCCGCCTCCTTGTGCTGGCTCTGCATATCCGCGCGTGTCTCGACCGCCCTTCAGGTTGGCTGGGAGCTTCAGGCCTCACCCCCTCCCTC
>MENB01000165.1:0-12656 GCA_001768125.1 Armatimonadetes bacterium RBG_19FT_COMBO_69_19
GACCTAAAGTACTTCCAGCTCACCGACAGGGACCTGAGGGAGCAGGGGCCGCGGGCGGCGCCGGGCGGGTTCATCACGAGCGATCCCGCACGGATGGAAGCGATCTGGACCTCGATCAACGATGGCACGATCGACACGATCGATTCCGACCACGCGCCGCACACTCTGGAAGACCTCGAGCGGTTCAAGCAGGACCCCTGGACCGGGCCGTTCGGCAGCCCACAGTACGACAACATGCTCTCGGTGTTGCTCACCGACGTCCACCGCGGGAAGCTCTCATTGGCCACGCTGGTGCGCGTCTTCTCCGAGAACCCGGCGCGGCTGCTCGGCCTGTATCCGCGCAAAGGCGCGCTCCTGCCCGGGTCCGACGCCGACCTTGTCGTCGCAGACCTGGACAAGGAGTGGAAAGCGAGCGACGAAACGGTGTACACGAAGGTGAAGTGGACGCCCTACCGCGGGTGGACGCTCAAGGGGAAGCCCGTGCTCACGATGCTCCGGGGTTCGGTGATCATGCAGGACGGCAAGGTCACGGGAAAGCCCGGGTACGGTCGGTACATAGAGGGCGTGCCCCAGCGCATGTAGTCATCGCGAGGACACGCGGTGACATGCCAGTCCCACAGGAAGTGCACGTTTGACCTCTGTGACCGGAGGCGACGCCCCATGCCCCTGCTGCCTCTAACGCTTGCGTGTGGCTCATACGACCGGACCGACGCGCTGCGCACAGGCATCGTCCGGCCGGAAGGCATCGACCTCACCTACGTCGCCATCCAGTCGCCGCCCGAGATCTTCGCCCGGATGGTGGCCAACCAGGCCTTCGACGCCTCCGAGATGTCCTGCGCGCACTCGCTGATCCGCCGCGGCAAGGGCGACTTCCCCTTCGTCGCCATCTCCGTGTTCCCGTCTCGCATGTTCCGTCACGGGTACATCTTCATCAACACGAAGGCGGGGATCCGGACGCCGAAGGACCTCGAGGGAAAGCGGATCGGCCTGCCAGAGTACAGCCAGACCGCGGCGGTGTGGATCCGCGGCCTGCTTCAGCACGAGTACGGCGTGCGGCTCGAGACGGTCCGCTGGATCAGCGGCGGGATCAACGCGCCCGGCCGGCCGGACATCCTCGTGAACCGGCCGGAGGGTATCGAGATCGAGCGGGTGAAGGACCGGCCGCTCAACGACCTGCTGGTGGAGGGCGAGATCGACGCGCTGATCGGCGCGCGCCGGCCCGACGCGCTGGGAAAGCACCCCCTCGTGGCCCGTCTGTTCCCCAACTACCGCGAACTGGAACGGGAGTACTTCCGAAAGACCCGCATCTTTCCGGTCATGCACACCGTGGTCATCCGCGAAGCACTGTACAGGGAAAACCGTTGGATCGCGGAGAGCCTGCACAAGGCCTTCGTGGAGGCGAAGACCTGGTGCATGACGCAGATCCGGTTCAGCAGCTCCTTACGGTACACGCTCCCGTGGCTGCACGCCGAACTCGAGGAGATGGCGGAGATCTTTGGCTCCGATCCCTGGCCCTACGGCCTCGAGGCGAACCGCCACGTTCTGACGACGCTGGTACAGTACCTCGTCGAGCAGCGCCTCCTCACGCGGCCGATCCCCCTCGAGGAGCTGTATGTCCCGCTCACCGTCCTCGGCGAGTAGCCCGCCCCGGGCGGCGCGCCATAAAACGAAGGAGGGCAGGTCCGAGGACCCGCCCTCTCTTCGATCATCTTTCTGCCTCGATCTTACCGCACCGACGTCACCGGCTGAACCGGGAGGTACGTGGCCAGCTTGCTGAAGATCTCATCGCGGCTGATGCTGTTGTACTTCTCGCGGACTTTCGTCACGAGGAGCTCTGCATCTCCGTTGATGACCTGTACATCCTGCTCAGATAGGTTGGGCCAGATCTCCCGCAGCTTGGGCTGCACGGTTGTCCAGTGGTCCCTAATCATCTCAGGCTTGAACATTGTGTGTTGCCTCCGATCCTCTCAGTGCGTACCGTCATGTCGTGATCGGAGGTTGAGGAACCGCCGCACATTCAGGATGACAGGTATCCACCAGGGGGTCAACACATTTCGGCGATTCCATTCTCGGGGCCGCCGCGTTTGTCAAGGGAAACCCCTGTCAGGCCATTGTGCTCCGGGCCGAGTTGTGCGATAGTGTTGTCGCATCACAGGCATCATGCTCGGGTCTGTGAGAGTCGAAGGAAAAAAGGTGGCACGACGCAATGGCAACCGGCACCGTGAAGTGGTTCAACAGTGAGAAGGGGTACGGCTTCATCACCCCCGAGGACGGTTCGAAGGACGTCTTCGTGCATTTCAGCGGGATCGAGGGCACCGGCTACAAGTCCCTCGAAGAGGGGCAGAAGGTTGAGTTCACCGTGACCCAGGGCCAGAAGGGCCCGCAGGCCACAGGGGTGCGCCCGATCGGCTAGTGCAATCTTCCTCGATCGGCATCGTCTCCAGGTGAGGCATTCCGCATCAACCGCGTGAACTGCCGCTTCAACCGCCACCGCCGATAGAGGGCAATGGGATTGAGCGTGAGACGTGCGCCCGGACGCTCGCGGCCAAGCCGTAAGGCCGCGTAGCGTCCGCGGCGGACGTACCACCATGCCGCACCGAGTCCCGCGAGGGCGAATAGCCCGAGCGGAAACGGGAATGAGAAGGCCACCAGCACGACCGATGCTACCCCCAGCCACCGCGCCTCGATCGGGATGGCGAAGTACAGCAGCAGCCGAACCCCAGGATTGATCGCCGACCAGGCGACCACCGCGGCCGCCAGCACCATCGCCGACCCGGCCAGGACCGCCCCCCGCCCCGTGAGACCCGCCCCCACCCACAGACCGAGCGCGGTCGCGAGGCTGACGACGACGAGGAACACCAGGTAGTCGCGCGCGCCCCAGCCCCGCTCAAGGCTGCCGCCGAACATCCACAGCATGTACCCTCCCAGCAGCACCCAGAGGATACCCCCGGAGGCGACCAGCGGGTAGGTCAGCACCGACCAGGGAGAGGCGGCCGTGGTCGCCGTGTGGAAGATCAGCGGACCCAACAGGGCGCCGCCGCCCACGAACGTGATCACGAAGCTTGCCGCGTTGGCCGCGATCAAAGCCCACGTGACCGGACAGTTCCCGGGCAACCGAGGGAGCGGGTCCATGCTCGCCATCCTAGCGCGAACGCCAGCCTAACGCCAGCCGGAGATGGGAATGCAGTCCATGTCCCCGCTTCGTGGGACAACCTAAGATCGGAGGAGTTCCCGATGCGAGCCATCCGCATTCTGTCGACCGGCCTGGCGGCCGCTCTGCTCGTGACCGCGCTCCTGGCTGGGGCCGTGATGGGCGACGACGATGACGCCGAGATCGAGATGACGGGCGTCGTGCTCAGCGTGAATCTACCCAACTCATCGTTCCAGTTCCGCGAGTTCGCGTCGAACGTGATCTGGTCCGTGATCCTCCGCCGCGACAGCAGGATCGAGCTGAAGGGCGAGGGGAAGGACAAGTCGAGGAATTACCGGCTGGTCGCCGGCGACATCGTCGAGGTCGAGGGCAAGCTCCTCCCCGGGCGGACCGTCCTTACCAAGAAGGTCAAGGTCCTCGCACATACCAGCGCTGTGGACGTGCCCGCGCCAGTTGACAGGGTCCCGCAGACCGATCGACTTGCGCCGGCCCCCGGGCTCACCGTGCCGGCCATCGTGAAGACGATCGGCGTCGGCGCCGCGGTGAAGGCCTTCGCGCCGGCCCTCAACACCTTCATCAACAAGCTGGTGCAGGCCAAGGATCCGACGACGCTCCAGACCACCAAGGTGGTGCCGATCCTCAGCATCTCCATCGGCGTGAACACCCCGGGCCAGGCCGCGATCGGCGCGGCGCAGGTCTCGGGGCCGAAGGCGTCGGTGGACAAGGTCCAGGCCGTCGCCGCGCTCGACGCCAACTACCAGGGAGCGTTCTCCATCCGCGCGCTGGTACCGGTAGATAGTCTCGAGCCCTGGAAGCAGGTGCGGCGTGTGCCGAGTGTGGGCGTCTCGGCCATCATCGATCTCAAGTTGTAACCGCTCTCGGTCGCGTCTGGCCGGGTGAGAGGGGGTGCGCGGCGCCCCCTCTCCTCATTTCCGGCGGCCCGCGGCATCTCGCAGGATCTCCCGGGCCGCGTTGTACCCCGGCGCGCCCATGACGCCGCCCCCGGGGTGCGTCCCCGACCCGCAGAGGTAGAGACCGTGGATGGGAGTCCGGTAGTCGGCCCAGCCGGGAACGGGCCGCATGAAGAAGAGGCGGTCGAGGGTCATCTCGCCGTGGAAGATGTCGCCGCCGGTGAGCGAAAAGTTACGCTCCAGATCGAGCGGGCTGACCACCTGACGGTGGATGATGCGGTCCTTGATGTTGGGCGCGTACTGCGCGAGCGAGTCGATGACGCGATCGGCGTAGGTCTCTTTCAACTGATCCCAGTGGCCTTCGGCGAGCCGGTAGGGTGCGTACTGCACGAAGATGTTCATGACGTGCTTCCCCGGCGGCGCCAGCGACGGATCGTACGTCGTGGGGATGGTCACCTCGAGGAACGGGGCGGCGGAGGGTCTCCCGGCCTGCGCGTCCTGCCAGGCGCGGTCGATGTAGTCCATCGTCGGGCCGATGTGGATCGTCGCGCGATGCTGCGGCCCCGGCGATCCTCCTGGGGCGGCGGTGAACTCGGGGAGGCCATCGAGGGCGAGGTTGATCTTCATCGCCACGCCTTCGGTGCGGATCGCCTCCACCTCGCGCCGAAAGTCGCCGTCGATGGACGGCACGAGGCCCAGGAAGGTCACCTTGGGATCGGCGCTGCTGGCGACGATCGGGGCCCGGACCTCCTCCCCGCTGCGCAGGACGACGCCCTCGGCCCGGCCCTCCCGGACGAGGATCCGCGCGACCTCCGCCTCGGTCCGGATCTCGACACCCTGCTGCCTGGCGGAGGCGGCGATGGCCTGGGCGACCCCGCCCATGCCGCCGCGCACGAACCCCCACAGCCCGCGCTTGCCGGCAGCCTGACCCATGCAGTGGTGGAAGAGGACGTACGCCGTCCCCGGCGTGCTCGGGCCGCCACGGGCGCCGATGACGCCGTCCGTGGCAAGCGAGGCCTTCAGCTCGGGGGATTCGAACCAGCCGTCCAGGAAGTCGCGCGCGCTCTGGGTGGCGATGCGAACGGCCTGCACGAAGTCACGCGGAGGGAAGCGCAGCGCGTCCCAGCCGAGACGGGCAAAGCCGGCGAGGTCGCGCCAGCGCCGGCGCACAGGGTCGGGAGGGGTCCGGAGGAGCCAGGGGTCGACAACCCTCGCGAGGCGCTCCAGGACCGCCTCGTACATTGGATAGCGCTCAGCGTCGCGCCGCGAGAACCGTCCGATCTCCTCCGCCGTCTTGCGGTCGTCCCGCCACACGAAGAGCGCCCGCCCATCCGGGAAGGGGCTGAAGAACGCTGGATCCTTGGGCAGGATCTCATAGCCGTGCCGCTCTAGGCCGAGGTCGCTGATGATCCGGGGCATGAGGAGACCGCACAGGTAGGCGGCCGTCGAGATCTTGAAGCCCGGCCAGGGTTCCTCCGTGACGGCCGCGCCACCGAGGACCGACCGGCGTTCGAGCACGAGCACGCGGAGTCCTGCCCGGGCCAGGTAGGCGGCGGTGACGAGCCCGTTGTGGCCGCCGCCGATGATCACCGCATCGTACGAGGTCATCGTCATCTCCTGACCCGCCGCTCGTAGAGCACCCGGTGGTAGCCCGCAAACCCGTCCAGATCGTCGGTTGTGGCAACGCACGCCCGCGCCATCCTCCTACTGTGTTCGTCACCAACCGCCCCCCGCCCCGTCGGACGGGGTCGGGGCAGAACGGGTCTCCCTCAGAGGTACGGAGAGCGGTACTCGCGTTTTAGTTGATGAACTAAAGAACAGGATTGCATAACCTCACGCCGAAAGGGGGCCACGGGGTTCGGCGGGACCCCAAGCCGGAAGGTGCCTGAATTCCATAGCCCAGGTGAGGAGGGGATCTCATGCGGAAGATCATTGTGGCTGCGCTCGTGGCTCTGTTGCTGAGTCTTACTACAACGGCAATTGCTGGTGACTCCCTGCCCGGTGGTTCGGCTCGTTTCTGGATTGCCGGAGACAGCCTGCCGGGCGGCAGCTAGTCCAACCCAAGACACAAGGCGGCCGCCGCTCTCCCGCCGGGAGCGACGGCCGTCCCGTTCCCCCCCGCCGGTCCATCTGCGAACTTCCATGCAACTTCCATCGTTGCAGGAGATAATCGACTCACACATAACAGCACAGGGCATGGACCTTGCTAGTAGGGGTAGGGGGAGGAAGATGGCATGGGCGGCCTCGGAACGCGGATTCGCCAACTGCGCCAGTCGCGCGGGCTCACGCAGGAGCAGCTCGCCGGCCGGGAGCTAACCAAGAGCTTCATCAGCCTGCTCGAGCGGGAGAAGACGTCTCCCTCGGTGGAGACACTCGGCCTCCTGTCCCGGCGGCTGGGCACGTCCGTGGACGCCCTGCTGGGATCGCAGGACCGGTTGCCGGAGCAGGTCGCCGCGGGCCTGCTCGCCCTTAGTGCCGAGGCGCTGCGAAAGCGCAACGCGCCGCATGCGAAAGAGCTGCTCGGCGCCGTGAGCATCCTGTCTCGCTCGTACCGGCTCGACGAAACCGATCGCGAGCTCGTCCTCCAGTGGGCTCAGGTCGCGCTCGAGGAACGGGAGTTCGATACGGCTTCCTCGCTTGCCGCAGAAGCAAAGACGCGAGCTGAGCAGGCGCGGGACCTGTGGCGCACGGGCCGGGCTCTGCTCGTCCTCGGGACAGCGGCGCTGCGGCGCAGGGACATCCCGGCGGCCGTCCAGCACCTGAATGCATCGCTGGACATCCTCCGCAGGGCGAAGGCCAGTCGCGATCCGGCTCGCGTGGAGGCGCTGATCAACCTGGCGAGCGCGCTGGTCTACGCCGGTGACTACACGCGCGCGACTAAGCGGTACTACGAGGCGGCCCGGGCGCAGGTTACGCAGCAACATCCCGTCCTCCGGGCCCGTGCGCTGTGGGGACTCGGTGCTGCCTACCGTCATCAGGGAGAGCTCAGTAGCGCTATTGAGGCGCTCGTCGGCGCCCGGGACTTGTTCGAGAAGTCGGAAGATCTGCCGGACCTGGCCCACGTCCTCCACAACCTCGGCCAGGTGGCGGCCGAGCAGCAGCACAACAAAGACGCGCTCCGCCACTTCCACCATGCCCTACGCGTAGCCGAGCGTCTGAAGATGCAGGTGCTCCACGCCAACGTCCTGACGGAGATCGCGCGGGTCCACGTCACCCTGGAAAGCCTGGACGACGCCGCTGCGTTTGCCTCGCAGGCGCTGTCCGAGGCGAAGGCCGCGGGGGACCCGGTCGAGACCGCAGAGGCCCACGTCGTGCTCGGCCGCATCGCCTTTGCCCGCGGGAACCCGGCAGAAGGCACGAGGCTGATCAAGACCGCCGCCGAGATGTTCACCGCCCAGGGCATGAGCCATCGCGTCGCCGAGCTGGCCCGCGAGGCAGGGATGGCGCTGCTCGAGCGTTAACCCACCAGGCGGGCATGCTCACCCGCCGCCTCATCCTCCTGCTGGCCGGCAGTCCCACGATCCAGCGCTTCGTCCGCCGTTACGGCATGCGCCTGGGCGCCGCGCGTTTCGTCGCCGGCGAGACGCTGGACGAATGCGTCCAGGTGCTCGGCCGACTTAACCAGTCCGGCCTGATGACGAACACGACGCTCCTCGGCGAGAGCGTGCACGACGAGGGCGCGGCGGGGGAGATCGTCGAGATCTATAACCGCATCCTCGACCGCATCGCGCGCGACGGTTTGATCACGAACCCATCCGTCAAGCTCACCCACCTGGGGCTCGACATCAGTGAAGAGCTCGCCTACACGAACCTCCGCCGGCTCGTCGAACATGCCGCGCACCTGCGGAACTTCGTACGGGTCGACATGGAGGACTCGCCGAGGGTCGACCCAACGCTGCGCATCTATCGCCGGCTCCACGAGGACGGCTTCACGAACGTCGGGGTCGTGCTGCAGTCCTACCTGTACCGGACCGAGAACGACCTGGCCCGGCTCCTCCCCCTCCGGCCGAATCTGCGCATCGTCAAGGGCGCCTACCTCGAGCCGCCCCAGATCGCTTTCCCGCGCAAGGAGGACGTGGACCGGAATTACGTCCAGCTGACGGAGCGGATGCTGTTGGAAGCCGGCTTCACCGCGATCGCCACGCACGATGACCGGATCATCGGCTGGGCCATCGACTTCATCGAGCGGCGCGGCGTCCCGCACGATCGCTTCGAGTTTCAGATGCTCTACGGCGTGCGGCCCGCCCTCCAGCTGGACCTCGTGCGCCGCGGCTACCGCGTCCGCGTGGCGACCCCCTACGGGCGGGACTGGTACCCCTACCTGATGCGCCGCCTCGCCGAACGGCCCGCAAACGTGTTCTTCATGGTGCGGAACCTGCTGCGGGGATGATCAGCACCTCCGGCAGCGCCTCGAGCGGACTCAGAAACCAGATTGGAACCTGTCTGCGCGCCCGGACGTAGGGGAATGTGCAGGACGAACATACCTTCCCGGGAGGCAACCCAGATGAGAATCATGCGCGTCGGTGTCATGGTGCTCGCCCTGATCCTCGCGCTCACCTCGATCGCCGCGGCCGGCCCGGACAAATCGAAGCCCGCCAAGCCGGCGAAGATCAAGATCCACACGCAGGGCGAGATCTTCTGCCCGGCGGCGGCGCTTGTCTTCGGCGATGTGGTGATCTCCCCCAGCCGCTGCTACATCGTGTACGTGCTGCGGGACAGCCGGGGCACGTTCCTGGCCTTTGCCGCTCGCGACGCGAAGATCCCGCCCGGGCAGCTGGTTCGCCTGAACACGCCGGCCGGGGCGAAGCTGAAGGGACGGATCTTCTACCTCGTGCCGCTGCGGACGGACAGGGTCATTGTCCCGGTGAATTCGATGACGCTCGTAGCGTTCAGGGCGGAGGACTACGGGCCGCGCCTGACGCTCGTGCTGACGAGCGCGGCGACCCCGAACCTGTCGATCACCTTCGCGGTCCGCTTCTAGGGGATCGTGTAGCGGACGAGCTCGCTCCCGCCTTCGCGCTGGAGCTCGCCGCGCTGTTCCTCGCGCGCAATCTTCACGATCCCGACGCCCGGCGCATACCAGGTGAAGAGCGTCACCGTCAGATCCGCACGGGTGGTGACGGTCTTCACCTTCCACGCCTTGAACGTACCCGCAGTGACCTTCACCGTTTCTTCGCCCACCCACTCCTCGGTGATCCTCGACGGTACCGGGGTGTCGGTCGGGACCCAGGACCACGACCGGCCTGCCTCCGGGGGGAGGAGGAGGACGGTGCGGGGCGGATCCACCACGACGCGGCGGCCGCCGCTCTCGGTCTCGACCACGCGGATCTCTGACGGCGTCGTCTCGTAACAGATGCGGGTGACCCGCTCGCGGCCATCCCGCGCGGTCTTTGTCTCGACGACCGCGCACGCCGCCGGCCCCACCGTCTTTTGGGCGACGACGCGGGCGGTGATGTCCGCACCGTCCTCCGCCCTTCGCGTCCATGTGGCGCCCATGACGAGCGGAAAGTATGAGGAGGATGGTGCGGGCCTTTCCTGGCAGCCCGCGGCGACCACGAGCATCAGGATGAGGACAATTCTCACGACACCTTCTCGCGCTCCCGCAGGGCCTCGAGCAGCCGGCGCGGCGTCACCGGCAGCGAGGTGAGGCGGACGCCTGCGGCATCGGCGATGGCATTGGCGATGGCCGCGCCCCCCGGGATCACCGGCGGCTCGCCGACGCCCTTCGCCCCGAAGGGGCCGAACTCCGAGGCCACCTCGACCATCACCGTCTCCATCGGGGGAGTCGTGGACGCCTTTGGGATGGGGTATTCGGTGAACCCCCAGGTGAGCAGCGTCCCCTGGTCGTCGTACGTCATCGCCTCGAGCAGCCCCCAGCCGATGCCCTGCACCGCGCCGCCCCGCATCTGGCCTTCCACGGCCGGCGGGTTGATCGCGAACCCCACGTCCTGGATCACCACGTAGTCGAGGATCTGCGCTTCGCCCGTCTCACGGTCCACGCGCACCTTCGTCAGATGCGCGGCGAATCCCGGCGAGCCCTTGGGGGATGGCAGGTTGCCGTTCCCGTATACCGGCGCGTACTTCGCCCCGAAGCTCATGAACTCCGAGGCCACCTCGACCATCACCGTCTCCATCGGGGGAGTCGTGGACGCCTTTGGGATGGGGTATTCGGTGAACCCCCAGGTGAGCAGCGTCCCCTGGTCGTCGTACGTCATCGCCTCGAGCAGCCCCCAGCCGATGCCCTGCACCGCGCCGCCCCGCATCTGGCCTTCCACGGCCGGCGGGTTGATCGCGAACCCCACGTCCTGGATCACCACGTAGTCGAGGATCTGCGCTTCGCCCGTCTCACGGTCCACGCGCACCTTCGTCAGATGCGCGGCGAATCCCGGCGAGCCCTTGGGGGATGGCAGGTTGCCGTTCCCGTATACCGGCGCGTACTTCGCCCCGAAGCTCATGCTCTTGCGCGCGATCTCGGCGAGCGCGATCTGCTTCTGGGATGTTCCCTTCACCCGCACCTGGCCTTCGGCGATCTCCAGGTCGTCGGGGCGCGCCTCCAGTTCCGCGGCGGCGATGGCCAGGATCTGCCGGCGCGCATCCTCCGCGGCGGCCTTCACCGCCGGTCCCACGGTGTACGTGATCTTGCTCCCCCCCGACGCCCCCGCATACGGCGCCTGGTCGGTGTCGGCGATGACCACTTGCACCTGGTCTACCGGGACGCCCAGGACCTCGGCGGCGATCAAGGCCATGGTCGTCGCTGTGCCCGTGATGTCGACCATGCCGAGCACCACCTGGAAGGTGCCGTCGGTGTTCGCACGGATGCACGCTGAGGCGGACTCCACGCCACCGGTCCAGCCGCCGACCGCCACGCCGTATCCGATGCCTTCCCCGCGCTCCCGATGCCGGTACTTCGGGTGGTCACGGAGCGCCTCGAGGACCTGGCGCATGCCCATCCGGTTCCACGGCCGGCCGTTGGGCATCGGGTCGCCCGTCCCCGAGCAGTTGCGCAGGCGCAGCTCGACAGGGTCCATCCGCAGCTGCTCGGCCATGATGTTCATCTGGGACTCTATGGCGAACGTGGCCTGGGGCGCCCCCGGCGCACGGTACGCGCCGTTGGGGGGCTTGTTGGTCAGGACTTCGAGCGCCTCGATGAGCAGGTTCGGGGTCTTGTAGTAGCCGCCCAGCAGTACCGCCGCGATCGACGCCGGCGCGCCGGGTTCCGCTCCCGCATCGAAGACGATCTTCGCCTGCAAGGCCACCAGGGTGCCGTCACGCTTCACGCCCGTGCGCAGCCAGATCTCCGCCTCGGGACCGGGGGTGCTCATGAGGAAGTCCTCGCGGCGGGTGAGCACGACCCGCACCGGGCGCTTCGTGACCACGGCCAGTGCCGCGGCGAGCGGCTCGAGCAGCATGAACTTCCCGCCGAACGCGCCGCCGACGGTCATCGCGACGACCTTGACGCGGGACTCCGGATATCGGAGCGCCTTCGCCACCTGGGCTTTCACGTAGAACTGCGCCTGGGTGCTGGTGTACACCACAACGGCCTGCATCACCGGATCGAGGGTGGCCACGGTGGCGTGCGGCTCCATGTACGACTGATGCAGCCTGCCGGTCGCGTAGGTGTGCTCCACGACCAGAGCGGCTTCCTTGAACCCGAGCTCGACGTCCCCCCGCCGAAAGGTGTAGGTGTTGGCCACGTTGCGCGGCTTCGTCTCCTTGCCCCCCTTGACGTCCACCGTGGAGTGGGCCGCGGCTTCCTCGTCGTCCTCCGCGTCCCGCCGCACGAGCGGCGCGCCATCCCGCATCGCCTCACGCGGGTCGAGGACCGCCGGCAGGACCTCGTACTCCACCTCCGCGCCGAGCCGCTCCACCCCATCGGCGGCCGCGCTTTCGGCCTCCGCGAGGACGACGGCGACGGGATGCCCGGAGTACAGCGCCTCACCGTGCCTGGCCAGGAGGTTGCTTGAAACCCCTTCCGGCAAATCCTCTTCGGTGACGACGTTGACGACGCCGGGAACCCCGAGGGCGGCCGCCTTCGGCAGCCGGGTCACCCGCGCGTGCGGATGCGGGCTCAACAACAGCCGGGCGTGGAGCATCCCCGGCAGCTGCAGGTCTTCGGTGTACCGGGCGCTCCCGGTAACCTTCCCGAGTCCCTCGATGCGCTTGGTGGGCTTGCCGACGACGGCGGTCACGTGGATGGACTCCCTCCGAACCCGATCTCGTACGTCTCGAAGAGGCGGCTGTACAGATCCAGCGCGTAGCGGTCGGTCATCCCTGAGATGTAGTCACAGACCACGCGGGGGACGCCCGCGTCGTGGAGCCGCTCCTGCGTCACCCGGGGCAGCAGGCGGGGCTCTTTCGCGAACATCTCGAACAGGCTGCGCACGAAGCGCCGGGCCTTCTGCTCCATGAGCAGTTTCTCCGGGTGATAGTACACCACGTCCCGCAGGTAGAACGCGAGCTGGCGCAGCTGGCCTTCCCGCAGCCCGCTGAGGCGGATCAAACGGCTCTGGCGCATCGCCGCCTCGGAGGAATCCGGCGCCGCCTCGCGCAGCCTCTCCTCCGCGACGCGGATGACGTCCTCGACGAGCCGGCCG
>MENB01000165.1:12758-16458 GCA_001768125.1 Armatimonadetes bacterium RBG_19FT_COMBO_69_19
GTGGCGTCGCGGCGCGCCACGAGCTGGTCGGCATAGTGCGCGGCCTCCGTCCAGAGCTCGATCCCCTGGGCGGCGAGGTCGGCCTCATCGGCGAGCCCGATGCGCAGGGCATCGTCCAGGTCGTGCGTGCTGTAGGCGATCATGTCGGCGAGGTCGACGACCTGACCCTCGAGCGAGGCGCTGGGGAACTGCGCGAACTCCGCGGGCACCTCGGGCGCATCGTAGATCGTGGCGTGGGTGGCGATCCCCTGCCGCGTGTGCCAGGAGAGGTTCAGCCCGGGATGCATCGCGTAGCGGACCTCGAGCTCGTCCAGGACGCGCAGGGACTGGATGTTGTGCTCGAACCCGCCGGCGTCGTGCATCAACGCGTGCAGCTCCTGCTCGCCGGCGTGCCCGAACGGCGGATGGCCGAGATCGTGCGCCAGGGCCACAGCCTCCACGAGGTCGACGTTCAGGCCCAGCGCCGCGGCGATGCTGCGCGCGATCTGGCTGACCTCGAGCGTGTGCGTCAGCCGGGTGCGGTAGAAGTCGCCTTCCGTGACGACGAAGACCTGGGTCTTGTGCTGCAGCCGTCGAAACGCGGTGGAGTGCAGGATGCGGTCGCGGTCGCGCTGAAACTCGGTGCGGTACGGGTCGGGGCGCTCATGGTAGCGCCGCTGCGTGTGCGCACTGCGCACCGCGTACGGGGCGAGGATCTGGGACTCGAAGGCTTCTCGTGAGGCGCGGTCGGCCGTCATCGGACTGGGGGAACCTCGTGCTGATTTCCCTCCGCTGGATGGCATCTCCTGTCATGGTATACTGAAGCCACTTCTGCATGGCGAGACAGACGCACACCGAAATCGAAATCCGCCTGTTCGACGAACCCGGCAAGCTCGTCGTCCGGGGCCGCTCCACGAAGGCCGTCGTCGCGGCGCTGCTGCGCGGCGCCCCCGCGCACGGACCCTGGCTGCGGCAGGTGGCGCGCTGGGTCGAAGGGCTCGTCGAGGACGGCTGGCAGTACCGCGGGTACACCGGAGACCGGCTCCTCTTCCGCAGTACCAAATCCCTCGGCCGCGATGAAGCGGAAGCCTACGTGCAGCGGCGCTTCGGGCGAGACGCGCTCTCGCGCGTCTCGGTGCGCGACCGGGCGGAGGAGCGCAACCACGCGAAACCGCCGAAGCTGCCCAAGGCCGACGACGAACTGACGCGCGAACTGCGCCGGCTGATCGGCCCCGAATCGCACCAGGCGGAGCTCTACCTGGGCCACCCGACCGAGGAGTTGAGCGAGCTGCTCCTCGACATGAGCTTCCTCTCCCAGGAGGCGCTCGAAGATCCGGCGATCAGCGCGCAGATCGAGGATCTGCGGGATGCCCACGAGACCGACGCGCAGTACCGCGACCTGCACACACGCTACCTCACGCTCATGGAGCGGATCGGCCCGAGCGATCCGGCCGCGGAGGAGGCGTACTGGGATCTGTTCTCGTACATGTCACGCAAGCTGAGCGCGCTGGTGCCGGCGCTGCGCAGCTTTCTCGAACGGCGTGGATTCACGGACCTCTGCGAGCACGAGGCCACCGCCTTCCTCACCGCCGCCCTCTCCCAGGCCCTGTCGATCATTGAAGATCGCGACGAAGACTAGCGCCTTCTTCGCCGTCACCATCATCGGGTTCAGCGCCGCCGTCCGCTGGTGGAACGCCGCGCCTCCACCGCTGTCCGCGAACCAGGTCCTCGCCTTGCTGCCGCAGGGCAGCAGCGTGCACAGCCTGGTCCGTCTCGAGATGGATGGCCGCCCGCCTTCCGAGATCGCGGTGGTCGCCCGCATCCCATCCTTCCCCGGATCCACCGAGTTCACCGCCGAGGCGCTGCTGTACCGGTACGATCGCCTGCGCCGCCACTTCACGACCGCCTACCGCGCCGAAAACCCCGGCGCGGTACCCTTCTCCGCAGATGCGGCCCGTCTGCTGGCGGGGCGTGATGCGGCCGTCTTCTCCGGCCTGTACGATGACGGCGCCCTCGGGTACCGGATCGTCGGCCTCGTCCGCGGGCGCGCGGCCGTGCTGCGCGAGCAGCGTCTCACAGGAACCGTGCACCTCGTCGAACCCGCCGTGATCGAGCGGCGGGGTGAAGCCGTGGATGCCCTGCGCTGGAACGGCGGTTCGTGGGTCCCGGATGGGACGGCGAGAACCATCCCCGAGACGCCGGCCGGGATGACGTGGCGGTACGCCGTGCGGAACGGGCAGGTGCTGGCCCGAACGAACGTCGTCCATCTCCGGCGTCGGCAACCGCTGCGCGTGCTGGCGGCAGGGGGCGGCCCGGCCACGGTCGTGCTGCCCGATGTCCGCCTCGACGTGGTCGAGGCGGGGTATCGTCAACGGGTGCCGGGGACCTACCGGATCCGGATCGTGACGGGGTTTACACCGCCGGATGCGTCGTACGTCCTGACGGTCATCGTCGACCCCTGACTAGTCGGCCGGCCTGAAGCGCGCCGCGATCGTCCCCACGATGACCTGCAGGGCCGCCGCCACCGGCACAGCCAGCAGCGCGCCCGCGGCGCCCAGCAGCCTCGCACCGATGATCAGCGCGATGATCGTGAGCAGCGGCGAGAGTCCCACCGATGCGCGCATCACGCGGGGCACGACAAAGTTGGCCTCCGCCTGCTGGATCACGGCGTACCAGGCGACGACGAAGATGAGCTTCCACGTGGGCTGAAACAGCGCGAGGAACACCGCGGGGATCGCGCCCAGCAGCGGCCCGATCATGGGGATGAGCTCCGTGATGCCGGCCACGATCCCGAGGAGGATCGGGAACGGCATACCGATCGCGGCCACGCCGAGGAAGGCCGCGGTGCCGATGATGAGGCCCAGCAGCAACTGCCCGCGCACCCAGCCGCCGAACTTCGCCCCGATCTGTTCGACGACGTCGGCCACCTCGCTGCGGTGGCGGCGCGGGAAGAGCGCGAGGAATCCCCCCTTCACGGCCGGCCCTTCGACCAGCATGTAGAAGGCCAGGAACAACACCGTAGTGACCGTGACCAGCCCGCCCACGAACTTGAACGCCACGCCCGCGGCCGGCCCGAAGTACCGCGCGAACCGGTTGATCTCCTGCGGGAGGCGCCGGATGAACCCGGTCAGGTCGGGCAGCCAGCGGTAGCGGTCCTCCCAGCTCTGGACCAGGGCCTCCAGCCGCTGCAGGTTCTCAGGCAGGTTCCCCAGGAATTGCTGCGCCTCCAGCACGACCGGCGTGACCAGCAGGCCCGTCAGGGTCAGCAGCAGCAGGATGATGAGCAGGAAGATGAGGAGGATGGCCCAGGTGCGGGACAGGTGCCAGCCGCGGCGGCCCCAGCGGACCCTCTCGAGGCTGGACGTGAGGGGCGCCACCCCGGTCGCCAGGATCGCCGCGACGAGCACGATGATCAGGATGTCGACGATCTGGGTGAGTAGCCGCACGAGCCCGATGAGGACCAGGGCGGTGAGGACGATCAGCCCGGTCCGGACCACGAGATCGGTGCGCGTACTCACGGTCTACCTCACTTCGGTAGGGGCTGCACCGGTCCTGCGGAATCAATGGGGGGATGCCCGCGGCGCTCCTGCTCCTGCAGCAGCCACTGCCCTCCGGTTCCGTTCCGGGCGTGAGCGACACCGCCGCCGTGATCATCGGCACCGTGCTGTCGCTCCTCGTGATCTACGCGATCGTCGCCGCCAATCGACGGAGGGAAGGTTAG
>MENB01000166.1:0-275 GCA_001768125.1 Armatimonadetes bacterium RBG_19FT_COMBO_69_19
AGCGACGAGCACGAGCCGGTCAGGCGGTTGCACGGCCGCAACACGCCAGAAATCCAGGACCTCCCCGCGCAGGAGCGGCGCGGCATCACGGTCTGAGCGAAGACTGCTGGCCCGCGCGCGCCGCCCGGCTCCGCCAAGCATCCGGTCCAGGAACCCCCGCAGACGCCACAGCCAGTCCGCATAGTACCAGCCCGTCGGCCCACCGATCCGGGCCAACCGCTGCCAGACCACTTCCGGCGAGGCGCTGACGATCACCCGTCGGCGGTCCGTGTATG
>MENB01000166.1:310-1498 GCA_001768125.1 Armatimonadetes bacterium RBG_19FT_COMBO_69_19
GTCCACTCGGCCGGGGCAACGCCGGCCGCATCGCTCCAGTGGCTCTCCACGGCGGCGTCGGCCATCTTCCGCAGCGCCGCTCTGATGGCGCCGCGCGCGTCCAACAGGTCCTGTGGGATTAACTCTCCCAGGCGGTCATCCCGGCAGACCACCGGGTTGCGCAACCCTTCGGCGAGCGGTTTGGCCAGCGCACCGGGCACGGGTGTGACGAGATGGATCCAGTAGGAGCTCAGCCGGGGCGTAAGGACGGGGACCGGAATGATCCGCGGCCGCGCCAAGCCGGCCTCCTCAGCATAGATGTTCATCAGGCGGCGGTAGGTCAGCACCTCGGGGCCGCCAATGTCGTAGCTCTGCCCGGAGGTCTCCGGCCGCGCCAAAACGCCGACCAGGTACACGAGGACGTTGCGAATGGCAATGGGCTGGACCGGCGTGCCCATCCAGCGCGGGGTGACCATGATGGGAAGCCGGTCCACGAGATAGCGGAGGATCTCGAACGAGGCGCTCCCCGATCCGATAATCATCGCCGCCCGCAACGACGTCACAGGGACTGACCCTGCGCGCAGAATTCCATCGACCTCCGCCCTCGAGCGGAGGTGCGGACTCAGGTCCGGGCGGTCCTCGCCGAGCCCGCCCAGGTAGACGATCCGCTGGAGTCCCGCCGCCTCTGCCGCCGCAGCCATGTTCCTCGCGCCCAGACGGTCGGCCGCAGCGAAGTCCCGGGTGCGGTCGCTCATCGAATGCACCAGGTAGTACGCAGCCCACGCCCCGTCTGCGGCCCGGCGGATGGACTCGCAGTCGCTGACGTCGGCGGCCACGATCTCTACAGCGGGGTGGGTGCCCCAGGGCCGCAACCGCAGCCGCTCAGCCGCGCGCGCTGCGGCGCGGACGCGGTACCCGGCTTCCAAGAGGCGAGGGACCAGCCGCCCGCCCACATAGCCACTGGCGCCCGTAACGAGGATGAGACGCGTGTGGGCCGCAGGGGATTGTTCTCCTTCCGCTGGCCCAGCGATCTGTAGCTGGTCCATCGAGACCGTTGCAGCCTAGGCCCTGAAATGTCGCCGCAGTTGCGAGAAGCGCAGGTAAGCCCTCGCGAGCAGCAACCGAACGGCGGGCTGGAGCGGAGCACGTCTCTGTAGTCCCGAACGCCGCGGCTCAGCTCCCGGCCGGTCCTTCCCGATGATGTCGGCG
>MENB01000166.1:1683-4446 GCA_001768125.1 Armatimonadetes bacterium RBG_19FT_COMBO_69_19
AAGAGACGCGATGTAGCCTTTCCAGTCATCGAGCCTGTCCCTGCCGTAGACCAATCCGATTGCCATCAGACACCCGGCAACCGCACCACAGGTTTCGCCCCGCAAGGCGATGCCGGGGAAAGGCGTGAGGGCTCTGAGAATCGTCCCGCCTTCGAGGGCGAACTCCTGCTGGAGTACTGCGAATGAAGTTTGCGCGCAGTTGCTGGACAGGGCAAGGGTGTCTCTGACCTCCTGGGCAAGTGCGCTCAGCCTGTCCTCTCCCGGCATGTGGACATCCATCGGCAGGGCCCTCCTCTGACCTCGAACTTTCATTCTGGGTTCCCGACCACCTTCTGTTGGAGCCCGTCGCCGTGATGCCCGGGATCAGGGGCCGTCTGGGGCGGTTGCGGGCGCGAGGTGTTCGCGGAGGATCGCCACCAGGCGGGCGTCCAGGAGATTGCGGACGCCGTCGCGGTTGAGATGATCGGTGTCGAAGAAGAAGCGTTCGTCGTTGCCGACCCGTGTCAGATCGTAGAAGGGCACATCCCCGTCGAGCACGCTCATCAGGCGCCGCGTAAGTTCATCCTCTCGGGGCAGGAGAGCCGCGTAATAGGCAGGCACAGGCAGTTTTACGACGATCAGCGGCACGCTGCGGGCCCGCAGGAAGCTGCTGAGCTCCGCGAACATCCCGATGTACCCCGCGATCACATCCTCGGAGAGCTGCTTCGGATAGAGATACTCGACGCGTTTCCTCGCCTCGCGCTCCGAGGGCCGGTAGACGCGATCGTACTTCCCCTCCATCTCGTGCATGTCCGGCTTGAAGCGGTCGGCGTTGTTGACCTTCGGGAGCCCGGTGATGTAGTTGAGCGGGACGAGGGGATTGATGAGCCCCCGCAAAGCATACGAGACCATCAGTCGCGCGAGCGCGGGATCGAACGGCGCGCGGTGCATAAGCTTGACGTCGGTGAGGCGCTCCTCGTTCCACTGGCGTGACGTCACGATGAAGGAGTCAAGGACGTAGACGACGGCTCTGGTGCGACGCTTCGCCAGGAAGTACTCGAGTACGAGGCGGTTCGGGACGATCCCCGCGCCGGGCATCGCGAGGTTGATGATCCGGGCGCCGGTGGCCTGCTCCACCTTGCTGTTGGTGTCAGCAAAGTCAAGCGGCAGCGCGTGCGAGGCGCCAAGGATGACGTAGTCGTACGGTTCGGGCCGGGCGTTTTTGACCGCGTAGAACCGGTTCCGCAGCGCATGCCTGTAGACGAGCGATTCCGAGGCCGCGAACACGCCGCCATAGAGCAGCAGCCCCACCGCCACGAAGACTGCGCCGCGTTGGATCGCCGTTCGACCTCGCATCGGCTCGCGCATCATGACCGCATCAGCATCAGAACTGCATGTAGATGAACTGCGCCAGGCCCCACTTCCCGAAGATGAGGAGCCCGAAGATCAGCAGGTACGCGTACGCCCAGCGGATGGCCGTCGGTTTCACCCGGACCCGTTCCCACAGATCCTTGCGCTCGTCGAGCGCTTCGACCAGCAGGAGGAAGGCAATCAGGATGACCGACAACACCAACTCCGGACCGTAGCGATAGGCCTGGAACATCCGAGGGAGCATGGTCAGGCTCCCGGCGACACGCGTGATGACCGTCCATGCCGCCGCGATGGAGGGGGCGCGGAAGAAGATCCAGGCGAAGGCGATGAGGTGGAACGTCAGCACGATCCTGACCGCCCCGAGCAGAGGGCTGTTCTTCGCTCCCGGCAGCCACCCGCCCAGCCTTCCCCAGAGGCGGGCGGTCACTAACTCGATCCAGCGGTAGAGGCCGTTGAGCGCGCCCCAGACGACAAAGGTCCACCCCGCCCCGTGCCAGAGCCCGCTGACCGCGAACACGGCCATGAGGTTGAAATAGTACCGCGGCCAGGCGACCCGGCTGCCGCCCATCGGGATGTACATGTAATCCCGGAACCAGGTCGCGAGCGATAGGTGCCAGCGCTGCCCCCAAAACTCCCCCGCGGATTTCGCGAGATAGGGACGCTTGAAGTTCTCCATCAGGTCGATTCCGAAGAGCCGCGCCATCCCCCGCGCCATGTCGGTATAGCCAGAGAAGTCGCAGTAGATTTGAAAGGCATAGAAGTACACGGCGACGACGAGATCGACGGTCGGGGCGTAGGCCGGCATGCCGTATGCGGCGTCCACGAACACGCCGAGCCGATCGGCGATGACCACCTTCTTGAAGAGTCCCCACAGGAAGAGATAAAGGCCTTCGGCCATCCGGTCCGCGGGAAACGCGACGCGCTGGCCGAGCTGCGGGAGGAAGGTGCGCGCGCGCTCGATCGGACCGGCGAAGATCTTCGGGAAGAAGGCGACGTACAGGGCGAAATGCCCGAGGTGGCGCTCGGGCTCCACCTTCCCTCGATAGACATCGACCAGGTAGCTCACCGCGGAGAACGTGTAAAAGGATAGGCCCGCCGGCAGCAGGAGGTTCAGCTCCGGCAGCGCGACAGCTCCAGCCGAAGGGATCAGTCCCAGCCACCGTTCCAGTGAGGCAGAAAGGAAGTTGACGTACTTGAACGCGATGAGCGCGCCGAGATCGATGAGGATGCCGGCGGTGAGGATCGCTCTGGCCCGCGCCGGCCAGCCCCGTATCGCCAGGGCGCCGAGGTACGAGACCAGTGTGATCGCCAGCAGCAAGAGGAGGGCTTCGGCCCGCCAGGACGCGTAGAAGACGTAGCTCGCCAGCAGCAGCAGCGGCCAGCGGAAGCGGTGCGGGAGGAGATAGAAGACCA
>MENB01000166.1:4602-8138 GCA_001768125.1 Armatimonadetes bacterium RBG_19FT_COMBO_69_19
GCCCAGCGGCAGTTCAGGCGTGGCGAACACAGGCCGCTGGTCCCAGCGCGCGTCGTTCTGCCAGTGCGTTGGGTCGTTGAGGTACTCTTCCGGCGGCGTGACGAAGTAGCCGTGCTCGCTCACCCAGCGATACAGCTCGGTGCCGGGGAGCGGAATCAGGCTGAAGAACTTCGCATCCGCCACCGGATACTCGAGCGCCAGGTGTACCGAGGCTTCGAGGTCGTCCCAGGTCTCCCCCGGGGCGCCCACGATGAAGAAGAGCCCGACATCAAAGCCCAGGTCGCAAGCGAGCTGCGTCGACCGCCGGATCTCGTCGAGGGTCTCGCCCTTGTTGATGCGCTGCAGGACGCGCTCGCTGCCGCTCTCGACCCCGAACGCGACGTACGTGAAGCCGGCGCCCCGCATGCGCTCGAGCAGCTCCCGGTCGCAGCGGTCGGCCCGGATGCCGTTGGGGCAGCGGAACTCGAGCCCAGTGAGGCCGCGCGCCTCGAGCTCGTCGCACAGCGCGATCACGCGCTCGCGGCGCAGCGTGAAATTGTCGTCGATGATGCTGAATCGCCGCTTGCCTCGCCCCGCCCAGTAATCGACCTCGTCGGCGTGCATCCGCTCGACACCGAGACGCTCGTCAAGTCGGTCGAGAAGACCAAGCGCCTCTTGACCGTCGACCAGTCGAAGTACACGCTTTCCCCGGGGGCGGAGGTCGTCGCGCGCGTAGCCGAGGCCGTACCCGGAGCCAAGTTCAAGCGGATCGCCTTCCCGGACGCGCCGGCCGCGGCCGCGCCGGAGATGCTCGAGTACAACCGGATCAATCCCGACCACGTCTACGCGGCAGCGAAGTGGCTGCTGGCCAAGTAATGTCGACGGGGGAGGCATAGCCTCCCCCGTCCTCTGGTCATACTGGAGGAGAATGGCTGATGGATCAAGAGGCGTACACCTGTGAGAACTGCAGCTCGTCCACGCATGACGATCTGGTGAACATCTGCCTGTGGCACGGCGACCGCCTCGTCATCGTCGAGAAGGTCCCGGCCCGCGTGTGCGACCGCTGCTTCGAGCAGTTCTTCGACCAGCTGACGACGTTCAAGCTTGACGCTCTGCGGGGCACAGGGTTCAAGGCCGCGGACGCCGCGCGCGTCCTGGAAGTACCGGTCTTCACGTTCCCGCAAGGCGCGCCGGTGGAGACCGAAGCGAAGGAACCGGTGACGGTCGATCGCCGCGGAAGCGGAACCGCCGGCCGATCACGGTCTGCGCTGCGCAGAAGATACACGAATACGGGCAGCCCCGCGAGGTGAGCACCGCAACGTCCCCGGCCGGATAGCGGCCCAGCTCGAATCCTTCATACCTTGGAAAGCCCAAGCCATCCAGATCCGTGAGATAGGGGCGGTCGCCGGCATAGTGAATCGTGCCGCCCTGGCGCGAGAGCACGCCTGGGATGCCGGAGGGATCGGCGCCCCGGCAGAGGTCGAGCAATGCGTGCTCGCCTTCCATCGTCACGCCGAAGTCGATGGCCGGGGACTGCCGCAGCGCCTCTGCGCGATACGTGGAGACGTGCGGTCCGCCCGCAACGATCGCGACATGCGGGAACTGCGCTTTGATGTCCCGGAGCAGCGTGTAGGCCCGGGCATGCAGAAGTGTCACCAGGCTCACGCCGATCAGGTCCGGCTGGAAGTCCGCGATCTTCGCGTGCAGGGCTGAGCCGTCGTGGCCCAGCCGCATGTCCATAACCGTATGGGCGATGCGATGCTGCCTGAGCACCTCCCCGAGATAGCCCAATCCCACCGGGGGGTACTCAGGCAGCTGCGGCGTCGTCGCCGGGTGGATCAGGAAGACGCGCTCGAATCGCATCGGCACTGTCGCGTCAGTACCCGCCAGTGCCTTTCTTGAACTCGTCGGGGATCTCGTTCTCCGGCACGGGCATGTTGATGGCCAGGTAATGCAGGAGCTCCTGCAGTTGCTGTGCGTTCATCCCGAGGTTGACGTGGTCGGACTTGCGCATGATCACGCCCCACCCGTTGAGATCCCCCGAGATCAGGATGGTCGTGGCGAGGCTGTGGCAGCCCATGCACCTGTCCAGCGTCAGCTTGCGGCCGTCAACCGGCAGGACCGCCTCCCACTGCGCCCTGGCGGGGTCCCTGGGGAGCTGGTCCCTCGCCAGCGGCAGGTTGATCGACAGGTACGCCGTGAGCGTCCTGATCTGCTTCTCGGTGAACGTGGCCAGGGCGCCCTTCCGCTTCTCGGCGTCCGACAGCCCCGTGACCGTGCTCTGCTTGCCGGTGAAGTACTTCTGCCAGTCATCTGCGCTGCGCCTGGTCGTGACGAGCGTCACGAGATCGTCGCAGTTGGCGCACTTCGCCTTCACCTCGATCAGCAGCTCCCGGCCGCCCCTCGGCATGAACTTGAGCGCGTCATCGGCCGCAACCGCCAGCCCCGCGAACACAAGGGCGGTGCCTGCGGCTACGAGCACCGGGGGTATCCATCGGTTCATGCGCCGCGTCATGAATCGGCCCACCAGTCATAGACGGTTCCGCGGCGATCGACCGTCACCGGTTCCTTCGCTTCGGTCTCCACCGGCGCGCCTTGCGGGAACGTGAAGACCGGTACTTCCAGGACGCGCGCGGCGTCCGCGGCCTTGAACCCTGTGCCCCGCAGAGCGTCAAGCTTGAACGTCGTCAGCTGGTCGAAGAACTGCTCGAAGCAGCGGTCGCACACGCGGGCCGGGACCTTCTCGACGATGACGAGGCGGTCGCCGTGCCACAGGCAGATGTTCACCAGATCGTCATGCGTGGACGAGCTGCAGTTCTCACAGGTGTACGCCTCTTGATCCATCAGCCATTCTCCTCCAGTATGACCAGAGGACGGGGGAGGCTATGCCTCCCCCGTCGACATTACTTGGCCAGCAGCCACTTCGCTGCCGCGTAGACGTGGTCGGGATTGATCCGGTTGTACTCGAGCATCTCCGGCGCGGCCGCGGCCGGCGCGTCCGGGAAGGCGATCCGCTTGAACTTGGCTCCGGGTACGGCCTCGGCTACGCGCGCGACGACCTCCGCCCCCGGGGAAAGCGTGTACTTCGACTGGTCGACGGTCAAGAGGCGCTTGGTCTTCTCGACCGACTTGACGAGCGTCTCGGTGTCGAGCGGATGCAGGGTGACGAGGTCGATCGCCTCGACGCTGACGCCCTCCTTCTTCAGGCGTTCCGTCGCCGCGAGCATCTGCGGCGTGCCGTTGCCCGAGCTCACGATGGTGATGTCGTTCCCGCGGGACCGCACCGCCGCCTTGCCGATCTGGACCTCATAGGCTTCGTCCGGCACCTCACCGGAGAGGCCGCGGAAGCCCGCGTACTCCAGGAGCACCACCGGGTCATTGCTGCGCAGAGCCGCGATCATCAGTCCCTTGAGGTCGTACGGGGTCGTGGGGATGACGGTCTTGAGCCCCGGGGTGTGCATGTACCAGGAGTCTTCCTCGTACTCGGCGTGCTGGCCGGCGAGGCCTTTCTCCTGGGCGGCGATGGACTGCACGAACACGGTCGGCACCGTCAGCGC
>MENB01000167.1:0-145 GCA_001768125.1 Armatimonadetes bacterium RBG_19FT_COMBO_69_19
AATGCCGGTACTGCTCGGCGATCTGCTGTGCCGCCGTCGTGGCCATGATCTCCCGCGCCTCGTCGGACATCTCCGGCGCCGGGGGCGGGGTGGGCTGCGCAGGCAGCGCCTCGAACTCCGAGGGATCGAACCACAGGAAGTGGCA
>MENB01000167.1:209-5364 GCA_001768125.1 Armatimonadetes bacterium RBG_19FT_COMBO_69_19
ATCCGGCACGATGGACATTCGCGCCGGATGGTGCCGTCAGCCCCACGTGCCGCGACCCACAGGCGGGTGAGGGCACCGGGCCGAAGCGCGCGGCGTGCCACGCCCAGGCCGACCGCACGGCCGCCGCACTGCGGGCACGTCCAGGAGATCCCGAAGGGGCCCCGGGTGCGGCTGAGCGCCGCGTGGTCGTTCGGGCAGGCGAACACATCGAGGTCCTGCCCGCCCCCTCCGGCGGCCAGTCAGTGCGGTTAGTCGGGGTGCCTAGTCGGCGTCGTGGGAGAGGGGGTGCTCGCGGATCCGCTTCACGACGACTTCCAGCATGCGCACGGCCAGCTCCGGGTTCTCTTTCAGCAGGGCACGGAAGTCCCAGCGGACCAGCTGCAGGCAGCGCGTGCGTTCCTTCGCCGTCACGGTGGCGGTGCGGATGCGCTCCTCCATGAGCGCCATCTCACCGAAGAACTCGCCGGGACCCATCTCGCGGATCTTGTGGCCGTCGTGGCCCACGTCGACGCGGCCCTCCATGATCATGAAGAAGCCGACGCCGGGGTCCCCCTGCTTGACGATCACCGCTGCCGGCTCGTAGACGCGTTCCTTCACCGATCGCGCGATGAACTCGAGCTCCTTCGCCGGCAGACCTTTGAAGATGGGCACCTTGCGCAGGTACTCCAGATAGGCGGACGTGTCGGGCATGGCTGTCCTCCTCGCCGAACCGCCAGGGACTCCGTCTGATGTTCTCCCCGCCCCCGGCGTTCCCTGCCGCGGGAATGCGAAGCGGGACCTCGCGTCGAACCTCCAATCGTAGAGCTATTCACCCCGAGGCAGCGGGAGACGGATGACCGGACGGCGACGCAGCATCCCCTGGGACGAAGAGGGTTTCCTCGCGGCGTTCGCGCGCTGGCAGGATTTGGTCGCGACCCCGCCGGCCTCGCGCCGGGCCAACCCGATGGCGTCCTACTTCGTGGAGCGCTACGGCCGGACGCGCGGCCTCGCGCACTTCACGCGCTGGCTGAAGATCGGCGATTTCCTGGCGCGGCACATCGTCCGGCTCCAGCGCGAGGGCCTCGTCTGGGCCACAGCGGACGGCGCCCTCGAGATGCGGGAGGACCTCATCACAGCGCTGTGCCGGGTGCCGCCACGCCTGAACCGGCTCGTGCTCGCCGACGTCCTCGCCCGCGTGCGCCCACCTCAATCGCGCCCGCATCCACGGCCTCGCTCGCATCCCCGGTCCCGGTCGCCGCGCAGGGAAGTGGATCGTTAGTGTCCAATATCCTACGGTTACCATCCTCGAGATCTCCCGCCTGGAAGAGAAGGTGCCGGTCCATCGTGCCGGCGGAGAAGCCGTCGCGGCATTCGGGGGGCGTTAAGTGCGGGTACCCGCCCGGTTCCTGATGGCCCTCATCCTTGCTGCCGCGGCCGGCCCCGCGCTCTCGCCCGCCGCCGGCCAGAGCCCACCACAGGTCCAGGAGTTTGCCGTCGCCGGCAATCATCCGCATGACGTGGCCCCCGCATCCGACGGCGGCGTCTGGTATACGTCCCAGTTCACCGGCGAGCTCGGCCATCTGGATCCCGCCACGGGCCGGAGCCGCTTGATCAAGCTGGGCGAGGGGTCCTCGCCGCACGGCGTCGTCACGGGCCCCGACGGCGCGGCGTGGGTGACCGACCAGGGACTCAACGCCATCGTGCGCGTGGACGGCCGGACCGGCGCGGTCCGCGTCTTCCGGATCGGCGACCGCAACATCTCCGCGCACACGCCGGCGTTCGACCGCCGGGGGACGCTGTGGTTCACCGGCCAGCGGGGGTTCTACGGCCGGCTCGACCCGGCCAGCGGGCGCATCCAGCTCTTCGATGCTCCCCGCGGCAACGGGCCCTACGGGATCGCGGCCGCGCCGAGCGGGGAGGTCTGGTTCGCCTCGCTCGCCCAATCGTATATCGCCCGCATCAACCCCGCCGATGGGCAGGTGACCGTCTTTGAGCCTCCGACCGCGCGGCAGGGCGCCCGGCGGGTGTGGCCCGATTCAAAGAACCGCGTCTGGGTGAGCGAATGGAACTCGGGCAACCTCTCGATGTTTGACCCCGGGGCGAACCGGTGGCGCGCCTGGAAACTTCCCGGAGCCCGGCCGCAGGCTTACGCGGTGTACGTGGATGAGCGCGACATGGTATGGGTGACGGACTTCCAGGGGGATGCCAACCGCATCGTCCGGTTCGATCCCGCCACGGAGCGGTTCGAGACGTTCACGCTGAGCCGCAACGCGCAGGTGCGACAGTTGCTCGGGCGCCCCGGCGAGGTCTGGGGGGCGGAGTCCGGAACGAACAAGCTCGTCGTAATCCGCACCCGCTAGTGCCGGGGGTGGCCGGGACCGGGGTCGTGCACGAGCTGCTCGATGAGCTGGATGAGCGTGCCGGTGCCGAGCAGGAGCAGGCTGGACGTGACCATCACGACGATGACCTTCGCAAGCCCGTCCATGGGGGGAACACCTCCTCGGTGGTATCCACCATGTGCCCCGCAGTCCAAAGCGATAGGCGCCCGCAGAAACCTGATATAATCGATGTTGTCGCGCGCCCGTAGCTCAGCGGATAGAGCGTCGGCCTCCGGAGCCGAAGGTCGCGGGTTCAAGTCCCCCCGGGCGCGCCACTGATTTCTCAACGCACGGACGATCGGTTCGTCATCTCCCTGCTTCACCTCTGACCGCATGGGTCCGCCGATTTCTGGTTACCGCAACGCCGCGCTCACCGACGCCTCCGGCCGGATCCTGGCTTACGTCGATCGCCTGGCGATCCATCACTCTCCCTCCGGCGGGGGCGCCGTTGGTCTTGGCGGGATCGCCTTCGCCCCGGGTGCGCTCGAGCGCCTTGGGGGACGGGGGATCCTCGCCCGGGTCATCTCCCGCGGGGTACGGCGCCTCGACCTCATCGGCCTGCGGCTGTCCTTCCACGCGGGCGAGCAGGCTTCGCCTGACGGCGGATGGCACTGTGAGGCTGCCGTGGGGACATTTAGACGCGGAACACGGCCCCCGCGGCGCCGGACGCGGCGGCGCTGAGAGCCCCCGCCGTCTAAACTCATCCCCTCAGGGCATAGCACTCGGTGAGGTTAACCTAGGAGGCGGCCCGTCCCCGCACGCAGACGGGTCGTTTTGCCGTCCGGGGGTGGGGGATCCATGGAGGAAGCTGCGGCGATCGAGCGCGTCCTGCTGAGCGGGTTCATCCGCGACCGCTACCTCCTGGGGCGCGCCGTCGAGGCCGGGTTCCGGCCCGAGCTGATGCCCCACTCGCTCGGCCGCACCGTGGCGAAGATCCTCATCGATCTCCAGGACAAATCCGACATGGCCCTGGAGCCCCTCACCGTGCGCGCCCTGCTCAATGAGCGCGGGGCCAACTCCGCCGAGATGAAGAAGTTCATGGACCAGGTCGTGGCGACCGAGGAGCCGGACGCCGCCAAGGTCATCGCCTACGTGGACATCCTCAAGGCGCGGCACAGCCGCCTCCGGCTCGTCGAGGTCAACACGTCGATCACGACCTACCTGGAAGAGGAACGCGCCGACGGCCAGGACATCGTCGAGTTCGTCGGCGGGTTGATCCCCGCGTTGATGGATATCCAGCATCAGCGGCTGGCGCGATCCACGCTGCCGGCCAGCGAGGTCGGACGGCAGATCGTCGGAGAAATCGTCAGCGGGAACGCCGGGCGGACGCTGGGGTACAACCTGTCCCCCTTCGACCGGCTGAACGAGGCGCTGTCGGGGCTGCGCCGCGGCTTCTACTACGGACTGGCCGGGGCCCCGCGCCGGGGCAAGACGAACTTCGGTCTCGAGATCGCCAGCTCGGTGGCCGCACGCTACCAGATCCCCGTGCTGTACTACTCGTGGGAACAGACCAGCCGCGTCCTCTTCTCGCGCCTGCTCGGCCGCGAGACCCTGGTGAACCCCGCGGCGCTGCTCACCGCGGACGCCAGCTCCCCGCGCATCCAGGGGCGGGTGAAGGATTCCTGGGAGAAGATGAAGCAGGGTCTCGGCACACTGTTCCTCATCGAGTCGGGGCGCAACGACACCGTCGAGCACATCAAGGCCCGCGCCCACAACCTGATGCACCTGTTCCAGACCGAGGAGTGCGTGCTCTTCATCGACTACCTGCAGCGCGTCCCGCTCGAGGAACAAGTGCACGACGAGAAGGCCCGCACCGACCTCATCTCCGGCAAGCTGGCCGACCTGAGCCTGGAGCTCAAGTGCCCGGTGTTCGCCATCTCGCCGCTCGACAAGGAAGGCTGCCGGCTGGACGAGCGCCCGGCGGAGGAAGTCTCGGAGTTCGCCCGCCCCACGATGCATCACAGCGTCGGCTCCGGCGATCTCGAGTATGACCTGGACGTGGCGATGGTCTTCAGCAAGGACTGGGTGGCCACGAAGAACCTCCAGGACATCCTGGCCACGGAGGCCAAGGCCGGCCGGAACGAGAGCGACTTCCTGCCCCGCATCGACATCATCGATCTGCACCTCGACAAGAACCGGGACGCGCCCGACGCCGTCGCCTCGACGATCCAGTACGCGTTCTTCGTCACCTTGAACAAGTTCGTCGAGATCGGGTACAAGACGCAGGACCAGTTCACCACCGGGTTCCGCGACTTCGCGAAGATGCAGCAGATCCTGGAGCAGCTGCGCGAGGAAGGGTTGCTCTCGCCCGTGTAGAAGGCTCCGACGGGATGCGTCTCGTCGCCTGGCACGCCTTTCCCGCCCTGATCACGCTCGAGATCGCGGGCAATGCGGTGCTGGCGGGATGGGCCCTCCTGGCTGATCTCCGTAAGCGGTCCGCGATGAGCACAACCTTCTGGACCGTCGTCCTGCTCGTCGTGCTGCTGGTGGCCGTACAGGCCGCCGCCGGCATCGTGCTCGCCGTGGGGGGCAGCCGACCCCAGGCACCGCTGCACTTCCTCTATGGCATCCTCGTCGCTGTGGGCGCCTCCCTCCAGTTCGGGATGCGCCCCACCGGTCGGTTGCGGCGCACGATGCTGCGCGACCTGGCATCCAGCGGACGCGAACCCCGCGCGCTTGCCCTCCTCTGCCTGACCCAGGCGGCCCTCCTGGCGCGAGCCTATACGACCGGGGCGTTCGGGCGGTAACCCGGCAGTGCAACACCGTGGAGGAGGTGGTGAGAGATGACCTGCCGTGAG
>MENB01000167.1:5605-6451 GCA_001768125.1 Armatimonadetes bacterium RBG_19FT_COMBO_69_19
AGGAGTTCGGGCACCTCTTCCCGGACTGCGAGGTCGGCGCGATGCCCCCGTTCGCCAATCTCTACGGCGTGCCCGTCGTCGTGGAGCGATTGCTATCCGGCGATCCGAAGATCGTCTTCAACGCGGGAACCCACCGAGAGACGATGACGATCGCCTTCGCCGATTTCCAGCGCCTGGTGCAGCCCGTGGTCGCGGAGTTCACCCAGACTCATGCTCTGACGAGGTGAGCGATGCGCATGGTTCGGCTGATGTCCCCCGGCACGAGGAAGCGAGGATTTGTCGTCCCGGTGCCGCACACGCGGTCCGGGCAGAAGCACGTGCACACCTACATCCAGACGCTGCGGCCCATGGTGGACGACATCGCCGCGACGCTGGATCTGGACCGGGACGCGCTGATTGACTCGCGCAATCCCGACCGCATCGGGGCCGCCTACCTCGGCGCGTTCCTCGATGACCTGGCGCGGAGGCTCGTGGGCTGAGCGCACGCTGGCCGAAGCAGGCGCGCCTCATCACCCAGCTCCGCGACATCCTGCAGCGTGACTTCGGCGCGCAGGACGCCTGGATCGTGCGGACGCCCGGCCGCTGCCGGCTCGACGTGCGGGTCGGCGGGCGGCAGATGACCATCCTCGACGATCTCGAGGACGCGTTCTGGGGACGCTTCTACGCGCCGCTCGAGCGCGAGCGGATGCATCTGGGCGAGCGCCGGATCGAGGTCGAGCAGTGGCGGCTGGGGGGCCGGGCGCTCGCCGAGCTGCTCAGGCCCTACTGGGCGGCGCGCGTCGGATCCCCCTTCGGAGGATCAACGCGCCCGTCAGGGCGAGGCTGATCCCGATGGCGAAGACGGCG
>MENB01000167.1:6475-17396 GCA_001768125.1 Armatimonadetes bacterium RBG_19FT_COMBO_69_19
GAACGGCGCGGTCGCCCCGCGCACGCCGACCGCGGTGTTGTAGATCGCCACGTAGTGCCGGATCTGCCCCGGCGGCGAGTACTCGAGGATCGCCGTGAGCCACCCCAGATCGAATCCCGCCGAGGTGAGGCCCTCCGTGACGCCGGCCAGCTGCACCACCCAGGCGTTCGTGGAGATGAAGTAGATGGTCGGGGTGATGGTGCCGATGAAGAGGATGAGGCTCATCGCCCCCGCCGCCGAGCGCCGGTCGATCATCCGCCCCCAGTAGTAGTACGAGAACAGCCAGGTCGCCGAGCTCACCGCGCTGAGCAACCCGGCCTGGAAGCTCGTGGCATGCAGGACATCCACGAGGAGGATGGGGATCGCCGGGCTGATGAACCACACCCCGAAGCCGTAGACCAGCAGCCCCGTCAGGAAGAGGCGGAAGGGCCGGTCCTCGCGCAGGATCTCGCGCGTGCGCGAGAGGTCGATCGGCTCCTCCATCGGCACGTCCTCGGGCAGGCGCATCCGGCTGAAGATGACCGAGCTCGTCATCCCGAAGAGGCCGCCCACCGCGAACACCCACTGGAACGGCACGGACTGCATCACGCGCCCGCCGACGAGCGAGGCGGCGATCCACATCAGCGCCATCCCGACGCGCACCACGCCCATGATGCGCCCGCGCACATCGGGGGGATAGACGGCCCGCATCACCTGGGCATAACCGAGAGCGCTGATCGACCCGATCGCGTAGTGTCCGAGCACGACGGCGACGTAGGCCTCGGGGGTGCGCACGGCCGGCATCAGCAGGAGCAGCGCCCGGGCGATGAAGGATGGGATGGCGACGAGACGGACGGGGTGGCGCGCTCGAACGAAGCGGGCGAACCACAGCGACAGCAGCAGCACGATCCCCTGCGAGGCGACGACGAGCGACACCTCGAGGGGGCTGGCCTCCAGCCGGTCCCGCGCCATGAAGGGGATGAAGGGGCTGGTCAGGCCGCCGAAGAGCCCGAAGAAGGCGGCGGCGATGATGTCGATCCGGGCATTCCGGCGAGCCGGCGCCGGGATCCAGGGCCGCAGCGGCGAGAGGGTCGAGAACGACAACACAGACGCTCCAGCCGAGAGGTTCGAGTTCGCCGCACAGGAAGCCTTTCGCAATCCCCCGAAGGAAGGGGGGATGCTCCCCGTCGTTCTGGTCTTGCTCGCGGTGTCCCTGGCCGTTCCCGCGTTCGGCGCGCCGACGCTCGAAGATCAGGTGGATGGCATCGCCCGCGAGTTGATGTGCCCGGTCTGCACCGGGCAGACGGTGGCCGAGTCCAACTCCACCCTGGCCGTCCAGATGCGGGCGGAGATCCGCCGAAGGCTGGCGCGCGGCGAGACGCGGGAGCAGATCCTGGCCTACTTCGTGGGGGAGTTCGGGGAGTCGGTGCTCGCCGCGCCGCCCAAGCGCGGCGCCGGGCTGGCCCTGTGGCTGGCTCCGCTCGCGGCGTTCGCGGTGGGCCTGATCGTCATGGTCCGCTACCTCCGCCGCGTTACGCGGCCCCGCACGCCGACCCCCTCCTGATCGCCTCCGGATGCCGCACGCGGTCATCTCCGACGTCCACGCCAACCTGGAGGCGCTCGAGGCGGTGCTCGCGGATCTCGACGCGCGCCGTCCCGACGCGGTCATCTGCCTGGGTGATTTCGTCGGGTATGGTCCCGACCCGGTGGCCTGCGTCGAGGGACTCCGGCGGCGCCTCGGGGGCGCCGTCGTCGGCAACCACGATCGCGCCGCGATCGAGCAGCTGGACATCTCCGTTTTCAACCCGTACGCCAGCGCCGCCATCGTGTGGACCCGCGAGCACCTCACGGAGGAGGTCCGAGCCTACCTGCGGGAGCTGCCGGAGACGCTTCGCACGAGCGCGCTCCTCGCGGTGCACGGCAGTCCGCGCGATCCGGTCGAAGAGTACCTCATCGACGCCGCGGGGGCGCGGGAGAGCTTCGAGGCGGTCGAGTTCGATCTGTGCGTCGTCGGCCACACCCACGTTCCCGGCGTCTTCGTGCACGACGGCGAGAGCGTCGCCGCGCTGCCGCTGCGCCCGGGCGATCCGTTCGAGCTCCGCGCCGGCCACCGCTACATCATCAACGTCGGGAGCGTGGGCCAGCCTCGCGACGGCGACCCGCGCGCCGCGTACCTGTGGCTGGATGAGGGGGCGGGTACGGCCACGCTCGTCCGCCTCGACTATCCGCTCCAGAAGACCCAGGAGAAGATGACCGCCGCCGGCCTGCCCCCGGTCCTCGCGGAGCGCCTCGCCTTCGGACGGTAGGGAGGGTTCGGGACGGAAGGGCAGGAAGGGGAGAGCGTTGCCACGCCGGTGCCGAGGAGCCAGCGCATGAGCCAGCGCACGGTGACGATCGACGATCTCCTATCGGTGAAGTGGATCGGCGATCCCCAGGTGTCCCCCGACGGCGCGCGAGCCGTCTACGTTCAGAAGGTCGCGGACCCCGAGACCGACTCGTACCGCTCGCACCTCTGGATCGTCCCCCTCGACGGTGGGGCCGCCCGGCAGTTCACCGCCGGGAACCATCAGGACAGCCTCCCGTGCTGGTCGCCCGACGGCCGGTCGATCGCCTTCCTGTCGGACCGAGCCGCGGCGGGCGGAGAGCCGGGGGCGAAGAAGCCCAAGCAGATCTACGTGATCTCCGCGGACGGGGGAGAGGCCCGGGCCGTCACTTCCGGCACCTTCAACCCGAGCGACCTGGCCTGGTCACCCGACGGCCGGACGATCGTGTTCGCTGGGAAGCCGGAGGCGCCGAAGAACGAGAAGAGCGACGTCAAGGTCATCACCCGCGTGCGCTACAAGTTCGACGGTGAGGGGTTCTGGGACGGGCGATACAAGCATCTGTTCACCGTTCCCGCCGACGGCGGGGCCGTACGCCAGCTCACCACCGGAGACTTCGACCACGTCGATCCGGCCTGGTCCCCCGATGGCCGGTGGCTGGCGTGCGTCGCCAACCGCTCGGAGGAGGCGGATTTCACCAACGTCGTGGACATCTGGGTGGTGTCCACCGCGACCGGGGACGCCCGCCGCCTGACGGAATCCATCGGCCCGTGCAGCATGCCGGCCTGGTCTCCCGACGGCTCGCGCATCGCCTATCTCGGGCACAACAACGAAGCCATGGGGGCCACGAACCTGGGCCTGTGGGTCGTACCCGTCCAGGGCGGCGCCCCGACCAGGCTCACGGCCGGCTTCGACCGCAGCCTGACCCACCACGTCATCAACGACATGCGCGCCCACCCGAAGGTCGGCACTCCGGTGTGGTTCCCGGACGGCCGGCGCATCCTCGTGCTCGTGGCAGAGGGCGCCACGAACCAGCTCGCCGCGGTTGACGTGCCCTCCGGGTCGGTGGCCACGCTCACGAGCGGCCGGCGCGAGATCTTTGGATGCAGCTTCGACCGCGCGGTGCGCAGCGGGGTCATCGCCGTCTCCGACCCCGTGACGCCGGGGGATCTCTGGACGGTCCGGCTGGAGGGCGGGTCGCCCCGCGAGCAGCGGCTGACCTCGGCGAACGCCGAACTCCTGGACGGCATCGCGTTCAGTGTGCCGGAACGGTTCACGTACGAGGGCGCGGACGGGTGGCCGGTCGAGGGCTGGGTGATGCGACCCGTGGGCTTCCGCGCCGGGGAGCGCTACCCCGCGGTGCTGCAGATCCACGGCGGTCCGCACGGCGCGTACGGCGAGGCGTTCTTCCACGAGTTTCAGGTGCTCGCCGCCGAAGGGTTCGCGCTCGTCTTCACCAACCCGCGCGGCAGCCAGGGTTACGGTCAGCGCTTCACGGCCGCCACGTACCATGACTGGGGCGGCAAGGACTACGAAGACATCATGCGCGGGCTCGATGCGGCCATCGCGCGCTATCCGTTCATCGATCCCTCGCGCCTCGGCGTGGCCGGCGGCAGCTACGGCGGCTTCATGACCAACTGGGTGGTGGGCCACACCGACCGCTTCAAGGCCGCGGTGACGATGCGCTCGATCAGCAACCATCTGAGCCAGTGGGGGACGAGCGACCTTGCGTTCATGAAGGGGTTCTGGGAATTCCCCGGCGACCCGTGGGAAGCCCCGACCTGGTACTGGGAGCGCTCACCGCTCGCCTACGTCACGAAGATCACGACGCCGCTATTGATTCTCCACAGCGAGATGGATCTGCGCTGCCCGATCCCCGAGGGGGAGCAGCTGTTCGCCGCCCTGAAGAAGCTGCGGCGCGAAGTCGTGTTCGTGCGCTTCCCCAACGAGAGCCACGACCTCTCGCGGATCGGCAAGCCCGCGCACCGGCTGGAGCGGTTGCGCTGGATCGTGAAGTGGTTCGCCGACCACCTGCACCAGCCGGCTCCGGCCCGGCAGGCGGTCGCGGCGGGGGGCAGCACCGAGTGAGCACCAAGCCGGGCGAAGGGGGTCAGCTTCCCGGCCGCCGCCCCCGCCGCCGGGGACGGCGCGGGGGACGCGGCCGCCGGCGCGGCGGGCAGGGCGCGGGCCGGGCGGTTGCCGCGATCGGGCCGCGGATCTACACGCGCACCGGGGACCGGGGTGAGACGGGGCTCATCGGCGGCCAGCGCGTCCCGAAGGACGACCCGCGCGTCGAGGCCTATGGGGCGGTGGACGAGCTCAATGCGTCGCTCGGGGCCGCCCGGGCCCTCACCCGTGAGACGGATCTTGTCGAAGTCTTCGATCGCATCCAGCACCGTCTGTTCGACCTCGGCGCGGAGCTCGCCGCGCCGAAGCCGGGAGCCGAGACGCCGTCGGCCGTCACCGAGGCCGAGGTGAAGGTGCTCGAGGGGGTGATCGATCTGTATCAGGAGACCCTGCCCCCGCTGCGCGAGTTCATCCTGCCCGCCGGCAGCCCGCTCGGCGCGGCGCTGCAAGTCGCCCGCACCGTGTGCCGCCGCGCCGAGCGGCGTGCCGTCACCCTGGCCCGCCGGGAGGCGGTGAATCCCGAGATCGTCCGCTACCTGAACCGACTGTCCGATTTGCTCTTCGTCCTCGCCCGGGTGGGCAACGAGCGGGCGGGGACGGCCGATATCCCCTGGAAGAAAGCGGCGCCTCCCCCCGTGACCGCCGCCGGCGCTCCCTCGCGCGGCCGGGGGACGAAGCCCCCGTCCCGCCCGGCTTGACCGGCTCCAGCCTGGTAGTGTAGACTCGACATCGATGTAGACAGTTGTCTACATCACCCTGCGATGAAAGTCATCGACCTGACCAGCAAGGCCGTCGGGCTCGCCCTCCGGCTAGACCCGTCCCCGGTCTACGACATGCTCGCCGCGCTGTTCGTCGCCGAGAACTGGGATCCGGAGCGGGGGTTCGAGATCGAGCGGAAGTGGGTGCAGCAGGCCCGCGGGGCCCTCTCCGGCGAGCTGCGCCGCGACCTGCGCCTCTTCGCCCACGAGCGCGGGTTCGTCATCGGCCTCACGTCGTTCCTCGCCGACCGGCCGGGCGCGACGGTGCCGGAGTTCCTGAAGCTTCTCGCCGTGGCCGCCCCCCGAGAGCTGGTCGAGCGCATGCTCATCGCCCCCCGTGCCGCGCGGCGCGCCGCGCCGCTCCTGCGTGAGGTCATCCGCGCCCGCCGCGAGAGCGCGGTGGTGGAGTTCCTCGCGGCCTACCCGGAGGAGTACGAGCCCGCGCGCGTGCGGGAGATCATCACCTCGCCTCCCGCCGAGATCCAGCACCGCCTCCTGCGCCTGCTGCGCGCGTTCCATGGGAAGGTCTACCAGCAGGACGAGGCGCGGGTGCTGCCGCTGCTGCGGGCCGACGTGGAGGCGAAGACGGCCCTGGCGGGCACGATGCCGGCGGACGATCTGATCGAGCGGGCTACGGGCGGGATCGCTGTGGGGGCCGATGCGGAGATCTCCCAGGTCGTGCTGGCGCCCTCGTACTTCTGTCGCCCGTACAATCTCATCACCGAATACCCGGGGGTGCGGCTGTTCGTCTACCCCGTGGACCTGGCGCCGGAGGGGGCGGGATCGCCCGCCCGTGAGCTCGCCCGGTTGTTCAAGGCCATCGGCGACGATACGCGGCTGCGCATCCTGCAGATGCTCGCGGAGCGGGAGATGTACCTGCAGGAGATCGCCAACCGCCTGGGTGTGACGCACGTGACCGCGATCCATCACCTCGCCCTCCTGCGCGCCGCGCACCTCGTGCGCTCGGTGGAGCGGGGCGGGTTGAAATACTATCAGCTGCGGCCCGAGACGGTGGCCCAGGTCGGTGGACGGCTGCTCGAGCTTGTGACCGCACGGCAGGTGGGGGGACGATGAAGACCGTCGACCGCGGCTACCCCAACATCGACGCGCTGGTGCGCGACCGCGAAGTGCTGACCGTGGAGCAGGCCGCGGAGTACCTGCAGATCCACAAAGTGACGATCTACAAGTACATCCGCGCCGGGGCGCTGCCCGCGGCGAAGCTCGGCAAGGTGTACCGGATCTACCGCCGGGACCTGGAAGCGCTGATCGCCTCCGCCCGCGCCTCGGGGAAATGAGCCTCGCACGGCTGTCCACGTTCGCCGCGCTGCGGCACCGCAACTACCGGCTCTTCTGGACCGGGATGGTGGTGTCGCTGGTCGGCATGTGGGTGCAGTCGACGGCGCAGAGCTTCCTCGTCTGGGAGCTGACGCGCTCTCCGCTGGCGACGAGCCTGACCACGCTCTTCTTCTCGCTGCCGTCCACGGTCCTGGCCCTGTTCGGGGGCGTCGTGGCCGACCGGGTGGACCGCCGGCGGCTGCTCCTGGTGACGCAGGCCATCTTCATGCTCCAGTCCGCGGTGCTCGCCGCGCTGACGTTCACCGACCTCATCCGCGTCTGGCACATCTACTTGCTGGCCCTGCTCAACGGCACCGTGATGGCGTTTGACGCGCCCACGCGCCAGTCGCTCATCCCCTCGCTCGTGGCGCGGGAGGATCTCACGAACGCCATCGCCCTCACCTCGACCGCGTTCAACGGGAGCCGCGTGATCGGCCCGCCGATCGGCGGCCTGATCTACGCCGCCGTGGGCCCGGCCTGGTGCTTCGCGCTGAACGCGATCACCTATCCGGCGATCCTCGTCGCGCTGGCCGTCATCCGGCCGGCGCAGTCGCTGCTGCAGCGCGCGCGGACGCATCCCTGGCGCGATCTGCGCGAGGGCGTGAGCTTCGCCGCCCGCAGCCCGCTCATCCGGGGTCTGCTGCTCATGGTCGCGCTGAACGGCGCCTTTGCCTTCACCTATATCGTGTTGATGCCGGTCATCGCGAGCCAGGTCCTCGGCGGCGGCGCCCGGGAGAACGGTTTCCTGATCGGCGCGGCCGGGGTGGGGGCGACGCTGGGGGCGCTGGGCGTGGCGAGCGTGCGCAGTCCCCGGCGGCCGGGCCGCATCATCGTCGGTTTCGGCTTCGCCGGCGCGGCGGGGCTCGTGGCTCTGTCGCTCTCCCGTCAGCTCAGCCTGTCGATGGCGATCACCGCGTTCGCGGCCGGCTCGATCATGGCCTTCCTCGCCACCTGCAACTCGACGATCCAGGGCTACACGCCGGATGAGCTGCGCGGGCGCGTGATGAGTCTGTACACCTTTGCGCTGATCGGCAGCGGGCCGCTCAACGCGCTGCTCGCGGGGGTGCTGGGGAGCGCGTTGGGGGCGCCGCTGACCATCGCGATCAGCGGGCTGCTTATGGCCGCGGCCATCGCGGTGATCGCGTCGCGCCACCGGGCGATGGTCGACCTCGACACCTACGCGCCGGGGCCTGCGCCGGAGCCGGTTCTCGAGCCCGCGCGTCGCTGACCCGCCGGGCGGTCTAGCGCCCCCGCCCGGTCACCTTCCGCCATAGCCACAAGACCGGATCATAGTGCTGGTCCACGATGCGTTCCTTGAGCGGGATGATCGCGTTGTCGGTGATGTGGATGTTCTCGGGGCACACCTCGGTGCAGCACTTCGTGATGTTGCAGAAGCCGATCCCGGCGTCCTGTTTGATGAGATCGATCCGGTCCTTCGTGTCCCAGGGATGCATCTCGAGGGCGGCGAGATGGACGAAGAAGCGCGGGCCGGCGAAATTCGGCTTGTTCTCCGGGTGGTCCCGGATAACGTGGCAGACGTCCTGGCACAGGAAGCACTCGATGCACTTGCGGAACTCCTGGACCCGGTCCACATCCTCCTGGTACATCCGCCGCTTGCCGTCGGGATCTTTGGGCCCGGGCGCGAAGGGCGGGATCTCCTTCGCCTTCTCGTAATTCCAGGACACGTCCGTGACGAGGTCCTTGATCACGGGGAACGTCTTCATCGGCGCCACCGTGACCGGCCCCGCCTCGTGCAGTTCGGCCAGCCGGGTCATGCAGGTGAGCCGGGGATGGCCGTTCACCTCGGCGCTGCAGGAGCCGCACTTCCCGGCCTTGCAGTTCCAGCGGATGGCGAGATCCGGGGCCTCCGCCGCCTGGGCGGCCCGCAGCGCGTCGAGGACCACCATGCCCTCGACGACCGGGACCCGATACTCCTTGAACGCGCCGCCGCGGCGGTCGCCGCGCCAGATCCGCAGCGTGACCTGCTCGCCAGGCTTCATCCCTTCTCCTCCAGGAGTTGCGTGAGGTCGGCCGGTATGGGGGGGATGGCCGCGCGATCGATCGTGATCGCGCCCGCCCGCATCCGCGTGATGAGGTTGAGCTTGCCGAGCGCCGCATCCGTTTTGGGGAAGTCGGTGCGGCTGTGGCCGCCCCGCGTCTCCGTGCGCTCGAGGGCCGAGCGGGTGACCACCTCAGCGACCGTGAGCATCGAGACGAGGTCGCGCGTGGCGTGCCAGCCGGGATTGTACTCGCGCGGCCCGTCCACCTTCACCGTTTGGGCACGCTGCTTGAACGCCTCGACCTTCGCCAGGCCCCGGCGCAGGCCCGCCTCGTCCCGATAGATCCCGACATGCTCCTGCATCGCCTCCTGCAGGTCGGCCTGGACCGCAAAGGGGCTCTCCCCGCCCCGCGCCGTAAAGGGCGCCTGCATCTCGCGCGCCGCATCCTCGATCTGCTCGGTGGCCGGTGCGGGTGAGGCCGAGACGCTCTTCGCGTACCGGGCGGCGTGCAGCCCGGCCAGCCGTCCGAAGACGAGGATGTCGGTCATCGAGTTCCCGCCGAGCCGGTTCGCGCCGTGCAGCCCGCCCGCGATCTCCCCGGCGGCGAACAGCCCCGGGACGGTGGCGGCCTGCGTCTCCGCGTCGACCCGGATGCCGCCCATGCTGTAGTGGCAGGTGGGATAGACTTCCATCGGATCTTTCGTGATGTCCACCCCGGCCAGTTCCTTGAACTGGTGATACATCGAGGGCAGGCGCTTCCGGATGTCCTCCGCGCTGCGCCGCGTGGCGATGTCGAGGAAGACGCCGCCGTGCGGGCTGCCGCGTCCGGCCTTCACCTCCGCGTGGATCGCGCGCGTCACCTCATCGCGCGGCAGCAGTTCCGGCGGGCGGCGGTTGTCTTTCTTGTCCGTGTACCACCGGTCGGCCTCGGCTTCCGAGTCCGCCGTCTCCGCCTTGAAGAACTCCGGGATGTGGTCGAACATGAACCGGCGGCCCTGTGAGTTGCGCAGCACCCCGCCGTCCCCGCGCACGCCCTCGGTGACGAGGATGCCGCGCGCCCCCGGCGGCCACACCATCCCGGTCGGATGGAACTGCACCATCTCCATGTCGATGAGGTCCGCCCCCGCATCCAGGGCGAGGGCGATCCCGTCGCCGGTGGACTCCCAGGACATCGACGTGTACTTCCAGACCTTGCCGAACCCCCCGGTGGCGAGGACGGCCGCCTTCGTCGTGAAGAGCTGAAACTCGCCCGTGTCGCGCCGGTAGCCGAAGGCGGCGGCGATGCGGCCGGCATCGGTGAGCAGCCGCGTGATCGTGCACTCCATGAAGACGTCCACGCCCATGTAGATCAGCTTGTACTGCAGCGTGCGGATGATCTCGAGGCCGGTGCGGTCGCCGACGTGGGCCAGCCGTGCGTAGCGGTGCCCGCCGAAGTCGCGCTGCGAGATCAGGCCGTCTTTGGTGCGGTCGAAAACCGCGCCCCACTCCTCGAGCTCGAGGATACGATCCGGCGCTTCCTTGGCGAAGATCTCGGCCATCCGCCAGTTGTTGATGAGCTTCCCGCCCCGCATCGTGTCGCGGAAGTGGACCTTCCAGCTGTCCTCGGGCCAGACGTTGCCGAGCGCTGCGGCGGCCCCGCCCTCGGCCATCACCGTGTGCGCCTTGCCGAGCAGCGACTTGCAGATGAGCGCGGTGCGCGCGCCCTGCGCGGCCGACTCGATCGCCGCGCGCAGTCCGGCCCCGCCGGCCCCGATGACGATGACGTCGTACTCGTGCGCGGTGTAGGGGGTCGCCATCAGAACACCCTCAGGTCGACGATGGTGCCCAGCGATAGGAGGTAGACGTACAGGTCGGCCAGGATGATCGTGCCGAGCGCCAGCCAGAACCACACGCCGTGCGAGAGGTTGATCCGGCTCACCCACTGCCACAGGGCCCGGCGCACGGGGGCGCGCGAGAACGTGTTCACGTGGCCGCCGCAGATGTGCCGGCAGGCGTGGCAGCTGAAGGTGTACAGCGAGAGGAAGGTGGCGTCGGCGACCATGACCAGCGTCCCCACACCGAGGCCCCAGCCGTCCGCGAACCGGAAGGCAAGGGCGACATCGTACCAGTGGATGATGACGATCGGTAGGATCAGCCAGAAGAAGTACCGGTGGATGTTCTGCAGCACCCACGGGAAGCGCGACTCGCCGGCATAGCCCGCCGGGCGGTCCCGGACCGCGCAGGCGGGGGGCGCCCAGAAGACCGAGCGGTAGTAGATCTTGCGCGCGTAGTAGCAGGAGAGCCGGAAGCCCAGCGGCACCCACACGATGAGCAGCGACGGCGTGAGCCGCCACCAGGGGCCGAGCACCACGGCCAAGGGGTGTTCGCAGGCCGCGGCCAGGCAGGGCGAGTAGAACGGCGA